>JALSTK010000011.1 GCA_026983775.1 Calditrichia bacterium
GAGAAGTATCGTTTGGCGCCTACGGATGTTTTGACTTTGAAGAAACGCCGGCATCGTGATCAGGCTATCATTCCGGTCGGAGAAGAAGCTTTGCGTAAGGGCCAGGTGGCTGCATTTCTGGTAGCAGGCGGGCAGGGGTCCCGACTCGGCTTTGATGGGCCCAAAGGGTGTTTTCCCATAACACCGGTACGCCATAAAATATTATTTCAACTGCACGCGGAAAAGATTTTAGCCTTAAATAAAAAATACGAGACACAAATTCCCTGGTATATCATGACCAGTAGCACGAATCATAAACAAACGGTGGAATGTTTCCAAAAGCATGAGTATTTCGGATTAAATCCGCAAGATATCTCTTTTTTCATACAGGATATGCTACCGGCTATCGACAAAAAGGGTAAATTACTTTTAGCAAAAAAAGACAGCTTATTCCTCAGCCCTAATGGGCATGGTGGTTCGGTAAAGGCTTTGTGGGACAGCGGATCGATTGCTGATATGAGGAAGAGAGGTATTCGGTATATCTTCTATTTCCAGGTGGATAACGTGCTGGTCAATATTTGTGATCCGGCCTTTATCGGGTACCACATTGCGGCCCGGGCCGATATGTCCAACAAAGTCATTCGCAAGAAAAATCCCGAAGAACGACTGGGGATAATTTGTAAAATCAACGGTCAGGAGGGTGTGGTTGAATACAGTGATTTGAGTCGGGAAGATATGTATGCCAGAACGGAAGACGGTCGGTTAAAGTACTGGGCGGGATCGATCGCTATTCATATGTTAAACGTTGAATTTGTCGCCCTGGCTAATGAACATGGTTTTAACCTTCCTTACCACAAGGCCTTAAAGGTCGTGCCCTATATGGATGAAAAGGGCCATACGGTGAGACCTGTGGACAAAAACGGTATAAAATTCGAGACCTTTGTATTCGATCTGCTTCTTCAGGCCGGTCGTATTTTTACAATGGAAGTAAAACGGGAAGAGGAATTTAGTCCGGTAAAAAATGCTACCGGGGAAGACAGCCCGAAAACAGCACAAGATGATTTGTTAAGAGTATATGCGAATTGGTTAATTGCGGCCGGTATCGATATTGAACTGAATGAGCAGGGTCTGCCCTTAAAAAAGATCGAAATCAGTCCAACTTTTGCTTTGACGAGGCAGGATGTCATAGAGAAGAGCGCATTAATTAATGAAATTTATGATCCATTCTATCTGGAATAGATATGGCATACAAAAAACGGATTTATGAAAAGGTCAGAAGCATCCACCGTGTGAATCGCTTGTTATGGCTGGCAATTCTATCCGGTATGCTAACCTTTGCCGTAGTGGTGATTGTGCTAAGTTTAACCCATTTGATCGTTCCGGCCTCATCGGGTCCGGATCGCTTGATGGAAAATATATTTTTCCTGATTGCGATCGCTCTGTTGCTGATCATTTTTTATGTAAAACGTACCTATCTTATTCCGGATAAAATTATCAGTCGGGCCGGAGTAAAAACAATTCATATCACGGCTACAGACGACCTGGATCTGATCGAGCAATTCGGCCCGAATGCAGGATTGCTTGTTAAATCCATGATGATTATGCGTCGCTATTTTATGGTCATCTGGTCGGCGAACAATCTATTGGTGCTGATGGGTTTTATCTATTATTTATTTAACGGCACTCTGCGTACTTTTCTAATTTATCTGATTATCGCTCTCTATTCCATGATCGTCAACTTTCCCTCTTTCAAGCTAATAAAAGTTTGCTACGAGAGCATTTTTAAAAAACCTTTGGAAATGAATGGATAAATAAAGAATTGTTTGGGACGAACCAATCACATAGGTAAGGGTTAAAGAATGGAACCTCAGATTTTTAATTTCGGCAAAATTGATGGCGTGATTATTAAACCGATTGAAAAATATGTAGACGAAAGAGGCTGGCTGGCCGAACTGTTTCGTCGGGATGAGTTGGATGCCCAACATTTTCCGGTCATGAGTTATGTTTCTCAAACCCAGCCCGGTATTGCCCGCGGCCCTCATGAACATGTGGAACAAACCGACTATTTCGCTTTTATCGGACCATCCAATTTTAAGGTCTATCTATGGGACCATCGGCAGGATTCCGTTACGAACGGTATTCGGATGGTTTTTTACCTGGGAGAGGATAAACCGGGCATGGTAATTATTCCGCCCGGTGTGGTTCATGCTTACAAGAATATAGGGGGTAAGGCGGGCTGGGTATTTAACGCACCCAACAGACTCTTCGCCGGAGAAGGCAAGAAAGAGACGGTGGATGAGATCCGGCATGAGGACGATCCTTCTTCTCCCTTTCAATTAGACTAAACAGGTGGACAATCGGGGAAATAATTGGTTTAGTAAATGGAAATTAATGATCTGTTTAAACAATCGCATGCAGATACGGGTGAGAGGAAAATAATTTTACCGGTTATAGAAAATTTGTATGCGAAACCTCTTGTGTATGCTTTGAAACATAATTTGCTTGCGCATAATTTTTTGCTCAGGGAGTTCAATGCGGAATTATGTACTGAGAAATTAGTCCAGGGTGAGTCCGAATTAGCTTTGATTCCAAGCATCGGATATAGTCGCGGTAAGGGTTCCTGGAAGATCATTCCGGATATAGCGGTCTCTTGTACCGGCCCGGCCGGGATACCCGCTTTGTTCTTTAATCGTGATCTGAGAAAAATCCGTAAGATCGCCTTCAATGAGGATTCCTTAACCTGCGTGGCTTTATTAAAAATTATCCTGTCGGAGCGTTACGAGCTCGAGCCGGAATACATATCCCTCTCTGCAGGTCTGGATCAAATGTTAAAGGAAGCCGATGCCGCGCTTGTGTGCAAAGATGAGGGGCTTGCTTATATGAAAGATTATCCTGCTTACATCGATTTGGGTGAAGAATGGCATGATATGACCGGTCTGCCCTTCGTTTTCGCCTTCTGGGCCGGTCATGAACTTTCCTTAACTTCTGCGGAAGTGGAAATCATAAAGGAATCCTGTCGTCTGGGTAAAAATAAAATAGATGATATTTGCAGAGAGCAAAAGGTGGAACGCTCCGCATGCAAATCATATTTATCGGAACATATAACTTCTACCTTTGATAAGATGGAGCGGGAAGGATTAAAGGAATTTTATCGATATGCTTTTTATTACGGATTGATCGAGCATATTCCGGAATTACATTTTTTCGAATAAAATAAAAAAGGAAGTAAAAATGTTTACCCATATCTGGCATCAAATAATTGCAAGCCCGGTTTTAATAATCATTGCCGTTGTCATAGTGCTTTTCTTTGGAATTAGTTTGTTGAAGAAGTTATTTAAGATTGTCGTCTTTGCCCTGATTCTGGCGCTCCTGTTTCTGGGATATATCTGGCTGACCAGCGAGCAACCCGAAAAAGATGTTAAACACATAATAAAACAGGGAACGGAAACCGTTGTAAAAACCGGGGAACGGGCCAAGAAGGTCTCAAAGGAGTTGAAGGGTAACTGGGATAAGGTTAAAGAATTAAAAAAGAAGGTGGATCAGTAGTGTACCTTAATCCGAGCGATACGCCGGGCTTCCAGATATTTTAAATGGCTCCCGCATTTCATGCGGCAATCGGAAGCACCAAAACCGGGGATTAAAATTTCCCCGTTTGTTTTAAGGTTCACCAAGCATTCTTCCTCGGTATATTTTTTAACATCAAGAATAGTAACATCAGTACGACCGGTCAAATAATCGATGTGCCAATATAATTTCTTTTCTTTGCGCAAATGGCGCGTTAGTCTTGCTTCCATATTATTCCGGGCCGAACCGGTATATAGATAGGAACCGGCGGGGAGAGTGAATTTTCCTAATCTTCCCACTTCAACTTTTACGGTGTTCTGCAAATAAAGTAAAAGTTGGTAAGAAATATACTTTCCAGAGGTGGCATTCTTCATCATCACGATCATTCCGAGTCATAAAAAAATCCCCGATCCAAACACAGACCGGGGATGAAAGATTCAGCCAAGGCAGGATTATTTCAGGAACATAACCGCTTTGGTTTGTACCGTGTTCTTGGTCTTCAGCTGATAAAAATAGAGTCCGGAAGCAACCTGTTTTCCATGAGTATCCGTACCGTTCCAGACGAATTTTTTGGAACCCTGATTTATATTACCGTTGAAAAGCGTCTTGACTTTTTGGCCAAGAACATTATAGATAGTCAGGGAGGCCTGACCGGCTTTAGCCATATCAACCCGGATTGTAGTGCTTGGGTTGAAAGGATTCGGATAGGCCTCATAGAGTTTGGAGGTCTTAATAACCAGGTTGTTGTGTCCGGTCGAAATACCGGTTGGTGTCAGGGTGACATCACTTTCCAGATTTTCGACCTGAACCGTGGTATTCACGTCTCCCTGATCACGCGTAGACAACATCAGATCATACTCGCCGTTCGTTTGAACCGGAAGTTCGAAATTGCCGTTCTCGTCAACGTTATCGGAGGTAGTCCATTCGGATGTACCGGCCGGTTTTGCATAGACAACGGCACCCTCATAAGCAGAAGCTGCATTCACTTTACCCAGGAGAGTTGTTTTAACATGGCCGATAATGGTTGCCAGCGGTGTCCGGGCCGGAGCGGTTTTCTTTAAAGTAAAATCGATACCGGTCACATCAGAATCGGTAACCTGGATCGGTGTGGCATCTTTCCATGTTTCGGCATTGTCATAAATCTGAGGTATGTAACCAAAGCCGCCCCAGGCTTGCAGATAGACCGTGCTGCCACTCGGGAAGACCGGATCGAAGGCATAGTGACCGCTGCTATCGATCATGGTTGTAATTACTCCCACATTCGTAGCTGTTGTATAAGCCGTAACTTCGCCTGTGGTGACCGCATTTCCGTCTTCATCCACAACAGAGCCGCTAATGGCATAGGCATTTTGCGTATCAATGGTATCCAGAGCGAAATCGATGCCGGTAACATTTTCATTGGCGTGGTAAACAATCGGATCGGCGGACAAATGGGTAGCTTCACCATCGTAGAATTGAGCAAAGAAATTGCTGTCCGTATAACAGAAGCCGATCAAAGAATCTTCCGGTAATAAGGTGAAGCCGTCAACCGTGTAATTCCCTTTGGCATCGGTATCGGCCGTGTAGGTCTGGAATTGGTTACTGAAATAGTTGTAACTGCCAAAAAAGAGGTGTGCGCCTTCAATCGGCAGACCACTTTGTTTACTGGTTACGGTTCCGCTTATACTAAACGGTGAAACATCGGGTACGGGTAAATTGAAATCAATTCCCGTTACATCATCCTGAACGTCAATAACGGTAGCGTCTTTTGGTAAATAGACACTGTCGTAGAACATGTGATACATGTGATTATCAAAAAAGGCCTGGCAACGAACGATGTACTTGCCGGGAGCAACTTCCATAGTGTAATCGCCGTTTTCATCAGGCGTAGCCATGGCCGGGCGGCCGGCATTCATTGAATAAGCAAATAGCACAACGTTATCGTATTGGTCGGCATTAGCCACATGACCGGAGAGGGTCTTCATTTCCTTCAGAATAACGGGATCCATTGTGGTTGGACCATTTACTTCCAGTACACCCCAATAGGTAAGTGTCGAATCGGATTTCGGTACATAAGCCACATATTTTCCGTTCAGCATTTCGAGGTTAAAAGAACCGTCTGCACCGCTTTCCGTGCTATAAGAAGCCCATCCCAATAAGGTGGGAGGAATGACAAAATGAGATTCATAGTCTCTGAAATCATTCAAGTCCACATCGTCACTGAGTTTCAGAAAGTAAATAGAGGTAGCGACTCCTTGTCCCTTGAAAGTAATCGTACCGTTTACCTGCTGTAAATCGGCGCGTTTATTCAAATGGATGTTAAAAGTCACCGGATCGCTTCCAACCTGAATATCGGCAGAGAAAGGTTCATAGTAGAAGCTATCGAGGCTGGACAAGGTGTACGTACGTTGCATAAACACTTCCTGATAATAAAAGCCGTTTTCATTGGTAACCACAGGAAGTTTGAAACCGACCGTATCATCCTTAAAGGTGATCAACATCTTGTAGCCGGGAACAACGGCGCTGTCCGGGCCTGCGGTCACAGTACCGCTGATGGTGGTGGTGAATTGTGCCTGTACCATGCCGATCATGAAAAAGACCATCAAAAGCATGGACAGAAATTTAATTGTGCTTGAACGTTTCATAAAGAAACCCTCCTCTTTTGGTTAGTTTGTACTAATTACAATTTTATACATGCAATATCCATACCAGTAGAAGATTGAAAGTTCCGGCAACCGTTTCGTTCTCTGATTCGTATAAACCCTTGCTATACATGGGATCATACGACTATAAAAATTTCATTGTTAATTAGAAAAGAAAAGAGTAAAATATTTCTATGAAAAAAATACATAACTACGCAAAATTTGCATAGTTTTTCCCTCAAAAATGTTTAGTCAATCGAAGCGCAACTTTTTGTCTATTACCGTTTACAGTCATTTGCAAAGTACTGCTGCGTTGTAAATCAAAAAGATTATACAAAGACCACAAACCATACCCGATCCATAGGGTATTTCTGATTTTATAATAACGATTATAGCGATTGAAAAGTTCATCAAAATCCGCATTTTTTGCGGCGGACAAGTAGTCATTATGAGTTTGCTCGGTTTTCATGGTGAGGGTCAGAGCGGCGACGAGTAATGCGGCTGAAACCGCCGTACGTTCATATCCCTGCGGTCTAAAATCAGAGAGCAGATGGCCGCTGCCGGGCAGAAGAGCCGATGCCACGAAACTGAGCGGTTTAACCGGATTCAGCGCCTGAGGAAGCGTTGCAATGGACCGGGAAGGGGTTGATTCGTTTTGTGGTGATTGGGGAACGGAGAGAGTCTTTTTTACATAGTTGAAAAATTCAATAATCTTAGGTGATATTTCTTTCGGATTCAGGGCAAACGACGGTTCCGTATGTAAAATTTTTACGATAATCTGTTTTGCCAGAACCGTGTCACTTAAAGCGTAGGCGGAACTAAGCATATACTGGAAGATCTGTAAACTGTCCGATTTCGATGTATAGGGATCGGCTAACAGGAAATCGCCCTTGTTAATCACCTGCTGATATTTAAAAGATTTAAAATCATTTTCAAGAGAACGGAGCTGCTTTTCTAATTTTTGAGCCTGGGCAAAGGATGAAAGAACGAACAGAGAAAGGAATACTAATTTTATTTTCCCGTGAATATATGATCTCAGATAAAGATTTTTTTCCGTAAATTCATGGTCTCTTCGATAGGACATAATCTATCCTTCATATTATTTTTTTTCGTGGAACTCAAAGAATTTATGAATGGTGCGTTGCTTTCTGGCGTCAACCGTATCGATGATTGTGCCGTAAAAATTATTTTTAATTTTTATAGTATGCAAATCACGGGTTACATAGAGTTTTTTTTGCAAGGGAGTGGTACCGATATGCTTCCCGTCGATGTAAACGTCACCCCAGGGATGCACATCCAAGTTAATCAAGGTGAACAAAGAATCCATATGATAGGTGAAAACATTGTTTTGATGCGGTAGAATGGTAACGGAATCGGCGAAGGAAGGGAAGGCGGGATTCTGTAAACCCAGTAAATATTTGCCCGGCTTAATTGGGTATGGATGAGCCATAGGAGTCTGGTCTATTTTTTTGTAATTAAGATAGACCGTGCACCAGGGATAGGATTCCACTAGAAAGGTCGTAGGAAGTGATTCTTGATTGTTAAGCGGTTGTTGATGATCCGGAGATACTCCAGGTTGATCCATCGTGGGTTTCGCCGAATGATTGTTTGCCGTAATTAGACGTGAAGCTTCATTGGAATCCGGCTTTGTCCTGCTGTCAGGGCGATTTATGGTGAGTGAATCAGCCAAATTGGGGGCCGGGGATCGGATGATTTGTTGCCGAACATAAAATAGTGTAAGTAGGACAGCTACTAAAACAGCAGCCGTAATGAGTATCCTTTTTCCGGAAGGGGAAGAGTTCGGTTGGTTCCCAGGGTGATTTTGATCGGCAGAAGGAGAGCGGTTTAAATGGGTCTCAAAGATTTTTAATAATTCACCGGCATTCTGAATCCGTTTCTTAACATCCTTTTGCAGAGCGCGATCGATCAAATCTACGAACCAGCCCGGCAAATCGGGTCGAATACTCTTCAATGAAGGTGGATCATAGGTAAGAATTTTGGAGAATACTTCACTGTATTGTGGAGCCTGAAAGGGATGACTGCCGCTGGCCATCCGGTAAAAAATAATACCGAGCGCGAAGATATCGCTGGCCTGAGTCACCTCTGAATTATTAATCTGTTCCGGTGACATATAGAGAGGCGTACCCAGCAAAGAGCCTTCGGATGTGATCCGATTCAACGATTCGTGCAGAGTTAATCCGAAGTCGGTTAATTTTATCTTTTTATCCCGGGCGACCAGAATATTTTCCGGTTTAAGATCGCGGTGGATATATCCCTTGTTGTGTAAGATAGATACGGCATGTGAAATCCGATAGGCAAAATCAATCACTTCGTCATTGCCAGGAGAGTGAGTTTGCAGATACGCTTCCAGATCGGAACCGTCCACATACTCCATGGAAATAAAAAACTGATCATCGCTCTGGCCAAAATCGTATATTTCAACTATCCAGCCGCTATTCAGGTCGGCCACAATTTTGGCTTCCCGTTCGAAACGATCGATCAGATTCTTATCACCGCCGCGGTACACTTTCAGCAAGGTTTTGCGCTCCAGTGTAGCATGGCGAGCCAGATAGACGGAAGAAGGGCCTTTCTGAGAAATAGTTTTAAGAATAATGTAATTAGCGATACGTTCCATTTCGGGCATCCCCTACAACCCTAATTTTTTAGCTTTACTTTGCAAAGAACGAAGCGAAATATTCAGGCTGCGTGCAGCGCGGGTTTTATTGCCATTAAAATGTTTGATTCTTTGCTTGATGACCATATTTTTTAAATCTTCCAGGGTGCCCAAAAACGGCTCGTTCAAGGGGTCCGGAATTAAGGGGTCAAATTGAATCTCTTCGGCCGTAATGGTCGAATCATTGGCCAGAATAATAGCCCTGCTAATAATATTTTCCAATTGACGGACATTTCCCGGCCAGTGGTAGGCCATCAATTTGTTAAGGGCTTCTTTGCTGAGTTTTAAAGGAACATCCGGACGGGCTTTTTCAATAAAATGCCGGGCCAGGGCGGGAATATCGGATAAACGCTGCCGTAAGGGGGGAACGGAAATGCTGATCACATTGAGGCGGTAATAGAGGTCTTCCCGAAAATGTCCCTCTTTTACCAGTTCGGTCAGGTTTTTATTGGTAGCGGTAATGATCCGCACATCAACATGGCGGATGGTATTTTCGCCCAGCCGTTTAATCTCTTTATTTTGTAAAACACGAAGCAGCTTTGTTTGTAAGTCCAGGGGTAGATCACCGATTTCATCCAGAAACAGGGTGCCGCCGTTCACCGCTTCAAATAAACCTAAGCGGTCGGCACCGGCGCCGGTAAAGCTGCCTTTCTTAAAACCGAATAGTTCGCTCTCTAAAATAGTAGCCGGGATCGTACCGATATACTGGGCAATAAAGGGTTTATGCTTACGGGGACTTAGATCATGGATGGCCCTGGCCACCAGGTCCTTACCGGTACCGTTCTCACCGGTTATTATTACGGATGCATCCGTTTTGGCGACTTTCCTGATGAGCCGATAAAGATTTTGCATTACATCGGAATCGCCGATCATGGTTGAAATTCCGGCTTCCTGCTCTAACTGATTCTTAAGCAGGATATTCTCCGATTCGAATTGTTGCTTTTGAAGAACTTGTTCCAGGGCCAGCGAAGCGATCGATGCGAAAAAGGACAAAAACTGACGGGAGGCTTCATTAAAACTCTGCCGGTTCCGCCGGCTGTCGAGATAGAGAATGCCATAGACCTTATTTTTAATGATTAAAGGGAAAGCAAGGATTGCATGAATCCGGTTAATGATAACACTTTGTGTCTGCTGATATTTTTCGTCGCTTCGGGTGTCGAAGGAAAGAACCGCCTCTTTGCTTTCGGTTACCTGACGAAAAACGGTCTGCGAAAAATGAATCTCGTCCGCTGCTTTTTTAAACCGGTTCTTGATAGTACGGGGAGTAAAAGTCCCCGCTTCGGGATCATAGAAGACAAAAGCCCCTACCTCGGCATTGGTTTCAGCCATTAAGCGATCCAGAAGGACCGATAATATATTTTGCTCATCCCCAATGCTGGCCATTTGCCGGGTAAGTTCGTAGATGGCCTGCAAATGTTCGGGTTGAAGTTGTCGGTACTGTAATTCCATAAAACCTTATTGACTAAAATTAAAAAGGTAAACAACCGATTGGCAGATATTCCCCAATTCATCTTCGATTTCCAGATGCCAGAGATAGTAGCCGCCATCCAGATTTTTTACAATAAAGTGATCCTGATCTTCCGCAATATTTTTATAATCGATTTGTTGATAGTCCTGCTGTCTGAGCAAGCTCAGATTATAGGTAAAATGAAAATCGAGTTGAACCGGATTCCAGCTAAAATAGACGGAATCGGTTAATGTGGCACCATTGGCCGGTGATTGTAGTTGCAAGTCTTCAGTAATGACCCTCCGAATCGTTAATGGCCCGGTTTTTACCTGTTGATTTTCCTGATCTTGAACGATTAAATAAAAATTCAGTTCCGGAAGTTGCGCGGGTCTGAGGTGCGGAGAAATTGAATCGAGTCTTGCTTTACCGACGTATTTTTCACCTATCTCTGCCTTCAATGTATCCGTAAAAGAAAATTGAGGACAGCTAAGCAAAACGTGGCGGATATCCTCCTGTCCATCTTCATCATGAATTTGAACATAGATGGATGTGCTTGCCAGATCATATTTGTTTTCGAAATAGGAAGTAAATTTGAGGGCACTGATTTGCGGCATCGCATCGAGATGAATGGTTATGCCGGTATTTTTTTGGGGAGCGTAAATCACGGTAGTGTCCGAGAAAAAGCCCTTCTTTTCACTGATTAAAACAAGGGAATCTGCGGATGGGTATTCCCAGCTTAGTGTCCCGTTCTGATCGGTGATGCCGGAAAATTGAAGGTTCTCTTCACGAACCACCACGTTGGCAATAGGTTCAGCGGAAGGACTCTGATGTAAGACATGAATGATAATCGTTCTGGGCTTTACGTAAAACGGGGAGGAAGGATCAGAGGGATTGTCCCTGCGGGCGTCACAAGAAAGGATACCTATCCCAAGTAATGAAAAAAAGAACAACCTGAATATCGTAGGCAAGTCGTATGTTTTTGTATTCTGTCTCATAGTGCGCTACTCTTACTATTTGCTGTAAAGAATATACAAAAATTAAAATCAATAGCTTAACTTAAAATAACAAATAGAGTAAAAATTAAAACCATCGATTTAATTGAACCCTACAAATGTATTTAAATAGATACCATACTGGCTGTGATGCTTTTATCATTTTCGAAGGTCGCCCTGGTTAATCTTCAATGGAATACCCCCATGCGTCGAAATATTTGAGCCATTCCCTGTTAATCTGTTTTTTTATGGCCGGGTCTATTGGTTTGTATGCATTCTTTTTATAATTCTTCAGGCGACCGATA
Organism: Calditrichia bacterium; assembly: GCA_026983775.1. GTDB lineage: Bacteria > Calditrichota > Calditrichia > Calditrichales > Calditrichaceae > JALSTK01. The sequence goes on from JALSTK010000011.1 coordinate 11,583, forward strand.
TATGCCGATAGAGCGGATTTCATCTCCTCGAAGCCCTGTAAATGAAGTTGCCGGTAAATCGAACTTACCGTTGTGAAAGCGTCCTGATCTAATTGTTCATAGGATATCTGAACGAAATTGCCCTCTTTGATTTTTGTTTTGTGAATTAAAAATGAATCGTACATAATTTTATAATTAGTAATGATTTCCTGATCCAGATCCGGCCGATAGTTACCCTGAAGGGAGGAGGAGGCCACAGCTCGCTCATACATTTTTTTGGTAGACTGAAATACATGATAAGGATTACGATGAATATGAATAAATTTTGCATCCGGGAAGAGAGTAAGCAGCAAATCCAGACGGGCCGTATTGATAGGTGATTTTAAAAGAAGCCATTTCCGGTATTTGAATAATAATTTTTTTAAGAAGTGCAGATATTGTTTTTTCCATTGCTCTTTTTCTTGTTCACTCACCTCCTCGAATGTTTGATAGCGATCGTAAAAGGTTTGCCGTTTTGGAAAGAGCCAGCCTAAGAGTGGAGTTTGCAGAGTCAGGATACCTACCCCGAATTCTTCCTCAGAAGGGCTATCCGGAGCAACCATTATGTTATCGGTCGGCCTTTTGTGATTATATTGGCCCTGTGTTACTCTTTCATAAAGACTTTGCTGGGATAGAAATGTATGAGGGTGGCGTACATCGAAAAGTCTGGCATAAGAAAACCGGGTATCGTTAGCAAGTAAATTATGCAAGAAAGTAGTGCCGCTGCGCCAGTGGCCTATTACGAAAATAGGATGCGGGTCAATGGTAATTTTATCGATTTCAGAAGCGAATTGTTGTAGTTCTTTTTTCACTAAGAGCGAATTTTTTACGGCCAGGGCGGATATCACCAGGGCCTGAAGCCAGGCAGAAGGGGTAATCCGAAATCGATTGTCTTTTAGCAGGCGCAGCCAATTTCTCCCTGAAATTCCTATAATGCTGTCCATGGGTTTCCTATTCCTTTTTTTGACTAAAATGTAGATAAAAAAGTTGATAATCTAGATGAATACTTTCCCTCTAATTCTCTATTGAATAGCCGAAGTATTCAAAATATTCACCCCATTGTTCGTTAATTTTCTTTTTCCACTCTTGTGGAATTGGGGCATAGTCGTTTTTTTTGTACGTACTTTGTTCACTCAAATATTTTTCTAATCTGGGTTGGTAACTGTCCCATTGGTTCCAATCGAAGTACTTAAAGATTTTATGTACAGCTTCCCGGAAATCCTGTTCCAATTCTTCAAAAGACATCTCAATCAGGTTTTCGGACGGAATAAGGGCTTTGTCCTGAAAATACGTTTCGAACATTTCCTGATAGCGGCGGATAATTCCCTGTATATCCCGGTTAATATCTCTTTTCTGCAAAGAAAGGTTAGCCACGGTATTTTTATATAGATTTAAGGTGGACTGAAAGACGCGATACGGATTCCGGTAGATATGGATAAATTTAGCATCCGGGAAGAGCTGTAATAAGTATTTTACTCTCGCCGTGTGCTGAGGCGATTTAAGAAGTAAAGGTTTTTTATATTTGAGGGTGAGTTTTTTTAGAAAGAGTAAGAAAGTTTCTTTCCATCTCTCTATTTCTTTATCGGGCAAAGTTTGTAAGGCTAAAAATCGATCGTAGTACGTTTCATTCTTTGGAAAAGACCAGGCCAGAACCGGCGAATTTAGCCCCAGAATGGAAATGGCGAATTCATCTTCTCCGGGATCACTGAATTGGGTCTTCATGTTGTCCATGGGGCGTTTTTGGGCTTTGAGTCGTGCCAATCGTTGCTCGAGCATAGGAGCCAGAGTGAGAAAGGTATGGGGGTTATAGATTTCGAACAGATTCGGGAAAGAAAATTGATCATCCAGACTTAACAAGCTGTGCAGCAGGGTCGTACCGCTTCGCCAGTGGCCTAAAATAAACACGGGCGGTTGGTGAATTTCCGTTTGAGTATATTGCTGCGCAAATTGTTTTTCTTCTTTTGAAGCAAAGAAGGAATTCCGTATGGAGAGTATGAATAATTTCAGAAATTTACCCCATGAAGAGGGTGTCAGATAAATTTTGTTTTGAAAAAAAAGTTGGAGCCATTGTTTAAAGGTAATTCCCAATAATAATTCCACTAATTATTCCTTTCGTAGCTTATAGACTAAAGAGCCGGATTGCTGTTCTTCGACGACTCACCATAAGGGCAGCCGCATACCTTTTGGCGATTGACAGAGCATATAAACGCCAATTGCGGTAATCTTGCGGTTCTCTTCGGGTGGATAGCAAGCGCGGCTCCTCTCCCGGTGAAAGAGTGACATCGAATGAATTGAGCGCAATATGTAGGCCTTCTCCTCTGGCTTTAATGTATGCTTCCTTACGCGTCCAACCATTGAAGAAGCCTTTTTCCTGTAATTCATCGGGTAATCGTTTTAATTCCTCAGTTTCCCTCGCTGAAAAAAAACGCCTGGCGATTTTAAGACCGGCGAAATCAGGCCGCATCCATTCCACATCCACTCCGAGGGGATAACGGCTGTCCAGAGCAATCAGTCCCCATTGATTGGAATGAGAGACATTGAATTCGATTGAATACTCCTTTAAAAACGGTTTTCCATAGGGATTATAGTCAAATCTAAGATCAGCGGCATTTATTTTTAAATAACGACTTAGCAGCTCCCGCAAATGGCCGCGGACTGCAATATAGGCCAGCCGATCTTTTTCAAAATGAAAGCGGTTGGCTCTTTTTTGCTCCTCAGAGTTCAAATACTTCCAGAGTGTAGCCTGCTCTTCCGGATCGATCTTTAAATGGATTTTCCAGACATGTACTTCTTCACTTAAATGAAACGAGCACTTGTCTCCCTTTTGCCAGCCGGACAGATGAGTTTTCATTGCACTCATCCGATTACAGCAAAATGGCCGTAAAGGTCACGAACCATGCTTTCAATGAGAACGCGGAAATGTTCCAGCAGGAAAAAATGATCCCCCGGGAACATGCGCAGATTGAATTCGGAAGAGGTATGTTTCTCCCAGGCGGCCAGCTCTTCCCGGCTCGCCCCGGAATCACGTAACCCCCCGAAGACAGTGATAGGGATTTCCAGTGGAAGCTTCGGTTTGAACTGATACGTTTCGCATATTTCAAAATCCGCCCGCAAAATAGGAACCACAATCTGCATTAATTCTTCATGTTCCAATACTTCTTTCGGTGTACCGTTAAAATTTTTAATTTCCCTGATAAATTCGTCATCCGCCAGGCGATGGATGGGTTTATCTCTACTGGGAATGTGGGGCGCTCCCCGACCGGAAAGGAATAGATGAAGCGGCTTTGGGTGCTGATGATCTTTTAAGAAGTGAGCCAGTTCGAAAGCGAGTAAAGTACCCATACTATGGCCAAATAAGGCGAAGGGTTTATCCAGTTCCGGCAGGAGTCCTTGTGCCATGTCCGGGATCAGGTAGTCCATCCGTCGGCGTAAGGGTTCCCCGATGCGGCGACCCCTTCCCGGTATTTCCACGGCAATCAGTTCAATTTGCTCCGGCACCAAATCGCTCCAGGGACGGAAACTTACGCTGCCGCCTCCTGCGAAAGGAAGACAAAAAAGTTTTAACTGTGCTGAAGGATTCGGTTTTGGTTTAACAATCCACATGGGATACGGACTCGTTATTTCTTATTCTTTTGCTCCATCTCTTCCATCTTTTTACGCAGGCTTAAAGGACGCATATCCGTCCATACTTCTTTGATGTGGGCCAGACATTCTTCTTTGGTACCCGTTGTACCCTCATCCTTCCAGCCCAAAGCATTTTCCCGGTCTGCGGGCCAGATGGAATACTGTTCTTCGTGGTTAACGACCACTTTATAAATGGTCTTATCTTCTACTTCCTCTCTGCTCATATCTCACTCCTTGGTTTTTGCAACTGATATTCCAAATATAATTGTTTTTGATCTTTTTTTATCTCTTCTTCTTTAAGGGTACGAATCTTAAACGTAAAACCGGTCGGTTCTGTTTCTTCCAAATCAAAGGCAACGAAACGACGGAAATCCCGGCTGATGGTAATAAGCAGGACAAGAAAAATCATGATTGCCCCGGAAACCGAATAGATCAATGTGATATTTTTCCCGGTTATATCATACAGCACGCCACCGAACCCCATACCAAGAGGAGCGATACTTCCGGATATGGTGGTAAGGGTACCGAACACACGACCCCGGATATTACTGGGTGTGGTCAATTGTAATATGGTCATGATATTGACCATTACAAATCCGTTAAAGGCACCGCCTACCAGGAATAAGACAGCGGCCTGAATCGCATTATGGGCCTGGGGCAATAAAATGTATCCGGTTGATTCCATTAGCATAAAAAAGACTAAAACCTTGGTGCGTTTTCGGCCCTTCGGCTTATATATACCGGCAATTGTATATCCGATCAAAGCCCCCAAGCCATAAATAGCAAGTAGAATACCGTACCATGCTTCGCGGGCATGCAGATGATCGCTGACATAATACATTAACAGGACAATCACCGGCATGGTAAAGAAACTGGTAAAAACGGATATGGTCAAAAGCCGTTTTAACCCCGGACTTTTCTTAATAAACTGCCAGCCCTCTCCAAGATCGGATTTAAAGGCATTGAAATACTCTTTGAGACCCTTTACTTTCTCAGGGAAGACCTGGGGTATGGTAATGAAGGATTCACTGAAAGCCGAAATGAGATAGGTGACCCCGTTCAGGATAATCAGGACGGGCAAACCGAGCAGATTCCGCAAGGGGATACCAAGACCCTGGCCAAAGAATACGGAGATCTTCTGCGACAGTTGACCCATTGAATTGGCGGCTGCCAACTGCTTGGGAGGAACCAAATCAGGAACGGAAGCGGATATAGCCGGGCCAAAAAAAGAAGTGATCGTGGATGATGCCATGGCTACTATAAAAACGGCTACGATCATCCAATCGGTTTGGTACGAAACCGTGTACATAATTATACCCAGGGTGACAACCAACAGACCGTTGAAGACATCACTTAGAACGATGATCTTTTTCCTGGAAAAACGATCGGCCACGGCACCGCCGAAAGCGCTTAAAAGGATAAAGGGCAGAGCAGTGAGCATAAAGAAGGAACCCACCAGGGAACCCGAATAACCGGAAAGAGACCCGCTTTCGGAAATATGTTTGATCCACAAGGCAATCACGATCGAGTAGACCTGGGAACCCATTCGACTTACCAGTTGCCCCTGCCAGAGCAAAAGATAGTTTTTGTTAAATAATTTATGGGCGGTAGAAAGGGTTTTCGGACCTTCTTTTATATGCTCCAGGGGTTTCTTTACTGTTTCCATTGATCCTCAATGTGATTAATCAAAATTAAAATTTACCATTTAATCAAATTCCAATCCACTTTAATCACTTGATCCTTTAATATTTTCAAGTAAGATACTGATTTTTTCAGCCAGAGTACTGACGTTGGGCTGAAGCAACATACTAATATGGTCTCCCGGTGTTTCAATAATTTGAACACCGGATACCAGCTTTGACCAACCTAAGTCGGTCTGAGGCGCCCCGGCATTTTCTTCCGATTTAAAAAGCACGATTTTTCCTGCATAGGGTTTGGCCTTGTAATTTAACCAGGCCTGAATCTGTGTCTCATTCACTACGATATAGCGTTTAAAATCAGCCAGTCGTACAAAACGCGGAATGGCTTTATATTTTTTCGCTTTTTTAATAACATATCTATATTGATCATCTTCGGCTAAAGTCCGTAAATATTCAGTATCGACTTTAAAATACCGTTTGAACATGGTTGTTAACATTTCCGCCGTGTCTTTCGGTTTTTCATGATGGACAAAAGGACCCTGGTCGAATTGCATAAGTAAATCGACCCGTTCACCTAAGTGAAGCAATTGTCTGGCCATTTCATGGACGATGATCACTCCAAGAGACCAACTGGCCAACAGATAGGGACCATGTGCCTGTTTCTCCCGGATCGTCCGGATATAGGCGCCGGCCATGTCTTCGATACTTTTATGAAGTTCCATCTTGCCATCCAGCCCCTGAGCCTGAATGCCGTATACGGCCCGATCCGTACGGAGTAATTTAGACAATTCCGAATAGTGATGTACGCTGCCGCCGGAAGGATGAACAAAGAAAAGCGGCTGTCGGTCACTCCCTTTCCGCAGGCGGATTAACATGGCGCCCGATTCAAATTGGGCATCCTCTTCAATAATGCGTGCCATATGGGCGATGGTCGGATCCTGGAAGAAATTGACGAGATTGATGTCATGGCCCATTTGCTGCTCGATCGCTGTGAGCAGTTTCATGGCCAGTAAAGAATGTCCGCCCAAATCAAAAAAATTGTCGGTAGTACCGATTTGCTGACGGCCCAGCACTTCTTTCCAGATATCGGCCAGACGGACTTCCAGAACGGTTTGAGGTTTTACGGATTCTTTTTGCTCTCCTGTGGCGGAAAAAACAGGGTCAGGAAGAGCCCGGTAATTTACTTTCCCGTTGGGAGTCAAAGGAAAAGAATCCAAAAAAGTGAAGGCTTCGGGGATCATATATTCCGGGAGCCGGCTCTTTAGAGTATCTTTAAGATGATCCGTATCGATTGATTTTCCCGTTTCTGGGATCAGATAGGCAGCTAAGCGTGTGTCTCCCGAGGGAGCAGTGACCGGTTTGACAACCGCATCGAGAATATCGGTCTGACCGCTAAGAACCGTTTCAATCTCACCTAACTCGATCCGGAAACCGCGAATCTTGACCTGTTGGTCGACTCTACCCAAAAATTCCACATTACCATCCGCTAAATAGCGGGCCAGATCCCCTGTGCGGTACATTCTTTGTCCGGGTTCGGAAGCAAAAGGATTGGCTACAAAGCGATCAGCCGTCAAATCGGGGCGGTTCAGGTAACCGCGGGCCAGTTGAACGCCGCTTACATACAATTCACCGGCGACACCGATCGGCTGGGGATTCATCCACGGATCGAGAATGTAAATCTGTACATTCTCCAGAGGACGGCCGATGGGTACCGTACTGCCGGTAATCTTCTGTTGAACTTCATAGCTGGTGGTGGCGACGGTATTTTCGGTCGGTCCGTAACCGTTTACAAAATGACGTTTGCGGGCCCAGTCATTAGCCACTTCAATCGGACAGGCTTCACCAGCGCTAATCACATTTTGCAAATGGGGGAAGTCGGTGGACCGGATGATACTTAAGACAGAGGGAGGTAAGGTGACATTCGTAATCTTCTGTGTTTTTAGAAATTCCACCAAACCCGTTCCGGAAAGCAAGATATCCTTCTTTACCAGGAAGAGCGTAGCACCGTTTAAAAGAGATGTGAAAATTTCTTCTACACTGGCGTCGAAACCGAAGGAAGCAAATTGTAGACTGCGGCTTTGGGGAGTAACACGATACCGTTTCCCCAGGGATAGGGTCAGATTACATAATCCGCGATGGGTTAACAGGGTGCCTTTGGGCTTTCCGGTGGAACCGGAGGTATAAATAATATAAGCCAGATTCCGGGATTCACATTGAAGGGGAAGATTTGTCCCTTCGAAAGAACGACTTCGGTTCAGAATGTCCTCCATACAGAGAATCCGAAATCCATCCGAAGGAAGGCCCTCTTTCACTGCCTGTTCCGTCAGCAAAAGCGGAATACCGGAATCTTCAATCATATAGCGAATACGTTCCGGGGGGTAGTCCGGATCAATAGGTAGATAGGCGCCTCCTGCTTTTAGTACTGCCAGGATGCCGACGATCATGTTTAAAGAACGGTTCAAAGAGATACCTACTACCGTTTCAGGTCCTATATCCGCTTGTTTTAGATAACGTGCCACCCGATTCGCCGTTTCATTCAATTGCCGGAAGGTTAAAGATTGTTTTCCGAATACCACAGCGATCTTATCGGGGAATTTCGGCACCTGTTTTTCAAAGAGCTGATGAATACAATGACCGTCCGGAAATTCGGTCTGCGTGTCGTTCCATTTATTGAGCAGGAGAGTCTGTTCTTCTTTGCCGAGAAATGAAATTTGAGAAAGTTTTTTATTCGGTTGTTTGGTGAGGATCTCTAACAATTTATAAAAATGGTCATGTAAACGTTCGATAGTCTCCCTGTGAAAAAGATCGGTGTTGTATTCGAATTCAGTGAATAATCCCCGGGGAGTTTCCATGACGATCAACGATAAATCGTATTTGGCTATTTTCTGTTCGGCCTCAACGGGTTTCAGCCGAACATCGCTTAAAGACATGGATTCCATCGGCGTGTTTTGCATGACGAACATAACCTGAAAGATCGGTGCATGACTCATATTGCGTTCCGGCTGAAGAATCTCGACCAAATTCTCGAAGGGTAGATCCTGATGAGCATACGCCTGCAAGGTATGGTCGCGAACCTGTTTAAGCAGAGTGACAAAATCGGGTGCACGGCTAAAATCCGCTTTAAGTACCAGATTGTTTACGAAAAATCCGATTAAATTCTCCAGTTCGGAGCGCGTTCGGTTGGCAATAGGTGAACCGACCAGAATCGTTTCCTGCCCGCTGTAACGGTATAAAAGGGTTTGGAAGGCGGCTAAGATCGTCATAAACAAAGTGACCCCATGCTCCCGACTGATTTCAGTAAGCCGTTCAAGCATGGGTAGCGGATAGGTTTTGGATATACTACTCCCGTTAAATGTTTGAACCGGGGGCCTTTGAAAGTCGGTGGGCAATTGCAAAGGTTCGGGATTGACGCCGATAGTCTCTTTCCAGAAATCAATTTGTTCCTGTAGAATTTCACCGTTTAACCATTGACGCTGCCAATATGCGAAGTCGGCATACTGAATGGGCAGCCGGGGCAGGGCAGGGCTTTGTCCCTTACCGAAACTTTCGTACAGAAGAGTAAATTCGCGAATGAGTATGCTAACCGACCAGCCATCCGAGATGATATGGTGCATATTGAATAAAATGACATGCTCATCTTCGGCTAATTTCAGTATCTTTGTGCGTAACAGCGGACCTATTTCCAGATCAAAAGGTTCCATAGCATCTTCACTTGCCAGACGCCGGGCCTCATTATTTCGTTGTTCGGAAGGAAGGGATGTTAAGTCAATAATTTCCGGAACCATGGGCCATTCGGGTTTGATGAGTTGTAAGGGAGTTCCGTTCTTATGGATAAAAACAGTACGTAATGTTTCGTGTCGGTCGATCAGGTAATTAAGACTTTGCCCGAAAGCTTCCCAATTGAATTTGCCGATGAATTTCAAGGCCGTCGGGATATTATAGGTTGCATTATCCGGAGTCAATTGGTCCAGAAACCAGAGACGTTGCTGGGCGAATGAGAGGGGCAGGTCATTTGAACGGTCGATCGATTTCAGAGGGGGTAACCGGTGTTTCTTGTTTTTTAAGCGTTCTTCTTCGATGGCCGTAATGAGTTGGGCAACGGTCGGAGCTTCGAAAACCTTCATAAGCGGCAGTTCCACATCGAATACATCCCTGATACGGGAAACCAGTTGCGTTGCCAGCAGGGAATGGCCGCCCAGACTGAAGAAGCTGCGGGTAACACTGATCCTCCCGACTTTCAAGATTTCGGCGAACAGACCGGCCAACAGTTCTTCTTCTGCCGAACGGGGTTTGATAAAAACCTCATCGGTGCGAATTGCTTCATAGTCCGGCCCGGGCAATGCACGGTAATCGATCTTGCCGTTGGGGGTCAAAGGAATTTCGGTTAACTGAATTAAAGCTGCGGGAATCATATATCCCGGTAAACGTTGTTTCAGATAATTTTGCAGTTCCTCTTTTTCTATGGCCGAATCCTGCCGACCGACATAGTAGGCAACAAGAGACGGACTGCCCGGTATATCTTCCCTGAGCATCACAGTCGTCTGGTAAACAGCCGGATGGGAAAGAAGAGTGTTTTCGATTTCCCCTAACTCGATTCGGAAACCGCGTACTTTGACCTGTTGGTCGATGCGGCCCAGGAATTCGATGTTACCATCGGATAGATAGCGGGCCAGATCACCGCTGCCGTACATTCTGCTTCCGGGATTTGTGGCGAAGGGATCAGGTATAAATTTTTCTGCCGTCAGAGCGGGACGATTGAAATACCCCCGGGCCAGACTCATTCCGGCAATGTACAGTTCGCCGGGTATCCCGCTCGGTAGGAGGTTACCCGCTTCATCCAGAATGTATAGACGTACATTGTCAATGGCACGGCCGATAGGAACCCGGGCGGATCTGATGCGATCCGGGACAACCAGGCTGGAGGCACACACCGTATTTTCGGTCGGACCGTAGGCATTTATGAAACGTTGTTTTTCCTGCCAGTGGTTGGCCACATCCGGTGGACAGGCTTCCCCTGCAGAAATGAGTGTTTGTAAATCCGGGAAAGTTTCCTGCATCAACAGGGCAGAAACGGAAGGGGGCAAAGTGATCGTAGTGATTCTTTGTTTTTTTAATAAACGTACCAAATCCGGCCCCGGCAGTAAGGTCCGGCGATCGGCGAGAACAAGAGTGGCGCCGCTAATGAGGGTCGTAAAAATCTCGGAGACCGATGCATCAAAGCTAAAGGAGGCAAATTGCAAAACCCGGCTTTGTGCGCTGAGTTGAAAATCTTTTATCTGGAAACGGGTTAGATTGCATAATCCCTGATGCTGCAACATGGTCCCCTTGGGCTGTCCGGTAGAACCGGAGGTATAGATCATATAAGCCAGATGTTCGGGCATTACGGCTACCCCCGGATTTGTATCCGGTAAATCATTTTGCAGTTGCCGGTCGATGACGATCACCCGCAAACCGTTCTTTTTAAACCCGGCGCTGAGTGATTGTTGAGTTAAGAGCAGACGGATACCCGAATCCCCGATCATATAGCGGATGCGTTCTTCCGGATAGGCCGGATCAATAGGCAGATATACGCCTCCTGCTTTGAGTACGGCCAAGAGAGCCACAACCATTTCAAGGGAGGGGTGCAGAGAGATACCCACTATGGTTTCGGGGCGAACACCCTCGGCGATGAGTTGGTGCGCCAGGCGGTTGGCGAGACGATTCAGTTCGTCAAATGTGAGCTTTTGATCGTGATAAACAACCGCTGTGGCTTGTGGGCTGTGCCGCACCTGCTGTTCGAACCAACGGTGGATGACAGCCGGTTCATTTAAAGGCGCCTGCCTGAAATCGAGCAAAGATAACCACTCCGGTTGTTCGGTAGGATCAATAAGTTTCTGGCGGGATACCGGTTTTTCCGGATTTTCGACCACGGACTGTAAAAATTGACGAAAATAGAGCAACATGGCTTCGATGGTCTCGCGCCGGAAAAGATCCGTATTGTACTCGAATTCTGCCCAAAACCCTTCAGCGTCATCGAGAATCATTAAGGATAGGTCGAATTTAGCGGTGCCGCTGTCCGCTGTCAGGGCTTCCATGCGCAGATCCGCGGTTGTCAGATCAGTAGCAGCCCGTGCCGATTGTTGATTCTGCAGCACGAACATAACCTGGAACAACGGTGAATGGCTGGGATCCCGTTCGGGTTGTAATTCATCTACCAACTGCTCAAAGGGAATATCCTGATGTGCATAAGCACCCAGGGTAAAGTTTTTCACCCGGCCGAGTAGAGTGCTAAAGCCGGGATCGTCATCAAACTCCGCTTTGAGCACCAGTGTATTCACAAAAAAGCCGATTAATTTTTCCGTTTCGGAACGGGTGCGCCCGGCAATCGGAGAGCCGACAATGATTTCATTTTGATGAGTGTAGCGATGTAAAAAGGCCTGGAAAGCGGCCAGAAGGGTCATAAACAGGGTAGCCCCCTGTTGTTGCCCGAGGCGGATCAGCGCCCGGGAAAGTTCCCGATCGAAACGGCCCTGAATCACATCGCCGTTAAAAGTCTGTACCGGCGGGCGTTGAAAGTCGGTCGGTAATTCCAGCGGAGGAGGATTCAGACCCAGATGTTTTTTCCAGTAGTTCAACTGCTGCTCCAGAATTTCATCTTTTAACCAGGAGCGCTGCCAGGCAGCGAAATCCGCATATTGCACGGGTAGTGCCGGTAGGGGTGAAGGCTCTCCCTTCCCGAAACTCTGATACAAAACAGCGATTTCCTGCATCAGTATATGGGAAGACCAACCATCGGAAATGATATGGTGCATATTAAAAAGGATGATATGATCCTTTTCGTCCGCTTTTAGAAGCCGTACTCTGAAAAGAGGACCCTGGTCCAACCGGAAAGGTCGTCGGGCTTCGAGAGATGCCAGACGCCTGATTTCAGCCTCTTTTTCATCGGATTGCAGGGAACTGAGATCGGTAAAAGGCAGTTCGATTTCCAAATCGGGCCGAACAACCTGTCGGGGTAATCCGTTGACAGCCTTAAAAATAGTACGCAGTACCTCATGGCGACGCACGATCTCGTTGATCGCCTGTTTCAGTACGGGAATGTTTAGAGGCCCGTGCAGACGAACGGCTGCCGGGATATTATAGAAAGCACTGTTCGGCATAAGCTGATCTAAAAACCAAAGGCGTTGCTGAGCAAAGGAAAGTGGCAGATCTTTGTCCCGGGGGATGGGTACCAGTGGCGGCAGGGAACGGGTGGCCCCTTGCTGCTGCGCTTTTTCGATTTGCAAAAGCAGAGTGGCAATGGTTGGCGATTCAAAAAGAGTGCGCAGGGGCAATTCCACGTTAAATTGATCATAAATAAGAGACATTAAGCGGGTGGCCAGTAAGGAGTGCCCGCCGATTTCAAAAAAATTATCATGAATACCGATAGGTTCTACATGGAGTAATTCGGACCAAATGGCAGCCATCTGTTTTTCGGCTTCACCGGCCGGAGCCGTATATTCAGCTTCCGGTTTTATACTGGAAATATCCGGTTTGGGTAAAGCTTTCCGATCAATTTTCCCATGGTTTGTTAAAGGAAGCGTTTCTAAAGGTACATAAGCCGAAGGAATCATATATTCCGGCAAATGTTGTTTTAAAAAGTTTTTTAAGTCTGCAATGGATAGGGGTTGCTCCTTATTTTCAACCAGGTAGGCCGTGATGCGCTGCTCACCGGGGTGGTCTTCACGTACAATGACTACGGCATCGGCAACTGCAGGATATTCCAGAAGCAGGGCTTCGATTTCACCCAGCTCAATCCGATAGCCGCGAATCTTGATCTGTGTATCCATGCGACCGATGAATTCCATTTGTCCGTCGTGCAGGTAGCGCACTAAATCACCGGTTTTGTACATACGTCTTCCGGGGAGAGTACTAAATGGATCCGGCAGGAATCGTTCCGCAGTCAGATCCGGGCGATTCAAATAACCCCGGGCCACACCGGTCCCGCTGATGTATAATTCTCCATACACGCCCACGGGTACAGGTTGAAGGAAGGGATCCAAAACATAGACGCTTGTGTTAGGGATGGCTCTGCCGATGGGAACCGAGCCTTTCCCCTTCCATTGATGTGCTTCGAATACTACACAACCTACAACCGTTTCCGTTGGACCGTATTCATTAAACAGGAGCGTATCCGGAGCGTTTTTCTGCCAGAAGCGGATTTGGTCGGCAGTAAGGTTCTCACCGCCGATAATAAAAGCGTGGGTCAGCCCTTGTGCTTCCTGCGGTTTGATCTGGGCAGCTAATAAATCCAAATGAGCAGGCGTAATTTTGACGATACTAAAATCCCGGTAGGTTTGTAAGGCATTAGCCAGGGCTTCCAAATCGTCCTCATCCGGAGTGAGAATAATTGTTTTCCCGTGGAGCAGCGGAGTGAATACAGCGGTGACGGTGGCATCAAAGGCGATGGTGGAGTGAACCAGAGAACCGCTTCCCTCTTGTAGAGGATAGGCCTGATCCGTCCAGTTTAGATAATTGAGTAAGCCCTCATGAGTGATTAAGGTACCTTTGGGCCTGCCGGTGGAGCCGGAAGTATAAATCATATAGGCCAGTTGCCGGCCCGGGATGGCCACCTGCGGATTCTCTTGCGGCCATTCGTTTAAATGAGAGTTATTTCCATCCAAAAAGAAGAGAGAACAGGGATAAGGGGATAATCGGTCGGCCAGGGATTCCTCGGTGAGAATCAGTCCCAGACCCGAATCGGATATAATATAACGGATCCGCTCTTCCGGATAGGAAGGGTCGATTGGTACATAGGCTGCCCCGGCTTTAAGGATACCGAGCATGGCGATAATCATTTCCGGCGAACGACGGATACAAATGCCAATCCGGCTCTCTGTCTGTATACCCTGTTGCAGTAAATAGCGAGCCAACCGGTTCGCATTCTGATTCAATTGTTCATAGGACAATTGCCGGCTTCCGAATTGAACGGCAACGGCTTGCGGATTCCGCAACGCTTGTTGTTCGAATATTTTAATAATGGATTCCGTAAACCGCCCTTCTGTTTTCGGACCATTCCATTCCACTAATAGTTGTTGCTGTTCTTTGGCTAAGAGCAGGGGAATATGAGCTACAGGCAGGTCCGGGTTTTTGGTCACGGATAAAAGCAATTGCTCAAAATGGTCCAGTAGCCGTTGGATGGTTTGTTCTTCGAATAAGTCGGTATTATATTCCAAAGCTCCGCTAAGATGATCCCCTTCTTCCAGCATGAAGAGGGTGAGATCAAATTTGGCGGTGGCACTATGAGCCTCGATCGGAGTGAGGGAAAGTTCCGAACGTCCCAAAGAAGTCGGTTCACTGGCCTGACCCGATTGCAGGGCAAACATAACCTGAAATAAGGGGGAATGGCTCATGTTACGTTCCGGCTGAACCGCATCCACAATCTGTTCAAAAGGAAGATCCTGGTGAGCATAGGCCTGCAAGGCATTCTCCCGCACCCGATGTACCAGTTCGCGGAAAGTAGGATTGCCGTCCAAACGGGTGCGCAGGACCAGAGTATTTACAAAGAATCCGATCAATCCCTCAATTTCAGGATGGGTCCGATTGGCAATGGGAGAGCCGATGTTTATATCATCCTGACCCGAATAGCGATAGAGCAGGGTGGCAAATGCCGCCAAAAGTGTCATGAATAAGGTGGCGCCTTCTTCTGCGGTAAAGGTACGGATTGCTTTGGAAACCCGGGGAGAAAGACGGATCGTTTTGTACGCTCCGTTGTATGTCTGTACAGCCGGCCGCGGATGATCGGTCGGCAGTTGAATCACAGGAGGACTGTCGGTTAGGGTCTTTTTCCAGAATTGAAGCTGTTCCTCTAAAACCTCATCCTTAAGCCAGTTACGCTGCCAAAAGGCATAATCCGCATATTGGACAGGAAGCGGCGGCAGGGGGGAAGCGTCACCCCTGGAGAAGGCATCATAAATAATGGAGATTTCCCGCATCAGAACATTAGTCGACCAGTTATCCGAAATGATATGATGCATCACCAGACTGACGATATGTTCATTGGGTGTTAAACGGATTAATTCCAGATGGAAGAGAGGCAAACGATCCAGGGGAATGGGTTGCAAGGCATGTTCTTTAACGATACGTAGCGCTTCTTCTTCTCTCCGGGCCATCGGAAGATGAGTTAAATCGGTTAATGGTATCGTATATTCGAATTGCTCTTCTATCTTAAGTTCAGGCTGTCCTTCAACCGTGTGAAAAGTAGTACGCAGAATTTCATGGCGGCGGATGATTTCATTAATGCTCGATTGAAGAATATCCGGTTTAAGGGCTCCCCTGATGCGATAATTCTCGGGAATATTGTAGAAGGGACTGTTCGGCTCCAGACGATCCAGAAACCATAAGCGCTGTTGGGCAAAAGACAAGGGCATAACCCGATTGCGGCTTACCGGCCGGATCGGAGGCGCTTGCAATGTCTGGTTGGAAGCAAGGGCCAGGTCAATGGCATGGGCAATGCCGGCAACGGCCGGATTTTCAAATACGGTCCGTAATGGGATTTCCACTTTAAAAGTATCTTTCAGACGGGAAACTAATTGAGTTGCCAGCAATGAATGACCGCCCAAATCAAAAAAATTATGGGTGGCACCTATTTTTTCCACATTAAGAATTTTAGCGAATACCGAAGCGACTACCCTTTCTGTCGGGGTTCGCGGTTCCACATACTCCGCCTCCAGTTCCTTCATCAAAACGTCCTGATCGGGTTTGGGCAAGGCGCGCCGGTCTACTTTACCGTTGGGTGTTAAGGGAATGGATTCCATAGGGATAAATGCCGATGGAACCATATAATCCGGTAGTCGTTCACTCAAAAACGATTTCAACTCACCGCCTGAAACCGTTTTGCGGGGGGCCGGGACATAATAGGCAATTAATCGTTTGTCACCGGGTTTATCTTCACGGAGCATGACCACCGCCTCACCGATAGCGGAATGTTCGCTCAGAGCCGTTTCGATTTCACCCAATTCGATGCGGAAGCCACGGAGCTTAACCTGGGTGTCGGCCCGGCCTAAGAATTCTATATTCCCATCCGGTAAATAGCGGGCCAGATCCCCGGTACGGTACATACGCTCTCCGGCTATATTGCTAAACGGATTCGGTATAAACCGTTCGGCAGTAAGATCGGTCCGATTCAGGTAGCCGCGGGCCAGACTCTGTCCCCCCACAAATAGCTCACCGCGCACTCCCGGTGGTACGGGTTGCAAAAATTCATCCAGAATATAAAGGGTGATATTGCTGAATGGCTTTCCGATAGGAACCAGACGATCCGACGGCATATTCAACTCGGCACTTTCGAACCAGCAGCTGTCGATCGTTGCTTCGGTCAGGCCGAAGGAATTAATCAGCCTTGTATCGCTTCCTGTTAAATTTTTAAATGCTTTGTATTCACCGACATACCAAATATCGGAACCGGCGATCAGATTCCGAAAGAAGTCCAGCGTCTTCCCGTTTTCTTCGATATATTGAGTTAAATTGCGCAAAACGGCAGGTACGAATTCAGCGATGTTTACTTCTTCCCGAACCATGTAATGATAAAGCTGTTCCGCTTCTAAAAGCATATCGCGGGGAACCATGACCAATTTACCGCCGGAACACAGAGCGCGGGTCCAGTCGCCGGCAAACACATCGAAAGAGAAGGATGCCATCTGTAAATGATTGCGGGCACGGCTGCGTAATTCGTAAGATTCTTCCCAGGCCAGATAAATATTGACCAGACCGCCGTGGCGAACCATGGTTCCCTTGGACTTTCCGGTGGATCCTGACGTATAAATCAGATAACACAGATTTTCGGGACTCACGCTTGAGGTGACATGGCTATCATCCTGAGCGGCAATTTTTGGCCAATCCCGGTCGAGCAGGATAACTTCACCGGAAAAAGTACTCCGATCAAAAGGGAGGTCCTGTTGAGTGATGAGTATAGACACATGCGCATCATCCAGCATGTAATGCAATCGTTCTTCAGGGTAACCCGGGTCCAGCGGTAGATAAGCTCCCCCGGCTTTAAGGACACCAAGAACGGCAACGAGCAAATCGGTGGATTTCTCGGCCATAATACCTACCGCTACTTCCGGGCCGACCTGACGTAGCTGCAGATAACGGGCCAGTTGGTTGGCCCTCTTGTTCAGTGTGTCATAAGTGAGTGTATTATCCAGAAAGACTACAGCCGTAGCCCGGGGCGTTTCTTTCACCTGCTTTTCAAACAAATGATGTATGCACAGGGTATGATCCCGTTCCCGGTACGTGTCATTCCAGCCCAGAAGAATCTGCCGTTCTTCTTCCGCGGAGAGGAGGGGAATTTCTGCTACCGGTAGATCGGGATCGGAAACAATATTTTCAAGAATATTTTGAAAATGTTGCAGCATGCGGTCGACGGTAGATTTATTGAACAGGTCGGTGTTGAATTCAGCGGAGACGCTAATGCCCTGATTCCCTTCGGCCAGGGCCAGGGTCAGGTCAAAGGTGGCCGTTCCCATTTCCACCGGAATCATTTGCATGGTAAGATCGCTGTTGATTTTTTGTATATTTACCGGTGCATTTTGCAGGATGAACATAACCTGAAAAAGCGGAGGGTAGCTCATATCCCGCTCCGGTTGCAGTTGGTCTACCAGGAATTCAAACGGTATATCCTGATTTGCATAGGCATTGAGAGTGATATCCCGTTCCCGTTTTAATAATTGCCGGAATGTAGGATTATCGTCAAAACGGGTACGTAAGACCAGCGTATTTATAAACAGACCGATCAGGCTCTCAATCTCTTTGCGGGTACGGTTGGCAATAGGGGCTCCGACCGAGACATCAAATTGTCCGGCATAGCGTCCCAGGAGTACTTTGAAGGCGGCCAGGAGCGTCATGAAAATCGTTCCGCCTTGCTGATGACTCAGCTGCTGTAAACGGCCGGCTAAGCGTTTCGGCAGGATGAGGGAAGTGGTGGCGCCGGCATTGGTTTGTACCAGGGGACGGGGCCGGTCGTAGGGTAACTCCAAAACCGGCGGATTGGAACCGATCTGTTTTTTCCAGAATTCGAGTTGTTTTTGCAGGGTTTCCCCCCGCAAATATTCCGTTTGCCACTCGGCGAAATCGCCATATTGAATCGGTAGTTCCGGTAAAGGGGAGGGCTTTCCTTCGAGGAAAGCACCATACAGGGTAGTGATTTCACTGATGAGAATACCCATGGACCAGCCGTCGGAAATAATATGATGCATGGTAAGGAGCACAACATGGTCGTTGGCTGCTGCTTTGAGAATGGAAATACGGGTCAGGGGCCCTTTGGCCAGATCAAACGGCTTTCTGGCTTCTTCGGTAGCCAGGCGGGTAATTTCTTTTTCCTTCTTTGCATCATCCAGCTTCGTTAAATCGATCAGAGGAATTTCCAGTTTCCATTTTGGAAAAACAACCTGAACCGGTTCTCCATCCTGGGCTTCGAAGACCGTGCGTAAAATTTCATGACGATCCACAATTGTTTGAACCGCTTTTCGGAAAACTTCCACATTAAAATTTCCTTTCAGGCGGAAGGCGGAAGGAATATTATACCATGGACTACCCGGCTCAAACTGGTCTAAAAACCAGAACCGTTTCTGACCGAATGATGCGGGAAAGAGATATACTTCTTCTGAGATATCCGTTTGATCTATTTCAATATCGTTTATAACCGGGTCCTTCATGAAAATTTCCTTCGTAAACAAAGCGTGGGACTGAAAAAAGTATTACAACTCCGATCTCCGTCGGCGACGGCTCGAGCGGTCTACCCGTTTAATCTCCGTTGCAGCCGATTCTTTTGAAGCCGGTGAACCGGAGGGAATAGCAAGGATGGATTCGGCAATTCCGGCTACCGTTGGTTTCTCAAAAAGCGTCTTTAACGGCAATTCTATATTAAATGCTTCCTTAACACGGGACATGAATTGGGTTGCCAGCAGGGAATGGCCCCCCAGTTCAAAGAAATTATCATTCACTCCTACTTTTTCTACGGCAAGTAATTCCTTGACAATAGCAACCAAAGTCTCTTCGGTTGCATTACGGGGGGCGATGAATTCCACCTGGAGTCCATCGCGGGAAAATTCCGGTGCAGGCAAAGCATTACGATCGATTTTTCCGTTCGGGGTGAGGGGAAACTCGTCCAGAACCATGATGACGGAAGGCGTCATGTAATCCGGCAACTGTCGACGAATAAAAGTTTTAACCTCAGCCACATCCACGGTGACGTTCTGGTCTACAGTTATGTAAGCCACAATGCGTTTATTCTTTTTCCGGTCTTCGTGGACAAGTACCCGTTGGTCCAGTATTCCGGGATATTTGCTCAGTACCGATTCGATCTCACCTAATTCGACCCGGAAGCCCCGGATTTTGATCTGCTGATCAATTCGGCCTAAAAATTCGATATTGCCGTCCGGCAGCCAGCGTACCAGATCTCCGGTTCGATAGAGACGCTGTCCTTTCTCTTTGGCGAAGGGGTTGGGAATAAATTTTACAGCCGTTAATTCCGGTTGCTGATGGTAGCCGCGGGCCAATCCGACACCGGACACACAAAGCTCTCCCGGAACGCCAATCGGTGTAGCTTTCATATATTGATCTAAAACATATAGTTTAAAATTCGGATTAGGTTTACCAATGGGAGGGCCTGCCGGATACGAGCCTTTACATTCATGTATAGAAGCACAAACCGTAGTTTCCGTGGGGCCGTAAGCATTGAAAAACCGTCGACCTTCGGACCATTCGGCTACCAGTTCACCGGAGACCGCTTCGCCTGCGGTGATGATTGTTTTCAGCGCGGGAAGGTCTTCTCCGGGGAGTACGGCCAGCACGGATGGCGGCAGAGTGACCGTAGTAATTTTCAATTCGGAAATAAATTTTACCAATTCCTGACCCGAAGCAATGGTTTCTGCAGAACTTAAAACGAGAGTGGAGCCGGAAAGCATGGCCATCAGGAACTCCCAGGTGGCAGCATCGAAACTGAGGGAAGCAAATTGCAAAATTCTGCTGCCGGGTCCTACTTTAAAAGCATTCTGTTGTAAAGCAGCGAGATTGCAGGCCCCACGGTGGTGCAATAAAGTTCCTTTGGGTTTTCCTGTAGAGCCGGATGTGTAGATAATATAAGCCAGATTTTCGGGTTGCAGGTTAATGTCCGGATTTGTTGCTACAAAATTGGAAATTTCGGGCCAGAGCTCATCCAATACTAAAATTCGTATATCGGTTTTGCTGAAGATCGGTTCCAAGGTTTTTTCCGAAAGCAAGAGAGACAGACCCGAATCCCGGATCATATATTCGATGCGCTGCTTGGGATAGGTGGGATCAATTGGTACATAGGCGGCTCCCGCTTTTAAAACCGCCATCATACTGATGGCCATATTCAGGGAGCGGTTCATGCTAATCCCAACCGCATCTTCCGCTTTGACGCCGTTCTTCACTAAATAATGAGCCAGTTGATTTGCTTTTGCATTCATCTCCCGGTAAGAAAGGGATTGTGTCTCCCCTTCGGCTTCGGCCTGAAAAATAAGAGCGATTTCATCGCCATGCTTTTGGGCAATTTGCTCGAACCAGCGGTGTACACAACGATCCGAGGGAAACGGGCTTTCCGTGCGATTCCATTCATCGAACAGTTTTTGTTTATCCGCCTCATCGAGTAGTTCGATTTCGGCAATAGTGCGCTCCTGATCCTCACAAACTTGTTGCAATATCATTTTAAAATGACGGATCATGCGAAGAATGGTCGAGCGGTCATAAATATCCGTATTATATTCGAACGAACCGACCAGACTCGTGCCGCTTTCATTCATAGTCAATGTCAGGTCATATTTTGCGGTGTTATTGGCCCCTGTAACCGGCCGCATGGTAAGATCGGGGAGTTGTATACCGGCGGACAGAGGTGCATTTTGCCAGGCAAAAGCTACCTGGAACAGGGGCGAATGACTCATATCCCGTTCAGGTTGCAACTCTTCCACAAGTTTTTCAAAGGGCATATCCTGGTGGGCATAGGCTCCAAGCGCCGTTTCCCTGACTTGCGACAGCAGCTCTGTGAACTCGGGGTTGCCGGAAAAATCAGCTTTTAAAACAAGTGTATTAACGAAAAAACCGATCAGTTTTTCCAGTTTGGAGTTGGTACGGTTGGCAATGGGCGATCCGACCAAAATCGTTTCCTGTCCACTGTAGCGATGCAGCAGAGTTTGGAAAGCAGCCAACAAGATCATGAACAGGGTAACGCCCTGCTCTTTGCTTATCCGTTGTAAAGCCCGAGAAAAGTACTCATCCAATTGAAAATTTTCCGTTGTTCCATTAAAGGTTTGTACGGGAGGCCGGGGACGATCCGTGGGCAAAGCAAGCATAGAAGGTGCACCGGCTAATTGTTTTTTCCAGTAATCGATATGCTTTTGTAGCACTTCACCTTGCAACCAATGTTGCTGCCAATATGCGAAATCGGCGTATTGTATATCCAGTTCATCCGCTTGCAGACTCTTTCCCTCGGCCAAGGCCCGGTAAAAGAGAGCGATCTCATTAATCATGACTCCGATAGACCAGCCGTCTGAAATGATATGGTGCATATTAAAAAGGATCACGTGCTCTTTATCGGTCATTTTGATCAATCTGGCCCGAAACAAGGGGCCTTTGGCCAGGTTAAACGGCAGCAAGGCGTCTTTTTTAACCTGGCGCATCAGTTCATGCTCCCGATCTTCTTCAGCGAGCGGAGAAAAGTCGATTTGCTCCAAATGGAAATCGAGTTGTTCGTGAATGACCTGAACCGGTTTGCCGCCCCGGTCATCAAAGGTTGTCCGCAAGGTTTCATGACGCTTGATGAGTTGCCGAATACTCTTTTCAAACAAGGATACATCCAATTGACCCAATAGACGCAGAGCAGAAGGAATATTGTAGGCAGGACTATTGGGTTCCAGTTGATCCAGGAACCAAAGACGCTGTTGGGCGAAAGACAGGGGTAGATCCTGATTGCGATTCACTCTTTCCATAGGAGGTGCTTCCAGGCCGGTTCGTCCTTTTTTAAGGCGATCGATTTCACGGGCGATGTGGGCAATGGTCGGAGTCTCGAATAAAGTTTTCAAATCAATATCCACGGCAAAGGCATCCCGGATGCGTGAAATCACCTGAGTGGCCATTAAAGAGTGTCCGCCCAGATCAAAGAAGTTACTTTCCACCCCAACCCGATCCAGTTTTAATATATCAGCCCAGATTGTAGATAATAGTTCTTCTTCCGGGGTGCGCGGAGCCATATAGCCGTCGGAAACTCTGTCGGCCTGATCGGGTGCAGGCAAAGCCTTACGGTTGATCTTTCCATTCGGTAAGAGCGGGAAAGCGTTCAGCACCACAAATGCGGACGGAATCATATAATCCGGAAGATTCTCTTTAAGTTGAGAACGGACAGCGGTAATATCAATTTGCCGGTCGTCATCGGCAATCAGATAGGCAACGATAGATTTTTCACCGGCCTGTTCTCCTCGAACCAGTACCACTACATCTTTTATGGAATCCAATTGGGCGATCTCTGCCTCAATTTCGCCCAGCTCGATACGAAAGCCTCTGATCTTGACCTGGAAATCCACCCGGCCGAGGAATTCGATCCGTCCGTCCGGCAGCCAGCGGGCCAGGTCGCCGGTCTTGTACATCCGGGCATCCGGTTGCCCGCTGAATGGATCCGGAATGAATTTCTCTGCGGTCAAATCGGTACGATTCAGATAACCGCGAGCAACTCCCGGCCCTCCGATATGTATCTCTCCCGGTACGCCTACAGGAACCGGATGGATGAATTTATCGAGTATATATATTTTAACATTCCGTATTGGCCTACCGATCGGAACAGAATGAAGCGATTCCGTTTCATCCCCGACCAAACCCCAGATGGCACCGATGGTTCCTTCGGTCGGACCATAGCCGTTAATGAAGCGAACCCGATTCTTCCAACGTTCGGCCAAATCCCTGCTGCAGGCATCGCCCACGGAAGCGATCGTTTCAAAAGCGGCTATTTTTTCTTCGGGAAGAAGAGAAAGCAGGGAGGGGGGCAGGGTAGCTGCGCTTACCCTTTTTTCGTTCAGAAAGCTGACTAATTTCTCCGTAGAGAGTAAGGTTTCTTTGGATACCATTTGCAGTGTGGCGCCGTTAAGCAGGGCGGAAAAAATTTCTCCCGTGGCGGCATCGAAGCTGAAAGAGGCTAATTGTAAAAATGATTTTCCGGGTTTCAGAAGAAAATCCTTACCCATATTAAAGAACAGATTGGCGGCTCCTAAATGATTCAGCAGAACACCCTTGGGGCGTCCGGTAGACCCTGAGGTATAAATGACATAGGCCAGATTTTCGGGAACGGTGTGATGGACAGGAACACCGGCAGCTTGTCCGGCGAGCTCTGATTGTAATTCATCGAGTACGATCTGTTCTAACGCTGTCTGTTTGAATAGACGAGTCAATTTTTTCTGAGTAATTAGCAAACGGATCGCTGAATCGGATACCATATAATCGATCCGTTCCTGTGGGTAGTCCGGATCAATTGGAAGATAGGCGGCGCCGGCTTTTAATACGGCCAGAGAGGCGACTACGGTCTCTATGGATCGTTCCAGGCAAATGCCGACCAGCATTTCCCGCTCCACCCCCCGGTGACGTAGAAAATTAGCCAATCGGTTGGCCGCTTTGTCCAGATCACCATAAGTAAGCGACCTGTCTTTAAAAGACACGGCAATAGCCTGGGGATGTTTATCTGCCTGATCTTTAAAAAGTTCGTGTATGGTTTTCTTTGGGAAATCGGATTGATTACTGTTCCAATCGAAAAGGATGATTTTTTCTTCCTCTTCCGTTAGTAATGAAACGGCCGAGAGGGGATATTCCGACCGGGTTGTGAACTGGATGAGAATTTGACGCAGATGCTGCTGCATTTTTCGGATCGTCGTTTCACTGAATTTGTCGGTTTCATAGGCAATATCGATTGCGAAGGGAGTACCCGGAGATCCTACGATTGTCAGCGGGTAATTGGTACGTTCAAAGGAGCGCACATCCGTTAATTGAAGTACACTTTCTTTTTGCTCAAGCTGCTTACCGGCCGGATAATTTTCAAAAACCAGTATGCTTTCGAAAAGCGGCCGGGAGTTGGGCACGTCGCTCCATTTATGTATTTCCACTAACGGTGTATATTCATATTGTCTGGTCTCTGCCTGAGCGAGTTGAAATTCTTTTAGCCATTCAAGAGTCATCCTATTCTCATCGAAAACAGCCCGTACCGGAAGGGTATTAATGAAGAGGCCCAAAATCTCTTCCACCCCGGGAAGGTCCGGGGGTCTGCCGGAAACGGTAGCTCCGAATACAACGTCATCCTCTCCGCTGTAACGATGTAAAAGCATGGCCCAGGCAGCTTGAAGCAGCGTATTAAGAGTAATTTGATTTTCTTTTGAAAAGCGGTTTAAAATCTGCGAATCCTCTTCGGAAAAGAAAAAACGGATTTTGTTATAGCCGTTCTCCCGTTTATTCGGCTGTCGGGATACAGGCAAAGGGGTTGGGGCCATAAAACCCGATAGACGATCGCTCCAGAATTTCCTGGCCTGATCCATATCCTGGGCTAGTAACCAGGCTATGTAACTCTTATAAGGTTGGGGCTGGGGTAAAAAGATTTCCTTTCCTTGTGAAAAGGCCGAATAAAAAAGCATAACTTCCTTTAAAATGATCGGCAGTCCCCAGCCGTCTATAAGCAAATGATGATGATTCCAGATCAGACGAAATGTATCTTCAGCCGTTTGAACCAGGACGACGCGCATCAGAGGAGCCACCGTGAGTTCCAGCCCGCGTTGCCGTTCCTTTAGAAGTAGTTTTTCAAACTCTTTATTTTGTTGATCCCTGGGATAGTTGCGCCAATCGATTCGTTCGAAAGGGATTTCGGCTTCCTGATGCACAACCTGTAACGGTTCATCCAGGTCTTCCCAGACAAACGCACTTCTGAGAATGTCATGACGATCAACAATGGCCTGCCAGGCTTTTTTGAAAGCCGGGATATCTAAATCTCCGATCAGTTTACAACTTAGTTGTTCGGTGTATGCCGTGGTTTCGGAATCATAAATTGTATGGAATAACATACCCTGCTGCATGGGGGAAAGTGGATAGATGTCCTTTATATTCTCTGTCATGTGCCTTTTCGCGCCTTTTTATTTACTAAGAAACGGGCCAGTCTGCAGACTGACCCGTTTGACAGGTTTGTGTTATTTAATTTCGTTTTAACCGAACACTATTAAAAAAGAATCAAAAACTATTTAAGTAAAATCATCTTTTTGACAACGGATCGCCCCTGAGCGGAAATTCTGTAAAAATAGATTCCTGCCGGATAGCGATTGCCATCGAAATTAAGTTTGTGAAATCCTGCAGACTGTTGATTGAATACCTCGGAGTGCACCCGCTGTCCCAAAAGATTATATACGGTAATCCGAACGGAACCGGTTTTGGATAGTCCGTAGATGATCTGTGTTGTGGACGGATTATGCCCCCCTTTGCCAAAGGGATTGGGATAGTTTTGCAAAACGGTAAACTGTTTGGGAACTCCGGCCCGTAATTCCGAAATGGCAGAGGCATTACTTACCCGTACGGTTATCGTATCCCTATCCGAAGCTCCGCTATCATCTGTCAGGGTCGTAAAAAGGTAGAATTCACCCTCTATACCGTTGGAAATAATGGTAAGAGAATCGCTTTGCTCGTCATAATTATAACCGATAGCCGGATCATTAACCTCGAAGCTCCAGGTTAAAAGGGAATCCGGTGTATCCACATCATAGGCGTAATCGGCCATGTACAAGCGGGTCGAATCATTAATATCGAGGTTGACAACATCGGGCAGATCAACAATTTCGGGGGGATCATTCACAGAAAACACGGTCAGGCTAACCATAGCCGTGTCCCTGCCGCCGAAGCCGTCATTCAAAACATATTGAAAGGAATCGGCACCGAAATAGTCGGCATTGGGTGTATAAGTAACCATACTGTCGTTATCGATCGTAACCGAACCGTTGGTAAGCAGTAAAATACTTTCGATGGAGAGTGCGTCCATGGTATCGGGATCGGAGTCATTCAGAAGCAGATTTAAGGAAATGGCCGTGTCTTCATAGGTTTGGGCCGTATCAGCCAAGGCAATCGGAGCCCGATTGACTTTAAAAATTACGGTATCCGTATCGGATTTTCCACCTTCATCCTGCACAAAAAAGGTAACGGTTTCCATACCGATCCAGTCTGTATCCGGCATGGTTACGGTCAATTGATTGCTGTCATCGATAGCCAGTTGCAATTCAATATTACCGCTGAAAGTCCAGGAGAGTAAAGTATCCGGTGTTACGTCATCGAATACATAGGAATTCAGATCAACAACGGGAAAAGAATCGCCCGGTTTAATGATCTGATCGGGAATTCCTGTTATCACCGGCGGATCGTTTTCTTGATCCGGACTAATGCCATCCTGTATATGAAAATGAAACCAGTGATCGAGATGACCGTCGGCGTTTTTATCTCCGTCTCCGCCGCGGATGGAAGACCAGGGCCAGCTGGCAAACGTACCGCCCACATCGCGCATGGGTTCTCCGGTATCGCTGTAATAAAGGTCGCTTTCCCATTCTGTACTGACCATATAAGCCAGGATATTTATTTCGGTTGGATTGCCGAGAGAATCCCAGGGAAGCTTCACCTCATAGTAGTTTTGGTCAAGATTCAGATTGGCGAACGTTGTATCCAGGCCTGTTCGCCCCCAGACGGAATCCTGATTACTCCAGGCTCCGTATACCGCATAAATCGAATCCTTCTTCGTATAAGAGCTCTTAATATAATAATCGGCATTGAAGGGTAATTGCCAGGATTGTTCATCAAACCACCAAGGTTGATGTTCCATGATTTGCGTCCATACGGTAGCCGCCCGATCGGTACCATACCCGCTTTTAAGGTCGGGCTGGGGGTCTGTATCCACATACCAGAAGATTCGGGTAGACCCGCGAGTCGTATCGTTTGGTTCACCGAAGATCGGACCCGTATATCCGAGATAAAGATTATCGGCATCCCAGGTGATATAGCCCAGATAACCGGATGTACTGGTTGGGAAATCTTCATCGGCGGCAAAATCATTGGTCCCGTTTAAGGGGATGGTGTGGAATGTCGTTGCATATAACAGATTTAAAAGAATAAATACTGAAAAAAACGGTAACTTCCATTTCATCATTTTTTCCTCCCTAAGATATAATGCTAACAATACAAAATGTAGAGGTCGAAATATGTGATAAACTTGTCAAAAGATTAAATTTTTCTTCCCTTTTTTAATTGAGACATCACTTTATCCAATTTTTTACGGTCCAGTTTGGCTAAATCAAAATCGGATGCCGTATGGCCGCCTGCCTCGGGATTCTGGCAATGTTTAATAAGTAAATTCAATTCCTGCCGGTACGTATCGGCAAATGCCTGTATGGATTGTTTTTTGAATTGATTAAGACTGAATCCAAAGAACAGATGTAGTTTGTTCCCCATAATAGATGCAGAAATATCGAGAATTGAGGAACGTCGGTTTTGGGCCGATCGTTCTCGCCCTTTGGAAATATCTGCCGGCCTGAAAATGGATTCTTTCGGTAAGGCCTGATCAAATTGACCAAGGTAGTTAAAGGATATGGAAACTTCATCCAATTTGGAAAGTTGCTCTTTAAAAGAGATATCTTTATTCAGATACCTCAGTATTCCATAACCGATACCTTTATTGGGAATTTTTCTTAGTTGTTCTTTAATACTTTTAATCACATCTCCCGGGCGATGAGTGTTGCCTAATGCCAGATAAACGGGATACAGAGCGGTGAACCAGCCAATGGTTCTGGATAGGTCCAGATTATCGAAAAGAGGTTCTCTCCCGTGTCCCTCAAGATGGATCAGAAGGGAACGTTTGCCGCTCCAGTGGGCATATGCTTGTATTAAAGCGCTGAGAAGGATATCGTTAATTTGCGTATTATAAACAGCCGGGACATCCTGTAAAAGCGCCCTGGTTAAGTCTTCATCTAAAAAGGTGCTTACGGCTTGTGCGGAATCTTCGGTATTTTCTCCTTCGGGAAAATCCAGAGGAAGCTTATGAATTGGTTTCTTAGCGAGTGATAACCAGAATTCTTTTTCAGAGAGAAGTTGATTGTTTTCGGCATAGTTCGTCAATTGGGTGGCCCATTGCTTAAAGGCGGTTGTCTTGGGCGGAAGGTTTACTTCAAGACCTTGTTGCAGTTGACGATAAATATGCTGAAGATCTTCCAATAGAATCCGCCAGGATACCCCGTCGGTAACGAGATGATGGATGATAATTAGAATGACATCGTTTTGCTCTGTCCCTCTTTTAAAATATGCAATTCTCAAAAGAGCACCTTGTGTCAGATTCAGTGATTTCTGTAGAGATTCGGCCTTTTCGGAAATGAAGGCGATTTGCTTTTTTGCCTCCTGTGCGGAAAGATCAAAGCTGACGAAAGGTAATTCTTCAGGAATGTTCATTGCTTCCTGAATCCAGACGCCGTTTTCCATATAGAAGCGGTGTCTTAAAGCATCATGATGTGCAAGAAGTCGTCGGATCGTTTCTTTTAATGTCTCTTCATTAAAAGTCTCCGTCGTCTCAAAAATAAGGGACTGGTTCCAATGATCTTTTACAGGAAGATTTTTTTCAAAGAAGTATTTCTGAATAGGGGTTAAGGGGATTGTGCCGGTGACAAGACCCTGTTCTGCCTCGATCACAGGAGCAGAAGATGTTACAGGAGCCAATTCGGCAATGGTTTGGTGCTTAAAAATATCAACCGGTGTAATCTGTAAACCATGCTGCCGGGCTCGGGAAATGACCTGAATACTGAGAATGGAGTCCCCGCCGAGTTCAAAGAAATTATCGTGGACGCCTATTTTATCGAGACCTAAAACCTCTTTCCAAATCTTAACTAATATTTTTTCATTCTCCGTATCGGCCTTCTGATACTCCGTTTCGAGTCCGGATCGGTCTATCTTCGGTTTGGGTAACGCTTTCCGGTTTATTTTTCCGTTTGCCAGAAGTGGAAAGGATTGAAGCGTAACAAATACGGACGGAATCATATACTCCGGTAATCTTCCTTTCAAAAAGCTTCTAAGTTTATTGACGGGCAAAGTTTGTTGATTGTCCGTAAGAAGATAGGCAATCAGGCGCTCTTCCTGACCGTCATCGGAGCGGACTACAACTACCGCATCTTTTATATTTGTATGCTCTCTAAGCTGGGTTTCAATTTCGCCGAGTTCAATCCGGAAGCCACGCAGTTTAACCTGAAAATCTACCCGGCCGATGAATTTTAAACTGCCGTCCGGATGATAACTCACCAGATCCCCTGTTTTATACATCCGGGCTCCCCTGATTTTGCTGAAGGGATCTGGAATAAATTTTTCCGCAGTCAGCTCCGGGTGATTTAAATATCCTCTGGCCAATCCGTCCCCGGCAATGTGTAGTTCACCGGGAACACCGATCGACACAGGGTTTAAATGGATATCCAACACATAAAAGCGTACGTTTGGGATAGGTCTCCCTATAACGGGTTGATGCGGATAATCGGATACCGGACAGATGGTAGAATCAACCGTGCATTCCGTTGGTCCGTACATATTATAGAAATGGACTTTTTTATTTTTTTGCAATTGATCCCACAGGGCCAAATCGATAGCTTCACCGCCGGGCAAGATATCTGACGGCGCCCATTTATCCTCATCGAATAACCCCTCCCGGATTAGCATCTTTAACTGAGAAGGTACACAATCCAGAACTTCTATGCGCTGTTGGCGAATGTAATTTAATAAAAGCTTACTATCATAGCGTATTTCCTGAGGAATAAGAACCAGTGTGTGTCCCTGAAAAAGCATGACCAGTTGCTGAACCGAGGCATCGAACGAAATAGGAGCATTGAGGCTGATCCTACGCTTGATTTTTCCATATTTTTCATAAATGGATTTTTGAAGATTAACAGCCAGATTCAAAGGCGAGCGGTGTTCGATTAAGACGCCCTTCGGCCGACCTGTAGATCCGGAAGTATAGATAATATAAGCCGGATTCGTGGGCTTAATGTTAATATTCGGGTTGTTTGCCGGCTCGTCGGATATTAAAGACCGTTGTACTTCAATATCTATAATATGGGGGACAAGGGTACCTAATTCCTTCAGAAAGGTTTGTTTTGTAATGATCGTATCGGCTTGAGTATCATCGAGCATATATTGAAGCCGTTCTTCGGGATAACCGGGGTCTAAAGGCAGATAAGCGGCGCCCGCTTTTAAAACGGCAAGTATGGCGGTGATCATGTCGAAGGATCTGTCCAATAGAATGCCGACAAATTTCTCGGGCCCCACGCCTTTGCTAATCAGATAATGGGCTAATCGATTGGCCCGTTTATTCAATTCTTCAAATGAAAGTTCTTTACCCTTGAGAACCAGCGCGGGATGGGAGGGATTTTGTTCTGCCTGCCGTTCAAATATTTGATGTAAAAGGGCATTCTTAGAATAGGTCAGCGGATTGTTCTCATTGAAACCATAAAGGATCAATTCTCTTTCATCGGCAGATAGTAGTGGTATGGTATCAACGGTATTCTGCGGATTTTCCGAAATAATTGTTAAAATATTTTTGAGATGACCGATTATTCTTTCAATAGTCGAATGATCAAAAAGGTCCGTATTGAATTCGAATACTCCTCCCAAATGTCCGTCATGTAATTCGGCCATTTCGAGGGTAAGATCAAATTTTGCCGTTGGATTCTCAGGAACAATCTGCTCCAACTTCAAATCGGCTAAATTGATTTCGGCTTTTGGTATGTTCTGCAAAGTGAACATGGTCTGAAAAAGAGGCGTTCTGCTTACATCCCGTTTGATATTAAGTGTATCCACCAGTTTTTCGAAGGGAAGGTCCTGGTGAGAGAAAGCTTCTAAAACGGTTTTTTGAACACGGTTTATCAATTCATTAAAGGAAGGACGACCGGACAAATCGGTGCGCATGACCAGCGTGTTAACAAAAAAGCCGATTAAGGGTTCGATTTCTTTACGGTTCCGATTCGCAATGGGCGTACCGACCAAAATATCATCCTGACCCGAATAACGATAGAGCAAAATAGTATAGGCTGCCAGGAGCGTCATAAACAGTGTGGCCTTTTCTTCTTGTGCTATTGCTTTAATTCTGTCGGAAAGTGTTTTATTTAGATCAAAATGTATTCTTGCTCCGTTAAAGGTTTGTACAGCCGGTCTGGGTCGATCCGTGGGCAAGTTTAGTGACGGCGGTGCTCCTTCCAGTTGTTTTTTCCAGAATGTGATTTGCTCGCGCAAATTGTTTCCTGAAAGCCAATGAATCTGCCAGCGGGCAAAATCGGCGTACTGGATTTTAAGTGGCGGCAGTTCAATGGGTCGGTTTTGAGTGAAAGCGTTGTAAAAAGCAACAATTTCCCGGATAAAGACCGATGTAGACCAGCCGTCCGAAATAATATGATGCATGGTCAATAAAAAAATATACTCGTCGTCGGCCACGTGCAACAGGGAAGTACGGAGTAGTGGTCCCTGATCCAGATGAAAAGGTTTGCGGGCTTCTTCGATAACCCGCCGCTTGATCTCCTCTTCACGGTTGGGATCGGATAAATGGCGCAGGTCCGATACGGGCAGGTTAAGACGGGCAATCGGTGCAATACGCATCCTGGCCCGACCTTCTTGAGTATAAAAAGAGGCCCTCAAATTCTCATGGCGTTCCATGATTTTTATTAAGCTGTTTTTCAGCGCCCCGATATCCAGTCTTCCCTTCATGCGGACGGCACTTGGAATATTGTAAAAGGGACTACCCGGTTCCATTTGATCCAGAAACCACAGACGCTGCTGGGCAAAGGAAAGGGGCAAATCCAGGTAGGAGGGAAACCTGACGGGATAAGCCGGAAAAACAGGCCGGTCGGAAGGATGCACATCATAATGATATTTGTCCGCCAGCAGGAAGGTGTCCAGATACAGAGAATCCTTGGCCGGTAAAGTCTGCCATTTTTCGGCGATGGAGGGGTCGATCCCTTTGTGTTGATTGAAGCGAGGATCACCGACCATGCGTGATTCTTTATGAACACCATCGCGCATCTTTTTCCCTTTGTAAGGTTCGAGCATGTCCGGATCGAAAGGAATATCCGCTTTTTCACAAAAGGAACGCATGGTTTGCTGCGGTTCACGGACCAGGTCTTCATAACGTATGGTTATGCGGCGTTGTTCCGGAATCTGTTTAAAAAAGGTCTCTATATTGGAATTATTAATCAACCAAAACAATTCGGCTTTTTCACGAACAGGGAAGGGGAGTTTACTGCCGAACACCTGATCCAGATTACTATCCAAATAAGATTGAATCATTGCCGCCGGATGGCGAACAATTTGAACGTAAAAAGGGCTCTCAAAATAGGTTTCGGCCCGGTTTAAAAAATTCAAATCCGTGGCATAGGTTGTAGTCTTGTCTACGATGATACGGTCTCCGATCCATTGCTGAAGCTCACCGTACATCTCCTGGGTTGTGAAATTTTCTCTTTCGTACGAAGCTATGATCTTTTTGGCTTCATCGAAAGAACAGTTTTTTATTTCCATCACGGCCCGGTGTAATCCTTCCATCCATCCACTGTCCCGGCCTTCGAACTGCTTTTTCCGCTCCAGCATGGTTCTGAAATTCAATAGCGCTAATTCCGGAGGAGAAAACAATTTTTTGTTACCGGCCAACATTACCCGCAAAAGGGTGGATCCGGAACGAGGAGCAGAAAGAATAAAGATGGCTCTGGGGATCTTGCGTTCGATTCGATCCAGGAAATCTTTTTCTGCAAACAGATCGTCGGTTTTTCGGGATAAAATGGTCCGGGCTTCTTCGATTCTTTTTGCCGATAGATGGGATATGTTTTCTTCGGAGCTTGTTTTGGATTTTCGGGTTACCGTAATTCCGAATTTTTTTTCAATTGTCTCGGGATAGGTTTCACTTAAATATCGGGCAAGTTCATCGATAGTTTGGTTATCGAATAAGATGACCACATACAGAATCTCTTTTAGCTCCTGTTGTAAGTTGTTGATGAAGATGGCCGCTTTCAGCGAATCTCCGCCAATCTCAAAAAAATTATCATGAACGCCGATTTTATCAATCTTAAGCACATCCTGTAATAGGTCGGCCAGATATTTTTCCAGGCCGTTG
Source organism: Calditrichia bacterium (assembly GCA_026983775.1). Lineage (GTDB taxonomy): Bacteria > Calditrichota > Calditrichia > Calditrichales > Calditrichaceae > JALSTK01. Next base: position 45,012 of record JALSTK010000011.1, read on the forward strand.
CGGGGAGCTACATATTTTTTCTCAAGTTCGGGACGTTCCGAACCGGGCCGGGGTAGAGCACGATAATTGGTTTTTCCGGTGACCGAAACAGGAATTTCTTCGATTTGCATAAAGATTGCAGGAATCATATAATCCGGTAATTCCTGTTTTAGAAAGAGGCGTAATTCGGCCGCAGGAACAGGGTTTTTGTCCCGGGTGACATAATAGGCGACTAATTTCCGATCACCGGGCCTATCTTCACGGGCCATCAGTACTGCGTCACGAATGGCTTTATGCTTACGCAAAAGAGCTTCGATCTCTCCTAATTCGATTCGAAATCCGCGAATTTTGACCTGTTGATCGATTCTACCTAAATATTCAATTTGACCCTCCGCAAGAAAACGAACCAGATCTCCGGTGCGGTACATCTTTCCCTGTTTACTGAAAGGATTGTCCAAAAATTTTTCTTTGGTTAAATCCGGTCTGTTGAGGTATCCCCGGGCAACACCGGCGCCGCCGATCACTAATTCTCCGGGAACGCCGATCGGTACCGGGTTTAAAAGTCGATCCAGCACATAAACCCGGGCGTTGGCTATGGGTTTGCCGATCGGTACTTCACGGGAGAAGGGCTGTGGACCAGTGTCCGGCGGCAACTCCCAATAGGTAGCCACCACGGTAGTTTCGGTTGGACCGTATGTATTAAGCAAACGGATGCGTTTGCCGAATTTTTTCTGCCACCACAGGACACGCTCCGGAATGGCCCGTTCCCCCCCGATAATGATCAAACGTAGATTTGCCGGTAACTGTAGAGTATTACGATGAATTTCATCGGCTAATTGGTGCCAGTAAGCGGTTGGAAGGTCCAGAACAGTCAGGCCGAATCGATGTGCGCTTTCGAAAAAAGTACGGGCCGAACTGATCATGGCGTCATTGCGTAAAACCAGAGTGGCGCCACTGATTAAGGTGGGATAAATTTCTTCGCCGGCCGCATCAAAACTGATGGAGGCAAATTGAAGGACCCGATCTTTTGCAGACAAAGCGAACAAGTCTCTGGCAAATAAAATATAGTTGACCAGATTACGGTGTTCTACCAGAACCCCTTTCGGTTTACCTGTGGAACCCGAAGTATATATAATATAGGCGATCGAACCGGGGTCTATCTGCAAATCCGGATTAGACCCGTCTTCCGTTGTGATTTGATCGCTCTCTCTGTCAAGAACGATGACGGACCCGGAATATGTTGTAAATCGATCGGCCAATGATCTTTGGGTAAGGATGAAAGCAGCTCCGGTATCCTCCAGCATAAAACGGATTCGATCTTCCGGATAGGTCGGTTCGATCGGTAAATAAGAGGCTCCGGCTTTAAGAATAGCCAGCATGGCGATGATCATTTCTGCAGACCGTTCCAGGCAAATTCCAATGACTTGTTCCTTTTTTAAACCCTGTTTAATCAGGTAATGGGCCAGGCGATTGGACCTTCGATTCAATTCGGCATAAGTTATTTGGGCACTGATCCCTTCTGTAGGGTCGGTTGCAGGGATATGTACAGCCTCTTTATCGGGAGTTTTCCGAACCTGTTCTTCGAACAGATGATGAATGGTCGTATCGGGATAAGTGATATCGGTTTGATTCCATTGATAGACTATTTGTTCTTTTTCTTTGTCTTGTAAAATAGGATAACTCAAGATGGGCCGTTTGGGATCGGCGGCAATATGCTCCAGCAGAGTCTTAAAATGAACAATCATACGCTCGATGGTGTTCTGTTGGAAAAGGTCCGTATTAAAGCCGAAGGAACCGCTTATTTCATCATTACGCTCTTCCATGGACAGCGTTAAATCGAATTTAACGGAATCCGATTCTATGGGTAGCGCTTCAATCTTGATATCCGATAATTCGATTTCCTTAGATGGGATATTTTGTAAAGAGAATAACACATTAAACAGAGGCGGTGAACTTAAATCCCGGTCCGGCTGTATAATTTCCACCAGCTTCTCATAAGGTAAATCCTGGTGGGCATAGGCCCCTAAAGTAACTTCCTTTACTTTTCGCAACAATACCAGGAAATCGGGATCCCCGGACAAATCGTTGCGTAGAATGAGGGTATTGACAAAAAAGCCGATCAGATTTTCGGTCTCTGCAAAATTACGGTTGGCGATTACAGTGCCTACACTGATATCATCCTGTCCCGAGTAGCGGTACAACAATGTTTGAAAGGCAGCCAGTAAAACCATGAACAAAGTAGCCTCGTTCTCATGAGCGATTTTTTTCAATTGGACACTGCTCTTTCTTGACAGCCTGAAAGAGAGGTGCTTCCCGGCAAAGGTTTGATGCAGCGGTCTGGGTTTGTCATAAGGGAGCTGAATGATCGGTGGAACATCACCTAAACGTTCTTTCCAGTATGTTAGTTGTCTGTCCAACTCCTTGCCGCGCAAAAAATCATTTTGCCATTTGGAATAATCGGCATACTGAATCTTCAGGACCGGTAGGGGGGAGGGCTTCCCTCTTCTGAAACTATCATACAGGGCGGCTATCTCTCTGGTAAAAATTCCCATCGACCATCCGTCAGAGATGATATGATGCATCGTTAAAAGCACAACATGATCCTCTTCACCGGCTTTGAGGATTTTTATTCTCAGCAAGGGACCCTTTTTTAAATCAAAAGCTATCCGGGCTTCTTTATCGGCAAATTCACGGATTTTATACTCTTTTTCACTTTCCGGTAATGCACTTATATCAATAATTGGAAAATCGAGGCTTAAGTCTTTTAGAATCACCTGAAAGGGTTGCGTGTGCACGATGGTAAATATGGTACGCAGGATTTCATGGCGCTTAATAATTTCATGAATACTTTTTTTAAGAGCATCCATATGCAGTTTACCGATGATGCGGATGGCACTGGGCAGATTGTAAATAGCGCCGTCCGATTCAAACTGATTCAGAAACCAGAGACGTTGTTGGGCGAAAGAAAGAGGAAAAACGCCGAACTTTTTACCCTCTTTTAATAATTTTCCTTCCAGTTCAGCTCGTTTTTCAGGAGTAAGAGATTGAAGCAAAGAGATAATATCAGCCATTTATTCCTCTCCTTCGGAATCCGAAGAGTCATTTATTTCGAGTAAGAGGTCTTCCAGACCTTTTTCACCGCGTTCGATATGTTCGATCCCGGGTGCGGATTCATCGATTCGTTTTACATCGGGCCCGAGAATAATTTCTGCAATTCCGGACACCGTAGGTGACTCGAACAGCTTTTGTAAGGGTATTTCCACTTTAAAGGTTTTACGAATATGAGAAACAAACTGCGTAGCCAGCAAAGAATGCCCGCCTAATTCAAAAAAGTTATCATATATTCCGACCTTTTTCAAATCCAATAATTCGGCGACTATAGCGGTCAATTTCTTCTCCGTGTCGTTGCGCGGCGCCACATATTCATTTTCCAGCATATCACGGGATTGCTCCGGAAGGGGTAAGGCTTTACGGTCTACTTTACCGCTGGGCGAGAGCGGCATGGATTCCAGATGTACATAAAGAGCCGGAATCATATATTCCGGTAGCTGCTTCTTAAGGTATTTTTTTAAAGAACTTACGGGTAAGGATCGTCCCTCTTCCGTCACGTAATATGCGACTAATCGTAACTGGCCGGGACTATCTTCACGAGCCAGCACGGCTACATCGCGGATTTTTTCATGACCGGTAAGAACCGTCTCAATTTCGCCCAATTCGATTCGGAAACCCCGTACTTTCACCTGAAGATCGATCCGGCCTAAAAATTCCATATTCCCATCCCTCCGCCAGCGCACCAGGTCTCCGCTGCGGTACAATCGGCTGCCGGGTATCTTTGAAAACGGATTGGGAATAAATTTTTCAGCAGTCAGTTCCGGCCGGTTTAAATATCCTCGTGCCAGGCCGATACCGCCGATACAGAGTTCGCCCGGCACATTGAGGGCCGTAGGTTGCAGGTTCCTATCCATAACGTAGAGTTCGAAATTATCGATGGGTTTGCCTATGGGAGGTTCCGTAACATCATCCGGATGGGCTTCGTACATAGAAGCACAAACGGTGGTCTCCGTGGGCCCGTAGGCATTGACGAACTGACGCTCTTTTCCCCAGCGTCGCACCAGATCGGTGGTACATTTCTCACCTGCGGTCACGATTGTTCTTAATTCAGGTAGTTCGCTTTGCGGCAAGACGGCCAATACGGAAGGGGGCAGAGTAACTGTTGTGATTCGCCGGGACTTCAATACCTCAACTAAATCCTGACCGGAGGACAGCTTTTCCTGTTCTGCTAAAACCAATGTGGCTCCGTTTAACAAGGCCATTACGGTTTCCCAAACGGAGGCATCGAAACTGAGCGAAGCGAACTGTAAGATTCGGCTCTGCTCCGAAATCTGAAAAGCTCTCTGCTGGGCCCGGGCTAAATTGACCAATCCCTGATGACACAGCATGGTACCCTTGGGTTTGCCGGTGGAACCGGAAGTATAAATCACATAGGCCAGATTATCGGCATCGATCGATAGCGGAGGATTTTCCGGACTTCGGACCGATATTTGTCCATCATCCCGATCTACCAAGATAAGCGCCACGCCATCGACCGGGATATTTCGGGATATCTCTTCGTTGGTAATCAGAAACTTCAGATGCGAGTCTTGCAGCATGTATTGGATTCGCTCGGGAGGGTATCCGGGATCAATGGAAAGAAAAGCACCGCCCGCCTTAAGAATACCTAGAATAGCGATGGGAATATCTAGAGAGCGGGGCAGACTGATGCCTACGATTTCATCCTTTTGCAAGCCGCTCTCGATTAAATAATGGGCCAGTTGATTGGCTCTTACATTGAGTTGTTCGTAAGAAAGGCGGGTCTGATCAAATTGACCGGCCGGATTTTCGGGATGGTCTCTTACCATCCGTTCAAAAAGTTCCGTTACCGTGTGCTGAGCCGGAAAAGGGGTTGAGGTACGATTCCAAATATCAAATAAATTTTCTTTCTCTTCTTTGGTCAAAAAATCGAGTCGACTGATAGATTGCTTGGGATCCAATACTATTTGTTGCAGGATATTGAAGTAATGCTGTTTCATACGTTCGATCGTGTCCGGTTCAAATAGATCCGTATTGTATTCAAAATAACATGCAATGCCGTTCTCGGTTTCAGCAGCGTTCAGGGTCAAATCGTATTTGGAAATTCGATTCTCAGTTTTAAAAGGTTCAAGTGATAAATCGGGCAATTGAAGTCTGTCGATCTCCATATTTTGCAGAATAAAGGCCACCTGAAACAGCGGAGAGTGGCTCATATCCCGTTCGGGCTGTAAAGCTTCTACCAATTGTTCAAACGGTAAATCCTGGTATGCATAGGCCTGCAAAGTGGTTTCGCGCACCTGTTTTAACAAAGACCTGAAATCATTTACGGTAGAAAAATCGGCTTTTAAAACCAGCGTATTCACAAAGAAACCTATAAGCGGCTCGGTTTCGGAAAGGGTGCGATTGGCAATCGGTGAACCGACCAGAATGGCATCCTGTCCGCTGTAACGGTGCATCAGGGTTTGAAATGCGGCCAGGAGTGTCATAAACAGAGTTGCCCCTTGCCTTTGGCTAAACCGCTTTATTTGTTCGGATAGTTCGGCAGGTAAAGTTGCTTCTATCGTATGCCCGTTAAAGGTCTGGAGGGCCGGGCGGGGATGATCGGCAGGCAACTCCAAAACCGGAGGGTTTTGTCCGATGAGTTCTTTCCAAAACGTGATTTGATTTCTAAGTATTTCACCTTGCAGATAGTTGCGTTGCCAAACGGCATAATCGGCATATTGCACGGGCAGATCGGGTAAGGAAGGAGCTTCCTCTCTGAGAAGAGCGGGATAGAGGGATGCCAGTTCCTTTACTAAAATTCCCATGGACCAACCGTCTGCTACAATGTGATGTAAGGTGAATAGAAGTACATAATCCTGATCGGCCAATTGAATCAGTCGGCCGCGGAACAAGGGGCCGGAAGCCAGATCGAATGGAGCGGCGGCTTCTTGCATAGCCAATTCCCGGGCCCGGGCTTCGGCCTCAGAGATTGAAAGATGACTTAAATTGATTTCCGGTAAATCTACAGCCATACTTGTCTGAATGATCTGCACAGGTTGACCCTCTTTCTCGCTGAAGGTCGTACGTAAAACCTCATGACGCTCCACAATTTTTTGTATCGAATGTTTTAAAATAGTTGTGTTTAGCTTACCCCTGAGACGGAAAACGGTCGGGATATTGTAGCCGGCTTTACCCGGCGCCAACTGATCGAGGAACCAGAGACGCTGCTGGGCAAAAGAGAGGGGTATGTCTCCTTCTCTCGCTATCGGTTCGATAGGCGGCGCGATCAGGGTATCGTCTTTTAAACGCGCTTGTTCTATCTGTAAAGCCAGTTGGCTTATGGTCGGCTCGGCGAAGAAATCGCGCAGAGATATTTCCACTTCAAAGGCATTGCGGATACGCGACATCAACTGCGTGGCCATTAGCGAATGCCCGCCCAGTTCAAAAAAATTATCGCTGATGCCCACTTTATCTACCTTCAGGATTTGCTGATAGATACCGGTCAGCAAATCTTCCGTTTGGTTACGCGGCGCCACATATTCGCGCTGTACCATTTCGCCCGTATCAGGAGCAGGCAGAGTGCGCCGGTCCACCTTGCCGCTGGGGGTTAAGGGGAAGTTTTCCATAGCCACAAATACGGATGGAACCATATAGTCGGGCAGTCTTTCTTTGAGAAAACGCACCAGCTCCGGGGTATCCGGTTCAGCCGCTTCGGCGTAAACAAAATAAGCGGCCAGTAAAGTTTCGCCGTCTCGCGGAGTGTGAGCGGTTACCACCGCATCGCTTATTTGAGGATGAGAAGCCAGAACATTTTCGACTTCGCCCAATTCAATGCGGAACCCGCGTATTTTGACCTGAAAATCGATGCGTCCCAGAAATTCCAGATTCCCGTCGGGCAGCCAGCGCACCAGATCGCCGGTTTTGTACATACGGCTGCTCTCGCCGTTAAACGGGTTGGGGATGAATTTTTCCGCGGTCAATTCAGGCCGATTTAAATAACCGCGGGCTAACCCTACGCCGGCAATGTGCAGTTCGCCCGGTACGCCGATCGGCTGGACACGCAGTTTCTGATCCAAAACGTAAAGTTGAATATTTTCTATGGGCGGTCCAATGGGGATGTTGGACGGCAGAGCTTGTCCCTTTTCAATGGAAAACATGGCCGCGGCCACAGTGGATTCCGTAGGGCCGTACCCATTGACAAACTCGCGTTGGCGAGACCAGCGCTGCGCCGTTTCCACGGAACATGCCTCTCCCGCCGAACCGGCTACTTCCAGATCGGGCAAATCCTTATCATCCAGAATAGCCAAAACCGAGGGAGGTAAAATAAAATGGCTGATTTTTTCCCGGCGCAATTTATCGATAAGTTTATCCTGCGATAAGATATCTTCGTAACGTATCAGGTGCAAAGAAGCTCCGTGCAGCAAAGCGCCGAAAATTTCCGCTATGGAAGCGTCGAAGCCGATGGAAGCGAATTGTAAAATCCGCTTACCTGCTGAAAATTTAAAGGTTTTGCTGATCACAGAGGCCATATTGACCGCGCCGCGGTGCTGCAGCAATGTGCCCTTGGGTTTGCCGGTGGAACCGGAGGTGTAAATAATATAAGCCAGATTCTCGGGCAGAACGGATGTGTCCGGCGGCTGCGTCTTTTGATCGGCGATTTCTTCCGCCTTGTCTTCCCATACGATAGAGCTATCCTGAAAATCTTTAAGATTCTCTATCAATTCCTTTTGGGTAATAATAAAACGAGCGCCGCTGTCTTGCAAAATAAGACGGATGCGTTCGGGCGGATAGATGCGGTCGATGGGTACGAAGGCTCCTCCGGCTTTCATAACGGCGAACTCGGCGATTATTATTTCCGGCGAACGGTCCAGATACACCGCTACAAGGTCTTCACGTTTCAGCCCCTTTTTCACCAGGTAGTTGGCCAGTTGGTTGATGCGTTTGTCCAGCTCACTATAGGTCAAAATTTGATCGTAAAACTGCAGAGCCGTTTGGTTTCCATATTGTTTGATCTGTTGCTCAAAAATTTGATGTATCGTAGCATTGTCGGGGAAGTCGGTTTCCGTACGATTCCATTCGTCGGTTACCAATTGGAATTCATCATCGGGAATGAGAGACAGGTGACCGAGCGGCTGCTGCGGATCGGCGGCAATCTGTTCGGCCAGCAATTGTAAATGCTTGAGCGTACGCCGAATGGTGGCTTCCGTGAACAGCTTATTTTGATAAGCGATTTCCAGCACCAGACGCTCGCCTGAAGCCGCCACAAAAGTAAGGGGATAATTAGTACGTTCAAAAGCCTGCATTTCCATAAATTTGAGGCTGGATTTCTGTTCCTTCATGGACTTATCCACCGGATAGTTCTCAAAAACAACGATGGATTCGAAGAGCGGAGCAGCGGCCGGCAGCTCACTCCAGCGTTGAATCTCTGCCAGCGACGTATATTCATATTCGCGTTGGGCTACAGCGTCATTTTGCAATCTTTTAAGCAGTTCCAGTACGGGTCTTTCATCCTCTACCAGAGCCCGCACGGGCAGAGTATTGATAAACAAACCGGGCATGGTTTCCACTCCGGGCAGCTCGGGCGGACGGCCGGAAACCGTAGCGCCGAATACAACCTCTTCTTCACCGCTGTACCGGCAGAGCAGGATACTCCACAACCCCTGCACCACGGTATTCACGGTTAATTGATTGCTGCGTGCCATGTCCTGCAACCGTTTGCTTACTTCCACCGACAGCTCGATTTTTATTTTGGGATAGGTGTTCTCCGCTTTGTCCGGCATAGCCAGGTTTTTTATTACCAGGGGTGTGGGCGCGGAAAAACCCTGAAGATACTTCCGCCAGAAGGCCTCGGCTTTGGCCATATCCTGCTTTTGCAGCCAAAGAATGTAATCGCGATAAGGACGGTTGCGCGGGAGCTCCAGCTCCCGGCCCTGAAAATACATTTCGTAAAAGGTGAAAACTTCTTTCAAGATAATAGGCAGCGACCAGCCGTCCAAAAGGATATGATGATTGCTCCAAATAATCTGCCAGATATTGTTTTCCAATTGAATGGCGTTAAGGCGCAGCAGCGGTGCTTTGTTGAGGGAAAATCCTTTTTTACGGTCCTGATTTAAAAATTCTTGCAGCATGGCTTTTTGCCGGGTTGGGTCATGTTCCCGCCAGTCGAGAAAAGTGAGCGGGATCTCCACGGTTTTGTGCACCACCTGTAGTTGCTTTTCCAGTTTTTTATAGACAAATGAAGTTCGCAAAATGAGATTGCGTTCGATGACTTTAGTCACGGCGCGCTTAAAGGCCTGCCTGTCCAGTTCTCCCTTGAGTTTAAAGGAAGTTTGCTCAAAATACAGGCCGGAAGCCGGGTCGTAGATGCTGTGGAACAACATACCCTGCTGCATGGGCGACAGTGGATATACCGCTTCTATATTTTTATTTTTGCGTTGGCCCATTCATTATCCTTATGATTATCCCAATTGAATTTATTATATCAAGCAAAACATTAAGTTACAAAATTTTAACATCAAATTACTGTGACAAATTGCTATTTTTCCGACAAAAAATATCTTATAAGTTTATTCCAAATCATCATCCAGCTCCGATAAAAGATCATCCAGTTCTTCCTCGGCCAGTTCCACATCGGCAAAATCCGACGGAGTGTATCCACCGCTTTCGGGACGCAGACAGTGATCTATAACTTCCCGCAAGGCGGTGATATAATCTTCCGCCCAGCGCTCGATGGTCTGCGCACGGAAGACCTTCGCGCTGAACGACCAGGTGAAACGCAATTTTCCTTCAAAAACACTCCCGCCGATTTCCAGCAAGTGGACGCGTTGATTCTCTTTACCGCGTTCTCTTCCCGGCGCCGGCAAAGGAGCACCGATATTCTGTATATCGCCTGCACTCTGGTCGAACTGCCCCAGATAATTAAAACCGATAGCCGGTTCAGCAATAGCCTGCATTTGTTTTCGAATATCTTTATCCGCCAAATATTTCAACAGGCCGAATCCGATACCGTTGCGGGGAATACGTCGGTATTGTTCTTTTACCTGTTTGATAATATCTCCGATTTGTGTTCGGTTGATTTCCAGATAAAAAGGATAAACACTGGTAAACCAGCCGACCGTGCGCGAAATATCCACCTCTTCGAACAAATCTTCGCGGCCATGACCCTCCAGTTCGATCAATAACCGCCGTTTGCCGGTCCGGCGACTGTAGGCCAGTATCAATGCCGCCAGCAGAAGTTCGTTCATTTGCGTCCGGTAAGCGGCCGGCGCTTCTCTTAATAAAGCCTTTGTTTCTTCTTCGCTTAATTCTACCTGAACCGAATGTCCGAATTTTTCCAGGTTTTCACCCTGGGGGAAATCAACGGGTAATGCACCAGCCTTTTTTCCCGTCAGCGAACGCCAGTATTCCAATTCGGAAAGTATGGCCGTATTGTTAGCGAAGTAGGTCAGTTTCTCGGCCCAATATTTAAAAGAGGTGGTTTTTGGCGGCAATTCAATCTCTTTGTTTGGGCTTTGTTCGGCCTGCATGTAAGCGGCTTGAAAGTCCTCTAATAGAATTCTCCAGGAAACGCCGTCTACAGCCAGATGATGCAGCGCCAGCATGAGATATTGGTCGCTCTCGTTATAAAAGTAACCGGCGCGCATCAAAGGACCTTTTTCGATGTCCAATGAGGTCTGCAAAAGGGTTCCCTTTTCCTGTAAATCTTTTCGGTCATCGTTTTCGGATATACGTTCAACGGTTAAGGGAATCTCACCGTCCTTGCCGATTTCCGCCATCCGAAGCTTTTTTTCGTTTTGGAAAAAACGGGTGCGTAACACATCGTGATGAACGACAATGGCCTGAAGAGTTTTTTTCAGAGCATCTGTTTTTAGCGGCCGGTTCAGTTTGATCATTAACGCCTGGTTCCAGTGGTTGGGTTGTAAGAAATCTTTCTCGAAAAACCAGCCCTGGATAGGAGTGAGCGAATGTCTGCCGCTTACCAATCCCTGCTCTGCATGCACAGCCACGCCTTCTTCCGCTGCTTCGGCCAGCGCCTCGATGGTGGGATGTTCGAATAGCTGTTTAGGGGTTATTTTCAAACCGGCCTGTTTGGCCCGGGCAATGACCTGAATGCTCAAAATAGAGTCGCCGCCTAATTCGAAGAAATTATCCTTAATCCCCACTTTTTCCAGATGAAGCAGCTCCCGCCAAACAGTGGCCAGAATTTTCTCTTTTTCGTTACGCGCAGCGATAAATTCCGCTTGCAGGCTTTCACGGGAAATCTCCGGTTCGGGCAACTGTTTTTTGTCGAGCTTGTCGGCGCCGGTAAGAGGCATTTTATCGAGGAACATAAAATAAGCAGGTATCATATATTCGGGCAGACGGTTTTTCAAAAAGGCACGTATATCCCCGATATTTATTTCTTCCTCTTTTGCCGTCACCAGATAAGCGGCCAGTTGTTTGTTGCCGGCCGGGCCTTTGGCCAGTACCACCGCTTCATTAATTGCGGGATGATCCAATAAAGCCGCTTCAATTTCACCCGGCTCAATGCGGAAACCGCGAATCTTAACCTGTTGGTCGATACGTCCTAAAAACTCGATATTCCCGTCCGGCAAATAGCGGCATAGATCGCCGGAAGCGTACATCCGCGCTCCGGGTTCTTTGCTGAACAGATCGGGTAAAAATTTTTCTGCCGTTAGATCGGATTTGTTGAGATAACCGCGTGTAATGCCCTTGCCGCAGATAAACATTTCTCCGGCCACGCCGATGGGCAGAGGATTCAGATGTTTATCCAAAATATAGGTACGGTAATGGGGAATGGGTTTGCCGATAGGTACAATGGCCGCTTCCTTCGGCAACCGATTGGTTAAGTACCAGGTGGCGCATACCGTGGTTTCGGTAGGACCGTATGCGTTGTAATATTTGCGCGTGGCGCTGGCCCATTTGCGGGCCAACTCCGGAGAACAAACATCGCCTCCCGAGGCCAGCATGGTCAGTTCGGGAAACTGTTCCGCCGGCAAGACCGATAGTAACGATGGAGGCAAAATGGCAGTGGTGATTTTAGCGTCGCGTAACAAATCGATTAAACCCGAATCCGGCAGTGCTTCTTTTTTATCCACAAGATAGAGACTCGCACCGGCAAAAAAGCCCATAAAAAAATCGCCCACCGAACCATCAAAACTGTATGAAAAGTACTGGATAAGACGTTTGTTCTCATTTAATTTGAAGCGGTGAATATAATTATAGGCTAAAATAATTACCGTATTGTGCTGCACCTGTACCCCTTTAGGCCAGCCGGTGGAACCGGAAGTATAAATAACATAACAGAGGTTTTGCGACGATAGCTTCAAAGCGGGATTTTCCCTGGATTCGGCGGCAATATGCGGCCAATGTTCGTCTATAGTAACGGTTTTCACGGGCAGGTCGATAAAAATATCCGTAAAACGCTGCTGGGTTACTATAACCTTCAACCCGCTGTCCTCGATCATATAGGATAAGCGATCGGGGGGATAAGAGGGGTCCAAAGGCACATAAGCTGCGCCTGTTTTTAAAATCCCATACATGGTAATCAACAGATCGAAGGAACGATCCAGGCTTATGCCCACAAGCTGTTCCGCCTTTACGCCTTTTTTAAGCAGATAGTGCGCCAGTTGGTTGGCCTTTTCGTTCAGTTCCCGATATGTCATTGTTTGGCCTTTGTAAACCAGGGCTATATTATCCGGGGTGCGTTCCACCTGCCGTTCAAATAACTCGTGCAGTAAAACATTATGAGGATAATCCACGGGAGGAACAGCATTGAAATCTTCGATAATTTGTTTTTGCTCGTCTACGTTTAACAGGGTATATCGGCTGACAGGCCGGGTGGGATTTCGGACGAGACCCTGCAATAGATTCTCAAAATGACCCATCATACGTTCAATGGTGGAGGTGTACCATAAATCCGTATTGAATTCCCATACGCCGGACAGCCGCCCGTCGTGTTCGGCCATAGATACGGTTAAATCGAATTTGGCGATGCCGGCGTCTAAATCCACAGGCTCAAAGCGTAACTCGGAAATATCCATTTTTTCCAACAATGGCGGCTGGTAGGCAAACATAACCTGAAAAACCGGATTATGGCTGAGATTGCGTTCGATCTTCAGACTATCTACGATTTTTTCGAAGGGCAATTCCTGATGGGCGAAGGCCGCGCTGCTGTGCTGTTTCACTTGTTCCAGAAAAGCCGCGAAAGTAGGATCGTCGCGGAAATCGGCGCGCAGCACCAGCGTGTTGACAAAAAACCCCACCACATTTTCAATTTCTCTGCGGCTGCGGTTGGCTACGGGCGTGCCCACCAAAACGGTTTCCTGCCCCGAATAGCGGTGCAGCAGTAATTGAAACGCTGCCATTAAAATCATAAAGGGTGTGGATTCCAGTTCCTTGGCCAAATCCAGAAGCGAACGGGAAAGCTGCGCGGAAAGCCGAAAGGAAAGACGCCGCCCGTTAAAGGTTTGCACCGGCGGTCTGGGGCGGTCGTAAGGCAGTTCGATAAGTTCCGGAGCGTCCTTGATTTGTTCTTCCCAAAAACAAAGCTCTTCCTGTAATCGGCTTCCCGAAAGCCGTTGACGCTGCCAAACCGCATAGTCGGCATATTGCAGGGCAAGTTCGGGCAGCAGCGGCGGTCTGTTTTCGATTTGCGAGCGGTACAGCTCGATTAAATCGCGGATAATGATGCCCACCGACCAGCCGTCGGAAATAATATGATGCATATTCATCATTAGAATATGGTCGTCCTCGGCCAGCTCTATTAACTTGACCCGTATTAACGGCCCTTTGGATAAATCAAACGGCGATCTTGCTTCAGCGCGGATAATCTGCAAGGCTTTTTTCATGCGTTCCGGCTCTGCCGTATCGTTCAGCCGTATTTTCTCTACGGGGATGACCAAATCGTTGACGATCACCTGTTTTGCTTTGCCGTCTTCCGAAACAAAAATGGTGCGCAGCGCTTCATGGCGTTCGGCCAGGAGGCGGATAGCGCGGATAAGGGCGGCCACCTCGGCCTGGCCGTGAATGCGAATGGAAGCGGGAATGTTGTAATTGGCCTGTCCGGGTTCCAACTGGTCTAAAAACCACAGGCGCTGCTGGGCAAAGGACAGCGGGAGCGGCCGGGAGCGATCCAGCGGTTTGAGAACGATTTTTCGTTCGGTTCGGTCCTTTTCCGCCAGCGTATAACCCAGGGATATGGCCAGTTCGGTAGAAAATGAGCTGAGCCGGTCGCCTTCGGGCAGGGTTTGCCATTTGAAGGCCAGATTGGGATCGATGGTTTTGTGGCTGTTAAAACGAGGATCGCCCACCATCTTAGACTGTTCATGTACACCGTCGCGCATTTTATCACCGCCGTAGGGGTTGAGCATTTCAGGGTCAAAGTCGATTTCCAGCTTGTGGCACAGATCGCGCATAGCCTGTTGGGGATTTTGTACCAAATCTTCATAGCGCAGGAAATAACGCCGCTGTTCGGGCACTTTTTCGAAGAAATCCTGCACGTTTTGATTGTTGATTAGCCAAAACATTTCGGCCTTTTCACGCACCGTAAAGGGCAGGTCGGCGCCAAAAACCTGATCCAGATTGCTGTCCAGATAAGATTGGATCATGGCCGCCGGATGACGCACCAAGTGAATATAGAAAGGTTCTTCGAAAACCGCTTCGGCACGCTGCAGAATTCGAACATCAGTGGCGTAGGTGGTGGTTTTGTCTACAATCATACGGCCGTCCAACCATTTCTGCAGAACGCCGTAAAAAGCGGCGGTGGTGTACTCTTTTTCTTCGTATTCGGCCACAATCTTTTTGGATGTTTCAAAATCGCATTGGTGAATTTCCATCACCGCGCGGTACAGCCCTTCCATCCAGCCCACATCGCGTCCGGCAAAGCGCTTGTAGCGCTCTTTAAGGGTGCGGAAATTGAGCAAAGCCAACTCCGGCGGCGAGAACAGCCGGGGATTGCCGGCCAGCATCACCCGCAGCAGGGTGGAACCGGAACGCGGCGCTGAAACAATGAAGACAGCACGTTTGTTTTTCTTTGTGATGGATTGCAGAAAAGCGCTTTCTTGGGCTTCGTCACCGGTATAGCGGCCCAGCAGCCGTTTCATCTCGTTGATTTTTCCCTGGTTGATTTCCGTCTTGTGCTGCAGCAGGGTGGTGATGCGGGATTCAATCCCCGGTTGTGGAAAGCGTGTTTTTACAAATCGCAGAACGGACTGCGGATAGGTATCGATCAGATAATCGGCCAAATCGCCAATGGTCTGATGGTCGAACAATACCACAACATACAGTATCTCATCCAAAGCCTGCTGTAAACGGTTGATAAAAACGGCCGCTTTCAGCGAGTCGCCGCCCAGTTCAAAAAAATTATCCCGAATGCCGATACGTTCCAGACCCAAAACGTCTTGCAGAATTTCCACCAGCAGGTTCTCCAGCTCATTGCGTGGGGCTTCATAAACCTGTTCCAGGGAAGAACGGTCGTGTTCCGGCGCCGGAAGCGCGCGGTAGTTGATCTTTCCCGAAGTGGTCAGAGGGATATCATCCAGCTGAACAAAATAGGAGGGCAGCATATACTCCGGTAATTCAGCTTTTAAGAAGGTACGCAGTTCGGATTGTTGAACCCCTTTTCCCGGTTTGCATGTATAGTAAGCAGCCAAGCGCCGATCGCCGGGGCTGTCCTCACGGGCCTGCAAAACGGCCTGTGCAACGGCAGGGTGTTTTTGCAGCGCCGATTCGATTTCACCCAATTCGATACGAAAGCCGCGGATTTTTACCTGCTGGTCAATGCGGCCTAAATATTCGAGGTTGCCATCGGCCAGCCAGCGCACCAGATCGCCGCTGCGGTAAAGGCGCTCTCCTTCGATAAAGGGGTTGGCTACAAATTTTTCGGCTGTTAAATCGGGACGATTTAGATAACCGCGGGCTACTCCATTTCCGCCGATGAACAATTCGCCCGGCACGCCTACGGGTAACGGCCGCAAACGGCTGTCCAGCACATAAACTTTGCCGTTGGGTATCGCCCGGCCGATAGGTACTTCGCCTGGAAACAAAAAAACATCCGCCGGGGCTTCGGGCGCTTCCCACCAGGTGGCTACGACGGTGGTTTCGGTAGGCCCGTAAGTGTTGAGCAAGCGCATTCGGCCTGCGAATTTATGCTGCCAACCACGCACGCGTTCCGGCAGCGCCCGCTCGCCGCCTATGATTACCAGGCGCAGCTTTTCTGGCAAGGACAGGTTTTGATCCAAAACAGCCTCGGCCAATTGATGCCAGTAAGCGGTAGGCAAATCCAAAATAGTGATGCCGAATTTTTTTATACTGTTCAGAAACGTGGTCGAAGAGCTGATCATGGCCTCGTTACGCAGCACCAGCCCAGCGCCTCTGCTTAGCGTGGGATAAATCTCTTCGGCCGCCGCGTCAAAACTGATGGAAGCGAATTGCAATACCTTATCCGCCGCCGACAGCGCAAATTTTTGCGCCGCTGCATGTATATAATTCACCAATTGACGATGTTCCACTTCCACGCCTTTGGGAATGCCGGTGGAACCGCTGGTGTAAATCACATAGGCTAATTGGTGAGCTGTAATAAGAATATCCGGATTGCTCGAGGAAAATTCTTCAAAAACAATCTCTGATTCGTCTATCATGATTGTAGGGATGGCAAGTTGTTTAAATTTTTCTAATAAAGATGATTGTGTTAAAATAATGTTTACATTAGCATCTTTAACTATAAAATCGATGCGTTCTTGAGGATAGGAAGGATCAATGGGGACATAGGCACAACCAGCTTTTAAGATTGCCAACATGGCAGCGATCATTTGAGGTGAACGATCCATACATATCCCGATTTTATTCTCATTCTGAACTCCTCGAGAAATCAGAAAATGTGCAATACGGTTTGCCGATTTATTTAAAGCGTTATAAGTCCATTGGTCGGCTCTCCTATTTAAAGGATCAGCTTTCGGTTGTATAATAGCTACTGCATTGGGTGTTTTTTTAACTTGCTTTTCGAATAATTGGTGAATGATTTGAGAATGGTCATATTCCTGCTTCGTTTGATGCAAATCAATCAATAACTTTTTTTCATTTTCATCCATTAAAGGAATGTCTTCAATTTTTAAATCCGGATTAAAGGCGATTTCCCTTAAAATATACTTAAAATGATTTACCATTCGTTGAGTGGTTTCCGGCTTAAAAAGATCGGTATTATACCCTAAGAGTCCATTTAAAGAATCACCGGATTCTTCCATAGTTAATGTTAAATCATATTTTACAGAACCTATTTGAGTATGTAAAATTGATAGTTTAACATCGGGCAATTGTAACTGTCCTTGAGGCATATTTTGAAGAACAAATAAAACCTGAAATAACGGGGAATAGGAGGCATTCCTTTCGATATGTAGCTCTTCAAGTAAAAGCTCAAAAGGCAACTCTTGGTTGTCAAAAGCATCAAGCGCGGTTTGTTTTACTTTTTGTAAATATTGTTTGAAGGAAAGGTTAGCGGATATATATCCGCTTATGACAATAGTATTAATAAAAAATCCTATTAGTTTGCTAATTTCCGGCCGCTCGCGATTTGCAATCGCCGTACCAATATTCAAATCATACTGGTTTGAATATCTAAATAAGAGTACCTGAAATGCAGCCAATAGTATCATATACAATGTTGCTTCTTCAGTTTTGCTTAATTCTCGCAAAGACGCCGTTACCGAATGAGAAATAGAAAAAGCTAAATGAGCTCCGTTGTAAGTTTGAGCAACCGGACGAGGGTAATCGTATGGTAAATTAAGTACCGAAGGAGCATTTGCCAATTGATTTTTCCAATAAGCCAATTGTTTATTTTTTTGTTCGCTTTGTAACCATTGATTTTGCCAATAAGCATAATCCGCATATTGAATCTTAAGCTCCGGTAATATTTTCGCCTTCATTCCTTGATTAAAGGCTGAATATAAAGTAGAGAATTCTTCAATAAAGACGCCTACCGACCATCCGTCAGCCACTATATGATGAAGAGTTAATACTAAAATGTAATTTTTCTCATTTAATTCAAACACCCGGACGCGTATTAAGGGACCTGTTGATAAATCAAAAGGCGTACTGATTTCTCTTCGAATGTTTTTCTCAATAGAATACTTATCTGTAAAAATAATTTTCTCGCGCTTAATATTTAGAATAAGCGAATCCAAAATTTTTTGATGTGGCTCACCTTTGTACATGGGGAAAATAGATCGCAACACTTCGTGCCGACGAATAATTTCATTTAAAGCGAATTCAATAGCCGGCCAATTGATATTCCCTTCAATTTGCACAGTAATAGGCATATTATAAAAAGAACTTTTACTATCCAATTGGTGCATAAACCATAAACGTTTTTGCTGAAAGGATAAAGGATAACCGACATCATCCGGGCGTTTTGAAATTACTTTTTTAACATTCGTCTTTTGTGATTGTTTTAAATTTTTTATTAAAACTTCTCGTTGTTCGGGGGATAGTTTTGCCAGACGATTTTTTATGTTAAACATGTATATTGTAAATCCTTTTAAGATGATGCTAAAACGCTATCTTAGCATCGGCAAAAATTGTTATTTTGTTAATTTATCCTCATGATCTATAAAAATATTTTAAAATTCCAAATGTACATTAAAATACCACAAAATTAAAATCAGATTCATGGTTGAAAATTAGAAAAGATTTAAAAAAAACGTGTGAGTAAATTGTCAAATTTATAATAAAAAAGATGCACCTAATTTCATTTTCTTGTGGGACAGGATACAAAGCTTATTCCAATTCGTCCAGCAAGTCATTAAATGCGTCCTCATCCAGGCCGGCGTCATGAAAATCAGATGCGGTGTAGCCACCGGTTTCAGACGATAAACAATGTTCAATAACGGCTCGTAATTCTTCCAAGTATAATTTGGCCAACTTCTGAATCGTTTCTTTTTTGTACACTTTCGCACCGTATAAAAAATGCATGGTCAAAATATTATTTTGTACGCTACCGCTGATTTCCAAAGGGTGTATACGACGATTCTGCGGTGCCCGCTCGGCACCCATCGGTGTTATCGTTTTTCCGAAGTTCCGGTTTTGTGCCTGATCAAAACGCCCCAAATAATTAAAACCGATATGTGCAGACGGTAAATGAGCAAGTGTCTCTTCTTGACGAATATAGCGCAACACTCCGTAACCAATGCCGTGATTAGGGATACGGCGATAGGCCTCTTTTAAAGCTTTGATCAATGCGCCCATATCCAATGCACTGTGAAAATTAAAAACAAACGGATAGCTTACCGTAAACCATCCCACTGTCCGTGAAATATCAACGTCTTCAAATAGGTCTTCACGACCGTGGCCTTCCAAATCAATATATAAGCGGGCATACCCGGTCAAACGATGCAAAGCACGCGCTAAGGCCGTCAATAATAGTTCGTTCACTTGTGTTTGATAAGCCGAAGGCGCTTCTTTAAGCAATGCATCCGTCTCTTCTTGCGTTAGGTTTATAACCACCTGTTTGGCGGAACGCTCATCGTTGGAACCATCCGCAAAATCAAAAGATAGTCCCGGAACGGCGTCGGCAGCTATTTGATGCCAATAGGCAAGTTCCTCTTCAAGGGTCTGCGAATCGGCCAAACTCCGCAATTTTTCACTCCAATATTTAAACGATGTGGTTTTTGGCGGCAGCTTAACCGCTGCTCCGCTTTGGAGTTGCTGATAAGCACTGAGTAAATCTTCTAATAAAATCCGCCAGGAAATACCGTCCACAATCAAATGGTGTAATACCAGTTGCAAAAGATCGGCTTTACCTTCCGGTGTTTTAATATATCCCACACGTAAAAGCGGCGGGTGACCAAGATCAAAAGATCCCTGTAATTCCCGGGCCACTTCGTTTAATGCTTTCTCATAATCCTTAGCGCTTAACAAACTTAAATCGTATGTTTTGAACGGAACTGCCCTATCGGAATAAATAGTCGCTTTACCACCATTAAAACCGGCTCGCAACATGTCATGATGCTTTACAAGCTCGTGTAAGGCATTATTGAAAGCAACCACATCCAATGTCTCCGTCAATTCCAATGCCAAGGCCTGATTCCAATGTTCGGGTTTGGCCAAATCAAGTTCGAAAAACCATAACTGAATGGGGGTTAACGATATTTGCCCGCTAACAATGCCTTGTTCGGCATGAATGGCCACACCTTCCTGAGCTACCGATGCCAATCCTTCAATAGTAGGATGTTCAAATAACTGCTTGGGGGTGATTTTTAATCCTTTTTGATTGGAACGGGAAACCACTTGAATGCTCAATATGGAATCACCGCCCAATTCGAAAAAGTTATCCTTCACTCCAATCTGTTTCAAATTCAATAAATCTTGCCATATAGCTGCCAATACGGCTTCTTTGTTATTGCGCGGCGCAATAAATTCGTTCTCCAACGCGTCACGAGAAAAACTGGGCTCGGGTAAACGTTTCTTATCAATCTTGCCTGCGGAAGTTACCGGCAGTTGATCCATAAAAACAAAGTAAGCCGGCATCATGTATTCCGGTAACCGTTTACTTAGAAAACCGCGAATCTCACCGATGGTTAACGAACTCCCTTCTTCATTAACAACATAAGCGGCCAGTTGTTTGCTCCCGGCCTGACCTTTGGCGATTACGACGGCTTCTTTGATGTTTTTATGTCCCAAAAGGGTGGCTTCAATCTCACCCAACTCTATGCGAAACCCGCGAATTTTAACCTGTTGATCGATACGTCCTAAAAATTCGATATTCCCGTCCGGCAAATAGCGGCATAAATCACCTGAAGCATACATACGCGCACCGCGTTTGTCGCTAAAAGGATCGGGTAGAAATTTTTCTGCCGTCAAATCTGGACGGTTAAGATATCCACGCGTAACGCCCGCTCCCGCTATAAACATCTCGCCCGGGACTCCTATCGGTAACGGTTGATATTTTTGATCCAAAATATAAATACGGTAGTGTGGAATGGGTACACCGATTGGTACGTTCACGGCGTTTCGGGGTAAATGATTGGTTAAATACCAGGTGGCACATACCGTTGTTTCCGTAGGACCGTAAGCATTCCAGTATTTACGATTCGGAGTGGCCCATTTTTTTGCAAGTTCCGGCGGACACACATCTCCGCCCGAAGCTAGTATGGTTAAATTCGGAAATTCATTTGCCGGCAAAACAGAAAGCAAGGAAGGGGGGAGAACAGCGTTTGTAATATGATTGTCGCGTATCAAATCGGTTAAACCGGAATCGGGCATCATTTCATCTTTGTCCACTAAATACAACCGGGCACCGCTAAATAACGACATGAAAAAATCAGCAACCGAAGCATCAAAACTGAATGAAAAATATTGTAATAAGCGCGTGTCTTCAACTATTTGAAAATTATGAATATAGTCGTATGCCATTACAATAATGGTATTGTGTTGAACCATCACACCTTTGGGTTTGCCGGTTGATCCGGAAGTATAAATCACATACGCTATATTTTGACCATCCATTTGGATACCAGGATCAGCGGAAGGCATGGAAGATAGTTGATCCTGAAGAAAGTCCATATTCAGTAACTCCGCTGTACAATCTTGTAATGATCGATCTAATGAGCGGTGGGTTAAAATTAGCTGTAAACCGCTATCTTCTATAACATATTGTAAGCGTTCGAACGGATACCGATAATCCAAAGGAATATACGCGCCTCCTGCTTTTAAAATGGCAAAAACTGCAATAACTACTTCGAACGATTTTTCCATGAAGATACCGACAAACTGTTCCGGCTTAACGCCTTTTTCAATCAAATAGTGCGCCAATTGATTGGCCTTCTCGTTCAATTCGCGATAAGTAAGAGTCCGGCCTTTATAAATTAAAGCAATATTATCCGGATATTTTCGAACTTGTTCCTCAAATAGGGTATGAATAAGTTTATTTGACGGATAATTAACGATAGGGATAGCATTAAATTCATGAATAATTTTATTTATTTCCGAATCACTCAACAGTGGAAGATCGAGAACAGGCTTTTCCGCATTATCCACTACCGAATCCAACAGATGAATAAAATGCCGGATCATTTGGCGGCTGGTAGATTCATTAAAAAGATCGGTGTTGTATTCCCATTCGCCTTGGAATTTTCCATTTACATCGGCCATGGAAAGGGTAATGTCGAATTTCGAAATATGCACGTCAATGGGTATGGGATCGATTTGTAAGTCTTTAAATTGCATAGAACGAAGAACGGACGGTTGATATGCAAACATAACTTGAAATAATGGATTATGGCTTAAACTTCGTTCTATTTTGAGATGATCGATTATTTTTTCAAACGGTAAATCCTGATGTGAAAAAACTTCGGTAATTTGTGCTTTGAGTTGCTCTACCAAAGTTTTGAAGGGTAACGTTTGGGAAAAGTCGCCGCGAATAACCAATGTATTCACAAAAAAACCTACGATATGTTCAATTTCTTTTCGGTTTCGATTTGCTACAGGTGTGCCGATTAAAATAGTTTTCTGTCTGCTATACCGATAAAGTAAAACCTGAAAAACGCTCAGTAATAGTGTAAAAGGCGTGGTTTTGAGTTGATGCGCAAAATGGTTGATTTTTGCTGTGGTTGATTCGGAAATTTCGAAGAATAAACGTTTCCCGCTAAATGTTTGTTGATAGGGACGCGGTCGATCGTATGGTAACTCCAATAATTCGGGAGCATCTTTAAATTGTTCCTGCCAGAATTGAAGTTCTTTTTCAAGGTGCTCGCCGCGCATAAAATGACGTTGCCAAGTTGCGAAGTCCGCATATTGTATCGATAATAAGGGGAGTTTTGCTGCTCTTTTTTCTACTATCGCATTATATAGTTCAGTCAAATCCTTAATAACGATTCCGATGGATAAACCGTCAGAAATAATATGGTGCATATTAACGTAAAAAATATGCTCATTGTTTTTAACGTTAAATAGTTTGGCGCGTACTAAAGGGCCTTTCGATAAATCAAATGGTTTCAAAGCATCTTTTTTAATAATTTCTTCGATATTCATTTTTGGGGTAACGCTGGAGGAATAATATTCAATGGGTGCAAAAAGATCATCTTTGATGATCTGCCTCGGCTGACCGGCTTTTAAGGAGAAAATGGTACGAAACGATGCATGCCGGCGAATTAGCTGTTCCCACGCTTTTTTGAGAATATTCTTATTAAACGGACCTATAATACGTAAGCTAAGAGGGATATTATAAATAGCTTGTCCCGGTTCCAATTGGTCTAAAAACCACAAACGTTGCTGTGCAAAAGAAAGTGGAATATTATTTTTTTTGAGCATCGGTTTTATGGCAAAACTATCGTCTGATAATGATTTAGCCAAATGTTTTTCTACGGGATATCCGAAATATTGTGCTAATTCCCAGGCGATATCGCTTAGAAAATCGCTGGAATGATGTTTTTTCCATTTGGAAGCTACCCGCGGATTTATGTCTTTATGTAAATAAAATTTGAAATCTCCAACCATTTGGGAATGTTGACGTGCGCCGTCCGTCATTTTGTTGCCATGATAAGGTTTTAACATTTCTTCGGAAAATTCGATATTTAAAAAAGAACAGACTTGATGCAATTTTTCATCGGGACTTGCCAATAAATCTTCAAAGCGAATCTGAAATTTGCGTTCTGCCGGTATTTTTTCAAAAAACGAAAGAATATTTTGATTCGATACAATCCAAATCAATTCGGCAAGTTCACGGCGTGAAAAAGGATGTGTGTAACGGAAGAAATTCTGATCTAATTTGGCTTCGATAAATGAATAGATCATGGCGTACGGATGTCGAATTAAGTGGATGTAATACGTATTGTCAAAATACTCTTCCCCACGTTCGAGCACGTTTGGATCAAAAGGATAGGTCGGGGTTTTGTCAACCAAAATTCGGTCCCCCATCCATGTTTGCAATTGGTCGTAAAATGATTTGATCGGCAGATTCTGTCGTTCAAACTCATCCATTACCGCTTTTGCTTCTTCAAAAGAACAGTGTTTTAATTCCATAAGGGTTCGAATGGTTGCTTCCAACCAAATTTCCAATCCCGGTTTATTAAACGTTTCTTTACGTTCTGCGAGAGTATTAAATGAAAGCAAATCGAGTTCCGGAGGCGAAAACAATTTCGGATTTCCGGCCAACATGACACGAAATAGCGTTGAACCCGAACGGGGGGGAGAAAGAATAAAAACAACCGGCGGATTTTTTTTCTTGTTATTAAGTGTGTACGGTGGTAAAGGTTTTATAATTTGGCGAAACGTTCGAACATCGGTATCCGTTAGTTTTTTTACTACATCGTCAATGGTAATTTTAATCGTGGTTCCTTCTTTTTTGAAATTTAAATGTTCCTTGACATCTTCTTCAAAATATTCCAAGATATAGGCAGATAATTGCTTGATGGTCGGTGCTTTAAAAACCGCAGTTACCGGTACTTCATGATGAAATTCCTGCTGAAGTCGGTTAATAAAAACAGCGGCTTTTAAAGAATTGCCACCCAAATCAAAAAAATTGTCACGAATGCCGACACGTTCAACGCTAAGTACTTCTTTCCAAAGATTAGCCAAATATTCTTCCAAAGGATTGGAAGGTGGAATATATCGTTGCTTAGGTGCAACGTCATTCATTCTCGGTCGGGGTAATGCCTTCCGGTCAACTTTGCCGCTCGTGGTAAGAGGAAACGTCTCCAAAAATACAAACGCATCCGGTACCATAAAAGATGGAAGTCTGTTTTGTAAAAATTCCTTTAATTCTCGGATGAGTTCCGGATCATTTTTTTGCTTACTTATTAAGTAAGCAACCAACAATTTGTCCCCGGGAGATTCTTCAAAAGTAGAAACCACGGTGTCACGAATGGCCGAATGTTGTTTTAGAACAGATTCAATTTCTCCCAATTCGATACGATAACCGCGGATTTTTACCTGATTATCGATTCTACCGATAAATTCTAAAATGCCATCGGCTCTTTGCCGCACCAAATCACCGGTTTTATACATCCTGGCGTCGGGGGTGGCAGAGAAAGGATTAGGTAAAAAGCTGGCCGCCGTCAAATCGGGACGATTTACATAATGATGAGCCAAGCCGTCACCGGCGGTATAAAGTTCACCGGGTACGCCAGGGGGCACAAGGTTTAAATACTCATCCAACACGTAAACTTCGGTATTATGTATGGAAATGCCGATAGGTACTCTCCAACGCATAGTGCTTAGATCGGGCATGCGTAAGCACGTGGTAAAGGTGGAATTTTCAGTCGGTCCGTATACGGGAATAAAATAATGATCCTTAGGCATTTGACTAAATAATTTCTTTAAATGTTCAGGAGAGAGCACATCCCCGCCGGCAAGAATTTGGCGAATATTTATTAAAGAGGGTAATTGTCCATCCACAAGTAAATGAAATAATCCCGTGGTTATGAGTTGAATTGAAATATGTTCGTTTTGAAAGAAGGTACCTATTTCTGATAACGACGGTGTCTGACTGGGGAAAATGGCTAAGCGTGCTCCGTGAAGTAAAGCGGCCCAAATCTCAAAAACCGACGCGTCAAAAGCAATAGACGCCAAAAACCCGACGGTTTCTTCCGGCCCTAAAAATATATAATTTTGGTTAAATACCAGTCTTACGACTCCACGATGCGGCACGGCAACGCCCTTTGGAATACCGGTTGAACCCGACGTAAAGATAACATACATTGGGTAGTCCGGCGCAATCGAGATATCTGGGTTGGCGTCCGGTTGCCCTTTGATTTGCTCCCACTGTTCATCAATCGCCAAAAAAGTGAATCCATTCTCGGGAAGATTATTTTTTAATTCACTATCGGTTAAAACCAAATCGGTTGCCGTATCCTGTAAAATAAAGGCAATACGTTTTGCGGGATATTTGGCATCCATTGCCACATATCCTTTTCCTAATTTGAGAATTGCTATAATTGCGGTGATCATCCAAGGGGATTTATTCATAAACAACCCGATATACGGCTGTTTTGTCGGATAAGTATGTTGGATATAATGTGCTAAACGGTTAGCCATTTGATTTATTTGGCGATATGTAAAGGTTTTTCCGGAATAACTGACGGCGATGGCTTCCGGGCGTTGGCTCACTTGTTTCTCAAATAACTCAACAACCGATTTATCGTTAGGGTATTTTTGTCGGAAAGATAATGCGTGTCTGACGAGCTCGCTCTCTTTTTCTTTTGGAATCAGAGTTAATTTTGATATGGGTTTTTCAGGTGAACGGGCAATCTGACGAAGGAGCTCCGCATAATAATGTATCCAAAGTGCCACTGTATCGTCGGCAAATATTTGAGTGTTGTATTCCAATGAAATTTTAAGGTGATCATGATAATCCGTTAATAAAAAAAGGAGATCAAATTTTGCCACGTCCACTTTGAAATCATATGGGTATATTTCCAGATTATCTATTTCCAATTTTGTAAAAGGAATTCGTTGCAGGTCAAACATAACCTGAAACAAAGGAGCGCGGCTAATATCATGGTTTTCTTCAGTAACTTCAACGATCTTTTCAAATGGAATGTCCTGATTCTCCGCAGCTAAAAGTATGTCGTTATGTATGTGCTGCGCATAGGATCCGAAATCTTTAAAAGGGTCGATTTTAGCGCGAATTACTCCGGTGTTTACAAAAAAGCCGATTATTTTTTCAATTTCTTTTCGATGCCGATTGGCTAATGGAATCCCGATGCCAAAATCTTTTTGAGACGTTAATTTATATAAAAAAATGTTGGTGGCGGCTAAAAACAGAGCATATGGAGATATCGATAATGTTCGGGCCGTTTCTATAAGTTGATTGAAAACAGATGTATCCAAATGGTAAAAATGTTGTCTGCCTTCATAATTCTGTACGGGTGGACGTGGAAAATCGGTTTCAAGCTCCAAGAATTGCGGCATATTTTTTAAATAGTTTTGCCAATAGCGAAGTTGCTTTTCTATAGCAGGAGAGTCAATAAAATGATTCTGCCACTCCGCGTAATCTACATAGTCCAATGGCATGGGGGATAATTTCGGTCGATTCCCTCCTGCAAATTGGCGGTAAAGCCGGATAAGTTCATCGATTAAAATGTTAACCGACCATCCGTCGGCAATAATATGATGTAAGTTAATTAACAATATACTTTTATAGGGACTTATATTAAAAAGAATAAATCGGACTAACGGTGTTTGTTTTAAATCGAATACTTTAGAGATTTCTTGTTGAATCCTATATGCGATTTCTTGCTGATCATCTTTGATTTTAAAAATAAAGAAAGGGAGTTTAATAGATTCGGCAATTTTTTGTTTGGGTTTTCCGTCAGGTTGCGTTGGAAAATAGGCGCGAAGTATTTGATGGCTTTTTATCAATTCCCGAATGGCGTTTTTTAAAAATGAAATGTCAAATTTCCCTTTGATAAGCAACGCCATCGGCATGTTATAAAAAGGACTATCCGGCGCCAGTTGTTGTAAAAACCATAATCGTTCTTGGGCAAAAGAAAGAGGAAAACGATTTTTATCTTTTCTCGGTCCGATTCTGCCGGAATTGGGAGATCGTTTATTTTTCTCCTTTAATTTATTCAATAAAATTTCCCGCTGTTTTGGAGAAAGATGGGATAAACGTTTTTTTAGCTCGTCCATTTCGGATCAAACCCTTTAGTGTATAAAAAAAGTGAAAAATATTTTTTATAAATTTATAGTGGATTTAACTAAATACTGCAACACTTGCAAAATTTAAATTTCTACCCAAAACAGTTGATTTGGAGTTTTGAACCCAAGTGATTTCCTGGGACGGTTGTTTAATAAATCCGTTCATGTTTCTATTTAATTCCCGGCTGATAGTCGAGGGATGAATTCTTAGTATCCGGGCCCTCTTCATTGTGAAAAACCCTCTTTTTTTACGCTGCAAATTATGTATCTCTGCTCTGGGGTTAACTGCGGTAATCCGTACTTATTGAAGTGGTATCCTTTTATAAGAGACCTCTCGGTTATTGGTTTTTGGCGGATAACCGAGTTTACCGGTGAACCCCAATTCCTCAAACCGAAGCGTTGCACTTATTAGTTGAATCCACTTATAATTAAATAGTAAGAATCAAAATTTTTAATTCTCTTCTAAATATTTTTCCAGATCATTATCTGATAAATTTTCAATTTCATCTAATAATTTATTCAATTCGTTTTCATCCAATGCTTCGGCCTGTACTTCGGCGATAGCCTGGGCTATACCGGCAGCGGTCGGATGTTCGAACAAAGTCCGCAAAGAGATTTCCACTTCAAATTCCTCCCGGATGCGCGAAACAACCTGGGTGGCCATCATGGAATGTCCGCCGAGATCAAAAAAACTGTCATGAACCCCGACCCGCTCGATTTGTAAAATATTTTTAATCATCAGACAAAGCTTTTCTTCCGTAGGCGTGCGTGGCGCCACATATTCGGTCTTAATTGCCAGATGTTCCGGGTCCGGTTGGGGTAAAGCGCGACGATTGATTTTTCCGCTGGGATCAAGCGGTAATTCGGACAATTCAATAAAGACAGAAGGAATCATATATTCCGGTAACCGGGCGCTTAAAAATTCACGAATCTGCTCCTTGGTAAGGGACGCACTTTGCTCGGAAACATAATAGGCTACCAGACGTTTGTTATGTTGATTATCTTCAACCGCCTGAACGATGCTTTGCCTGATCTGCGGCATTTGAATCAAAACCGATTCGATTTCACCCAGTTCAATCCGGAAACCGCGGATTTTTACCTGAAAATCGATTCGTCCCAAGAATTCCAGGTTACCATCCGGCAGGAAACGTACCCGATCCCCGGTGCGATAAAGCCGTCGTCCTTCTATCTCGCTAAAGGGATCATTGATGAATTTTTGAGCGGTCAACTGAGGCCGATACAGATAGCCTTTAGCCAGAACCGAACCGCCTATATATAATTCTCCGGCTACTCCGGGAGGAACGGGATTCCCATCTTTATCCAGTACATAAAGTATGCGATTGGCCCGCGGCCGGCCAATCGGTACGCGATCAGCCGAAAAGCCGTAGGGTATTTCAAATGTAGTCGCTGTAATAGTCGCCTCGGTAGGCCCGTAGGCGTTAAGCAATCGTACTTTTTTCAGAGGAGTTTTATACCAGTTTTGTAAGGCATCCGTCTTTAGCACATCACCGCCGATGATTACCAGACGAAGATTGTTCTCGGGAACCGATTCCGGTTTTTGCGCCCAATCGGCTGCCAATTGGGCCCAGTAAACCGTCGGTGGATTAATCACCGTTAAATTATATTTCTCAATAACCCGGGCAAATTGAAAGGAATCCCATATCTCATCATCGCGCATGCACACCGTGGAACCGCTGATTAACGGCGCCAAAATTTGCTCGATGGAAGCATCGAAATTCAGCGCGGCAAACTGCAGGACATTATCCTCGGCAGTCAATTGATAATATTCGGCCATATCCAGGCAATGATTGGCAAGCGCCTGTTGACTTATTTCCACACCTTTCGGCTGTCCGGTCGAGCCGGAAGTGTAAATAATATAGGCCGTATCCTGAGCAGGAGGGAAGTCTTCCATATCACCACTGTCTTCGTCGGCAATCGTCTCCCGGATCAGATCCAGATGAACAGTTTTGATGGCCTCCGATGTCAGATTTGTTGACAGTTGCGATTGAGTGAGTAGAAAATCGGCACGGGAATCTGCCATCATGTATTTTAAGCGCTCAACGGGATAAGTGGGATCGAGAGGCAGATAAACAGCCCCTGTCTTCAGGATTGCCAGAAAGGCGATGATCATTTCCGGTGACCGGTTCGCATTTACACCGACTATCTGGCCATTTTTCAGACCTTGTTTTATGAGGTGACGGGCCAATTGATTACTGAGACCGTTCAGTTCTTCATAACTGTATTTCTGATCGGAAATACGAAGGGCCGTAGCTTCCGGTGTTCTATAAACTTGATTGCGGAATAATTCGGCAATAGTACGGTGTTCATCATACTGCTTTTCGGACCGGTTCCATTCTTCTAAAACCAGGTGACGTTCATCTTCGGTTAGCAAGGGAATAGACTTTATCGGTTTGCCGGGGTCGTTCAGCAATGAACTCAGATGGAGCAAGTAATGTTCGATCAGGCGTTTCATACTCTCACTTATAAAAAGATCGGTGTTATATTCCAGCTTACAGTGCAGTCCGTCGGTTGCTTCGGTGACATTTAAGATAAGATCAAACTTGGCTGTCTTATTCTCAATTTCGACGATTTCTATCTCCAGATCGGGTAATTGTAATGTATCGACCGGGACATTATTCATCACAAACATGACCTGAAACAGGGGGGAACGGCTCATATCCCGTTCGGGATCGAGTTCCTCAACCAAAATTTCGAAAGGCAAGTCCTGATGTTCCTGAGCTTCCAATGTTGTTTTCTTGACCTGTTGAAGAAGTTCCCGAAAGGTCATATCACCGTTTATAGAGGCTCTAAGTACCAGCGTGTTTACAAAAAATCCAATTAAATTTTCGGTTTCTTTGCGGTTACGATTGGCTACCGGTGAACCGATACAGATATCATCCTGCCCCGTGTAGCGATACAGCAAAGAATAAAAGGCGGCTAATAAAGTCATGAAGAGAGTCACATCCTGCTCTTTGCTGAGGGCAGTGATTCTTTTTACCGTCATATCCGGGATATCAAAAAGCTTGTAATCACCGTGAAAGGTCTGAAAACCGGGCCGGGATTTATCCAGCGGCATATCGAGGAGCGGTGGAATATCGGACAATTTATCCCGCCAGTAAGCAAGTTGTTTATCCAGCGTCTTACCCTGTAACCATTTTCTTTGCCAGACGGCAAAATCGGCATATTGAACCGCGAGCTGCGGAAGGGATGATGAAATTCCCTGGAGGTAGCCCCGATATAATTGAAGAATTTCATGGACAAAAAGAGCCGTTGACCAGTTGTCACTTACAATGTGGTGCATGATGACAAACAGAGCGTGATCCACATCGGAAAATTGCAGCAGGGTCACTCTTAGTAAAGGGCCGGTGCTCAAATCGAAAGGTTGGTTCGCTTCTTTGATTGCTTCTTGCTGAAGCAGTGCGCTTCGCTCTTTTTCGGGAAGTCCTTTTAAATGAATCCGATTAATTTTTATGGCACCCTGGTCATGAATAATCTGAAAAGGCTGGCCCTCTTTTTCACCGAAGGTAGTGCGCAGTACCTCATGGCGACGGATAACCTCATTAAAACTTTTTTCCAAAGCGGAAAGGTTAAGCCGACCCCTTAAACGCAGCACAGCGGGAATATTGTACAGCGGGCTGCCCGGTTCCAGTTTATCAAGAAACCAAAGTCGTTGTTGTGAAAATGAGAGCGGGAATGTATTCGTCTCGCGGGATTGCGGAACAATCAGCACTTGCGAAAGGTCCACTCCCTGTTCCAACAGCATCATTTCCAACAGTTCCCGTTTTTCCGGAGGTAAGTTGGCAATTTGCTTTGAAAGGTTGCTCATATAAGTTTAAATTCCTTTTCATAATTTTAAAATTCAATCGCTACATCATAAAAGTATGATGGATACCGTATACAAATAACGTAATAAAAGAATGAAACATCAATAAAGATTCAACTCTTTCAGAGTTGAACCGAATTTTTGTGTTCATCCTGCCCCCGAATTGCATTCGGGGCTACTCGTGTTGAATTCCTTCGGAATTGATTTTTTGAATCCCATTGCAAAGTCACAAAGTCGGATAGCGATATCAAAATTCAAATCCAATCAAATTATCTCCTTACAAACGGTGGCACAACTCAAAAAAACGATTTCCGCTCCACCCTTTCGGAATTAATGTAATGTACACCTGAACTGCGCAGCAGTTCTATGTGAGTAGCTTCGGGTGCAACCCGTAAATTAGAAACTGCAAGGGGCATCACTTGCATTCCTTTTTGAATATTTATTCTATTTTTTATCCATGCAAACTCTTATTTTTCAATCTGAACGCGTAATCATTTTTTCTTTTTTTTATCCAATAACGCTTTTGCATCCTCCTCCGAAAGATTTTCCATCTGCTGCAATAGATCAGCCACCTTGGCCATATCGCTGTCTTTCTGTTCCTGACGGTGCGTTTCGATAATTTTTACCACTCCCGAAACGGTCGGGTCTTCGAACAGACTGCGTAAGGGAAGATCAATCTGAAAAGTGTCCCGTAATTCCGAGATGAGTTGGGTTCCCATCAAAGAATTTCCGCCTAAATCGAAGAAGTCATCATAAATGCCGATCGGTTCGATACCGAGAAGCTGCTGCCACTTTTCAGCCACCTTCTTTTGCAAATCGGTTTCCGGTGCTACATAGGCATTTGCTAATTCAGGCCTGCTGTGCAACTCGCCGCTTGAAACAGAGGGAGCCGCTTCCGCTTTTTGCAGGGTTTCCATTTTTAGCCATTTGTTGATACGAGTCTGTAAATCTCCGGTTGATACGATCACCTGCGGTAATTCCCGGTAACTTAGAATGCGGTCGAAAGCCCGAATTCCTTCATCCGGCAGGATGGCCAATTGAGCAATCTCGGAGCCAAGTCCTTTAGAAGGAGAGGCATCCATATCAAAATTCCAGCCATCCCAGTTTACACAGATCCATTGAGCCCGGTTCTTTTTATTTTGTTGGAAGGTTAAAGCATCCAATACGGCATTGGCTGCTGCATAGGCGCCAAACCCAAGCCCCCCAAGGATGGAAGAGATGGAAGATTGTAATAGGACAAAATCCGGGTTAGCTGAATCGACAAGCGGGACCAGGTTTAAGGCTCCATATACTTTGGCCTTAAATTGATCTATCCAGTCCTGTTCCGTTATTTCAGGAATGGTTTTAAAAGCATGGGCACCGACAATTCCTGCGAGATGAAAAAGGCCGTTCACTTCACCAAAAGCGGAAACAGTCCGATCGAAAGCGGATTTTAAAGCTTCGGCATCACTCACATTTGCTTTTAAAATGAGAATTTCGGAACCGTTCCGTTCGATGTTCTGCAACCGTTTGATCTTTATACTGGTGATATCATCCGCACCATGTTTTTTCAACCAGGCATCCCATTGATCGGAAGTGGGGAAATCATACACTTCGATCAAAGCCAGACGGGCTTTAACCTTGGTGGACAGATAGTTGGCAAGCCGTAATCCGATTCTTCCCAGTCCCCCTGTAATCAGATACACTCCCTTGCCTTTCAGATAGGCGGATGGTCGGTCTTCCGTTGTGAGATGAACGGATTCGTAGTTCTGAACCCAGCGCTGTTTTCCCCGATAAGCGACACCAAGCTCCCGTTCCGTATTAAAAAATTCCCGGATAAGATGCTGTCCGAGCGGTTCCAGAGCCTCGTTGAAATGCATGGGCAGGGTCACATCGATTTCACGGCAAATTAAATTGGGAAACTCCTGGGGAATAACCTTAGTCAGACCATGTAAAGTGGCCAGAACCGGTTCGGTTCGTTCGTAACTGGTGATTTCGAACATATCATTGCTGATGATACCCAGTTGAATTTTTTGCGTAATATTATGAAAGGCCAGAGCCTGAACCAGATGGAGCAGACTCAGATAAGCCGGTCCGATGGCATCATTAAACGGAATCGGTTTGGTGCGAACGGAAACATTCCATAAATGTAAAATATTATCCGGAAGAGTATTCTGCGATTGAAGAACGGCGATCAGCCGTTTATAATCATCCTGATCATGGATTTTTATGGTAAAATGGGTCTCATCTCTTTGGACAAAGGCAGGACCGCTGTTGACCACAATGACTTTTTTGACCAGAGGTTCAAGGGTATTTATCAAAGAAGTGGACAGGCCCGTTGCATCTTTAAAAATCATCCAGACGGAATCCGGGTCCGGTTTCTGCGTCGGTACGTAAGGTAACTGCTTTTGTTTCCAGGCCGGAATGTAAAACCAGTTAGTTAAATCGCTTTTCTTCCCCTCCTGGAGTGGCTCTTTCTTGAAGGAACCGCTGTTCCGCGTGGCAGAGGAATGTAGCCAGAATCGTTTTCGCTCGAAGGGGTAACTTGGCAGGGGGATACGCAAACGCCGTTGACCCTCATAGAAATGATGCCAGTTAATCCGGCTGCCGGCCATCCATAAGCGGCCTAAGGTATTGAGAATGAAGGTCACATCATTGCTTTTATCCTGAGGATGTCGTACGGAAGATAGTACCAGTCGGCCTAAAGAATTGCTTGGATGGCGTCTGGCCAGAGTGCTGAGAACCGTTCCCGGACCTACTTCCAGTAGAATCAGATCCGCTTCCTGCAGAAGGGTGTGCACATTATCTGCAAAACGTACACCCTGACGCAGATGCCTGGCATAATATTCGGGATCAGAAGCCTGCTCATTGGTAATCCAGGTGCCGGTTGTATTGGACAGATAGGGAATGTTCGGAATTACCGGCTTTACGCTTTTTATAACTTCTTTAAATTCCTCGAGAATGGGGTCCATCATGGCCGAGTGAAACGCGTGGGAGGTATGAAGGCGGCGGAATTGGATCTTTTTTTCTGACAGTCGTTCTTCAAGCTTCCCGATCGCCTCGAAGGAACCGGATAGCACGGTTACGCCGGCACTGTTCAAGGCTCCGATCGTCAGATCTTTATCCAGAAAAGGACGGATGCTGGTTTCATCCAATTGAACACTGACCATGGCGCCGGCCGGCATACGCTGCATGAGTCGACCGCGGGCTACAACAACTTTGAGCGCATCTTCAAGAGAGAAGACTCCGGCCAGGTGGGCAGCCACATATTCACCGATGCTATGCCCGACCATGGCGGAAGGTTCGATTCCCCAATGTATCCACAATTTGGCCAGAGCATATTCTATTACAAACAAGGCCGGTTGAGTAAATTCGGTCTGATTCAGTTGTTCCGTGGCAGTTTTTTCATCTTCAGCGGCAGGGTACAGGGTAGAACGCAGATCAAGTCCCTCCCGACTCTTTAAAATATCGAAGCAACGATCCATTTCCTTGCGGAAGACCGTTTCGGTTTGGTACAGATGTTTTGCCATATGAATATATTGAGAACCCTGCCCGCTAAACATAAAAGCTACAGGCGGGTTATCCGGTTCTTTGGGATGAGACATAGATAAGATGCGTTTGGCATCGTTATTTTTCAAAGCCTGCGCGGCTTCCCGGGTTGAGTTGCAAACCAGAATACGTCGGTGTTGAAACGGTTTGCGGCCTGTTTGTAAAGTATATGCTACATCGGCAATGGGCACGTCCGGGTTTTTCGACAGATATTCGGCAAGGTTGGCTGTGGCCTGGTCCAGAGCAGCGGTGGATTTTGCGGACAACATCAAAATATGCGCGGGTCTTTCTCCTGCACCGTGTTTAAGTTCAGGAGCTTCCTCCAGAATGGCATGGACATTGGTACCGCCGATGCCAAAGGAACTGAGCCCGGCCCGTCGTGGTGATCCGTCCTCAGTCTTCCATTCGCGCAAAACGGTATTTACAAAGAAGGGGCTGTCCTCAAAATCAATTTCCGGATTCGGTTTCTCAAAATTTATACTGGGCGGAATCTGTTTATAATGCAAGGCCAGGGCGGTTTTGATAAGTCCGGCCACGCCGGCCGCGGCATCCAAGTGGCCGATGTTGGTTTTAACCGATCCAATGGCGCAAAACTGTTTCTTCTTCGTTTGCTCTCTGAACACCTGGGTTAGGGCGGTAATTTCGATAGGATCTCCTAACACCGTACCGGTGCCGTGGGTTTCGATGTAGGACAGGGTCTCCGGTTCTACGTTGGCGATGGCCAGGGCATTGGCGATCACTTCGGACTGCCCATCCACGGAAGGAGCGGTATATCCGACCCGGTTCGAACCGTCATTATTGAATGCAGACCCTTTTATGACGGCATAAATGAAATCACCGTCTTCGAGGGCTTCATCCAGACGTTTTAAAACAACTATCCCCACTCCGCTACCGCTGATGGTGCCGCTGGCTTTATGATCGAAGGCCCGGCAATGACCGTCCCGGGAGAGGATCATCCCTTCCTGGTAATAATAGCCTTGTTTTTGGGGAACGGTGATGGATACCCCGCCGGCCATAGCCATATCACAATTATAATTGAGTAAATTCTGGCAGGCCAGATGAACCGCTACCAATGAAGTGGAACAGGCGGTCTGTACATCCACACTCGGCCCTTTGAGATTCATTTTGTAGCTTACCCTTGTGGTCAGAAAATCTTTGTCATTTCCGATAGAAAGCTGGTATCCTTCGGCAGAGCTGATGAATCCTTTTTGGGACATGATATAGGCGTATAAATAGGTGTTTAGACTAACTCCTCCGAATAAACCGATCAGTCCGTCGAAATTGTCTGCGTAGTATCCGGCATTTTCCAGTGCCGCCCAGGCAGTTTCCAGAAACAGACGGTGTTGGGGATCCATCATTTCCACTTCGCGCGGAAAAAAATCAAAGAAAGCGGCATCGAATTTATCTTCATCTTTGATAACGGCTCTCGATTTAACATAGTTCGGATCATTGATTAACGAAGGGTCTATCCCGGATTCCAAAAGTTCTTCGTCCGAAAAGAAAGTAACGGCTTCCACGCCATTTTTCAGAAGTTCCCAGAATTCATCGATGTTATCGGCACCGGGAAATTTACCGGCCATGCCGATGATGGCAATATCCAATCCGTCGTTACTCTCGCTCATCTATTTCTTTCTCCTGCTTCTGATTCGGTTTTGCTGAGTACGGGTTGCTTCCCGCTGTCGTGCTGCCCTTGTTTGCGATTTCTGTATAGTCTCTTTGGTTGTGTCTTCATCCCCAATAAATTTGGCCATGGCCCGGATGGTGGGATATTTGAACATATCGACTACATTCAAATCCTTATTAAAAGCTTCCTTGATTTTACCCTGTAGCTGGACAATGCCCAAAGAATGGCCGCCTAATTCAAAAAAGCTGTCATTGATGCCGATTTTTTCCTGACCGAGAATTTCTTGCCATATCTTGGCCAGTTTACGTTCGATTTCACTACCGGGACGAATGAATTTAGGCCCGCCGCTTTGTTGTTCCGGATCCGGCAAATGGCTACGATCCAGTTTCCCGTTTGCCGTGGTGGGTAAACTCTTCATTTCCACAAAAGCACTCGGCACCATATATTCGGGTAGATGGGTCAAAATACAGGCTTTCAGAGCCGATGCATCCATATTTGCTCCTGCTTCGGGTACTACATAAGCAATCAACCGGGTGCCTGTGTGGTCCGTTTTGGCAATAACCGCCGCTTCTTTAATTTCCCGGCATTCCAACAGGATGGATTCGATTTCTCCTAATTCAATACGGAAACCACGAACCTTAACCTGATGGTCTACCCGATCCAAAAATTCCAGGTTACCGTCCGCCAGGAAACGAACCAAATCACCCGTCCGATAGAGACGTTGTCCCGGATTTTTACCGAAAGGATCGGGAATAAATCGTTCTGCAGTCAGCTCGGGCCGATTGATGTAGCCACGGGCTAACCCATCACCACCGATATACAGTTCACCGGGAACACCGATCGGTACCGGATTGAGGTGCGTATCCAGAACATAGGTCTGAACATTCCGGATCGGTTTGCCGATGGGAACGGTGATTCCTGAAAAATGTCGGTTGATTTCGAACGAAGTAGTACAGATAGTAGCCTCGGTGGGACCGTATCCGTTTACAAAATGTTTACCTGTAGACCATTTCCTGGCTATTTCCAGCGGACAGCGTTCCCCGGCAGAAACCACAGATTTCAGGGTTGGAAAATCCTGTGGCTGTAATACATTTAAAACAGAGGGCGGTAAGGTTATATTGGTGATCTGCCGGCTACTGATCAATGAAATCAATTCGGCAAGAGAAAGCAAGGTTTCCTTCTTAGCCAGAATCAATGTCGCCCCACAGGAAAGCGTACTGAAAATTTCTTCTACCGAAGCATCGAAGCTAAAGGAAGCAAATTGCAGGACCCGTGAGTTCTCATTGACATAATAGTTCAATTGCGTGGAATGGATAGCATTGGCCAATCCTCTGTGCTGCAACATGGTTCCTTTGGGTTTACCGGTGGAGCCCGATGTGTAAATGAGATAAGCTAAGTGGGTCATCTCCGTATTGACAGCCGGTTCTGTTTCCGGAAGAGTTCTCCTGTCTTCCGCGTTTTCATCTATAAGAATGTGTTGTATACCGGGCTTATCAACTTTGTTGAACAGGGCCCGGGTTGTAATAATAAAGGAGGTACGGGCGTCGCTGATCATATAGCGAATACGTTCCGCCGGATAAGTGGGATCGAGTGGCAGATAGGCACCACCGGCTTTATGTACGGCAAGAATACTGATCACCATTTCCGGTGAGCGATCCAAACAGATGCCCACAACAGTTTCCGGCCGAACTCCCGATTGAATTAAATAGTGGGCCAAACGGTTGGCCCGTTGGTTTAACTCTCCGTAACTGAGGCTGTGCTCTTCAAATATCAGAGCCGTTTTTTCCGGATTTCGCAGGGCATAGGCCGTAAAATCCTCATGTAAACAAGATGTCGGGCCCTCATATTCGCCGCCTCTATTCCAATTTTCCGTAACGAGAGTGATTTCTTCTTCGGTCAATAAAGGTAATGTATCGATATTCTGTTCCGGGTTTTCTAAAATAGATTGCAATAGGGTAATGTAATGTTGTAACATGCGTCGGATGGTATCGGCATCAAACAAATCCACATTATACCCGAGAGAAGCTGCTAAACCGCTGCCCGATTCGATAGCCATCATGGTCAGATCGAAGGGAGCGACACCTTGTTCAAGATTCATGGATTCGACGGTTAAACCGCCCAGGTTAAGAGTGGCCCCTTCCCGGCTTAAGGCGAATTCGGACAGGCCCTGATCATGCATCAAATGGGCGCGTTGTAGGATGAACATGGTCTGAAATAACGGAGTCCGGCTGGGATCCCGCTCCGGTTGTAGTTTTTCGACTAACAGCGAGAGGGGATAATCCATGTGGTCGAACGCTTCCAGTACGGTATGCTTAACCTGTTGTAAAAAATGTTTAAAGGATGGTTGACCGTGAAGAGAAGCCCGAAAAAGAACCGGATTAACGAAATAGCCGATGGTCCGGGCGAATTCATTCTTGCTGCGACCCGCGGTAGGCGAACCGACTATAATATCATCCTGTGATGTGTAACGATTGAGCAAGATATAGTAGGCCGTCAGTAATAGGGTGAATACGGTTACACCATGCTGTTCGCTAAATTGATGGATGCGCCGGGATATATCAGGGGGAAACCAGAGCGTTTCGGTCCGGCCTTTAAAAGTTTGTACGGCGGGCCTGGGCCGGTCGGTCGGGATATTAAGCAACGGCAGTTCGCCGTGCAGCTTCTTCTTCCAGTAACCAAAGAGTTCTTCGCCTGCTTTACTTTGTAAAAGTTCATCCTGCCAGCGAATAAAATCCAGATAGTCATATTCAACCGGATCAAGCCGCTCGGTAATTCCGCCGTCCTCAAAAATACGACTCAATTCATCAAGCAAAACGGCCTGTGACCAGATATCGGTGACGATATGGTGCATGACAAACAAAAGAACCGTATCCTTTTGAGCTCTCCTAAAAAGGAAAACACGCATTAATGGCCCACTTTCAAGATCAAAATGACTGAGCACTTCATCATCGAGCCGGTTTCTGAGCTGTTCTTCATCCCAGGAGCGGGCTTCCTCTTCTATGAAAAAGACGGACATTTCAGGATGAATACGCTGAACAGGTTTCCCATCCACCCAGTGGAAGGTAGTGCGTAGCGAGGGATGACGATCGACCAGCGTCTGGAAGGATTGATGAAGCAATTCCACGTCAAATTCGGAACGAATCCTCACCGCATAGGCAAGATTAAAAATACTATCCGGATTCATTAAGTGCTGGAAAAACATGGCCTGCTGACCATAGGACAGTTTATACTCTCTCTCTTGCCAATCCGTTTCATGCCGTGAAATCAGTGGTTTCTCACCGGCCGAAAATATCCCCCTGTTGAGTTGAGTAAGCAATTCATCTTTTACATCCAGAACGGATGGACCTTTAAGAAGAGTTGCTATGGGAAGTTGAACACCAATTTGGCTCTCGATTGTATTTTTCAGTTCAATGGCCATTAAAGAATCAATGCCTAAAGAGGTCAGCGGCTGATCGGGACGAATTTTGGATGTAGGAATTTTTACGACTCTGGAAATCTCATTGATCAGATAGTTTTCCAGTAAATGAGCCCGTTCATGCTCATCGGCGGATAAGAGGTCTTCCCGTTGGATCTCCGTGGCACCGGGCCGGATTGATTGAGAACCGTTTGTTCCGAAGGATGAGATGAGTGCTCTATAAAATCCGGGGATTTCATCCTCTTTAT
Organism: Calditrichia bacterium; assembly: GCA_026983775.1. Lineage (GTDB taxonomy): Bacteria > Calditrichota > Calditrichia > Calditrichales > Calditrichaceae > JALSTK01. The sequence continues at coordinate 85,310 of JALSTK010000011.1, forward strand.
AATTTCGATAGAGCGCTTCCCAATCGGCTTCCGTAATAATCAAATGTCCTTCCTGAATCGGTAGGATATGATTCAATATTTGCCAGCGCATGGTTGCCTTGGAAATGTCCTGAGGAACATTTCCGCCTATCTGGACGTGCAGGGCGGACAAACCTTGCTTTTGGCGCTGCAAATTGAACCCTCTGATCAGGTGATCTATATTAATGATATTTTGGTCGGTTACTTCATTACCGATAATACTAAAAACGGACAGGGTAATGAAAAACTCCAGTTCCCGCTCTTTAAAGTATTCATATATGAAGTCCAGTTTTTGACGAACCTGATGTACGTCCTGGGTACGGTCTATTGAACCCAGACTGATCAGACAGCCGCTAATCTGATCGGATACGGTCAATTGCTTCGTCTGAACAAACTTCACCTTCAGACCTTTTTGGACCAGAGCATTCAGGAAACCGGATTTCAGGGGTGAAGTGGATAAATTGGCAAATAGAATATTTCTAACCCCGTTATCAAAAAGCCATTGGATGAGGGCCCGGTCGTTATTATGATCGGTTCCGGCAATAAAATAGGTGGCCCGACTGTCAAAATAACCATGAACATTCTCTTTCTTAGGAGCAACCTCATCCAAAAGGGTGACCAGTTTGCCGGAAGTAATATGATGTTTAAATTGCCTGAAGATGGCCGGTAATTGGGAAATACTGGATTCATGAATGGGAAAGAGCTCATATTCGCGGGAGGCAATTTTGTCAGTAACCTCCGAAAATAAACGATGTACAAGACCGGTTTGGTCTTTAATCATGTGGAAGAGATCCACAGCGAAGAAAGAGATATTACGTCGTAAATGATGATAGACAATGGGTTGTTCGAAGGTATCTTGTGTGTTTAGCTCGACAAAGCGCCCGAATTCCTTAAGAGCAGAAAAACCGGAAGGCAGATGATCATTGCGCGATGTATTTACAATGATATCGACACCTTTCCCCTCGGTGAGTTCGTTCAGTCTGTCGATGAATGAGTAATCCTTATCCGTTAGGATATGATGAATATCCAATTGCTCCAAAAGCGATTTGTGGCTCGTATTAAGCAAAGTAGCATAAATATTCGCGCCGTAATACCTGGCAATGATAGCACAGGCCATGCCTACAGGGCTGTCGGCATCCAGAATAAGGATATGTTCACCGGGTTGGATATGGGCCAAATAGGTCAGGGCATAATGGGCGGTAACATAGTTAAATGGAATTGCGGCAGCCTGCGTAAATGAAAAACCCTCGGGGATATGTCGGGAAAGGCTATCCTGTACCGTATGGTATCGGGAGAAACATTGCTGTCCCAAAGTAAAAACCCGGTCGCCCTTCTTAAATCCGGATACATCTCTGCCGGTCTTAGTAACAATGCCGGCACATTCCAGCCCGATCGGTTGAGCGGAAGATTCTTCAAGGAATTTGATATCCTGATCATTGATACCCACGGCCCGTACTTCGATTTCAATTTCATGGTCCTCGGGATTTTTACGGTCGGAAGAAGGTAGAAAGGCCGCAGGAATATAGGATAAACCGTCATTGCTCGGGATTTTATGAACCATCCTGGGAACGTACAAACTCTGGTTACGCAGGGCTGCTTGATTTTCAAAAGTTTCTGTTTTTAACAAATAGTCAAAAATAGCGGTTGCTTTACCGTCGATGTCCAGAAGTTTGATATTAAGCCGGGGATGTAAACGCATAGCCCTTAGCGCTTCATCCCAAAGAATGGCTGAATCGGGGTTAATAATGGTCTCGTCGGTGGATAGATTAAGAGCGGAACGGGTCACCACCTGGACTAAATTCGGACTTATGTTGTTCTCTAATAAGATATGAATGAATTGTCTGAAGGCATCTGCGTTATTGGAACCTTCCATAAAAACAAGAGCGGATTCATTCTGAATACGCTCGGTCAGAAGAGATTTGAGTGATTCTGTTTTTTGCCAGTTGACCGAACCGAGTTCTTCGTTAACCAGTTTATTATCTATTCCCGGGCTTAAGAGCAATACTTCACGGTTTTTTTGCTTCAGTTTCGAAGCCAGTGTCTCACTGATTGTATTTGAATCCGAGAAGATAATCCATCTCCCGGCCGGCAGGGAACCCGATAATATCGGCTGATCATAGCGTTGCCACTCCACCGTATAAAAAAGATCGGATACGACTTTTGCGATGGATATGGGATTTAAGCGTAATCCTTCCGCTTCTAAGGCAACCTGGCCATCGGAATTGATGAGTTGAATGTTTCCGATCAGCGCCCGGTTGGATGCAGGCAGATGATTTAACTTAATATGCACCCAAAATTCATGTCCCGGGTTTTGATATAGATTTAATTTATCGAGAGAATGGGCCTTATAATAAAGCAGTTTTTGCTCACTGATTTGGGCGGAAGTCGCGATCAGACGCAGAGTATTACTCAAAATAATCGGATGGATATTATAACTGGACCAGTCGCCGACCTTATGCTGGTCGATTTTAAACTTAACCAGAATTTCATCTTTGTTAAACCAGATATGCTTACCGATAGAAACAGGGCCTCCGTTCAATAAACCGGGAAGTCCCAGGGAAGAAGCTATGTGTTGCCGAGAATTTTTTTTACCGAGACGGGTTTGGATGCTTTTCAAGTCGACCTGCGGTTGCCGCATATCCGGTTCGTCTTCATTCGAAATGGAGCCTAAACTATGAAGGATCCACTGAACTTTTCCGGAAGAGAAGCGCTTTCTGCTATAAGCTTGAAAATATGCTCTTTTACCGGATACAGGGGAAAGGGTAAAATGCAACTCCCGGGTATCATTGACCTGCATATTCAGGACATTCTTAAAAATGATATTGCGAAGAACCGGGTGCTGAGCATGCAAAGATTGCTTGGACGCGGCAATCGCCATTTCGAGATAGGCCGATTCCGGGAGAGCAATCTCCCGCCGGTCCACGGAGGAGTTGAGATAGGCAACATAATCCGATTTCAATTCTACCGTCCAATTGGAATTGTTCGGTAAAAGTACGGAAGTCTGCTCAGACCCGAGCAAAGGATGTTGGCCGACGCTCTGTTTTGGAGTGAAGCTCTCTTTGCTCTCTATCCAATATCGTTCTTTCTGAAACGGGTAAGAAGGCAGGGGAACCGGTCTGGCCGGTTTGTCATATATTGTAGCGAAGGATATTTTTAATCCGCGCACATACAACCTGCCAACGGTATTCAGCATCATGGCCCGTTCCGGCTCTTTTCTACGTAGAGAAGGCAGAATAAATCCCTTTTTATGAGCAGCGGACAGGTTTTGTTTAATATAATTTTTTAACACCGGATGAGGGCCTATTTCAATGAAAACAGTGTAGTTCTTCTCTATTAAATGATCGATTGCCTCTGAGAACTGTACGGCTTCCCTTATATTTCTTCCCCAATATTCGGCATTGTAATCCTCCTCCAGGGCCGGCCGGCCCGTAACCGTTGAGATTAGCGGTATGTTTGCCGGATGGACTTGCAGTCCGTTTAAGACGGATTGTAACTCCTGGCGGAACGGTTCCATTTGCGGACTATGAAAAGCATAATTCACCGATAATTTTTTAAAGAAGATATCTTTCTTCTCCAGCCTGGCCAATACGGCATCGATTGACTCTTCCTTCCCGGAGATAACATGAGAAATATGGCTGTTATGGGCACCGATATTGATATGTTCGCTGAATTCTTCAGTCAGACGGAGCAAGTCCTGGTAAGCCAAATCCACGGCAGCCATTTTCCCTAACCCGGTTGCTTTTTGCATCAATCTGCTGCGGTGGTAAATAACTTTTACAGCATCTTCCAGACTCAGGATTCCAGAAATATGAGCAGCGGCTACTTCACCCACACTGTGGCCGACCAAAGCATTGGGATGGATGCCCCATGTTCTCCATACGGTTGCTAATCCCACCTGTAAGGCGAAAAGAGCCGGTTGGGCTACTTCGGTTTGATCCAAACGAGACTGTTTTTCATCCCTTTTCAATTCATCTAAGAGCGACCAGTGTGTCCAGGATTCCAATAATTCGGAAATCTGTTCGATCTTTTGGAGAAAGATCGGCTCCTTTTCCAGTAATTCCCGTCCCATGGCCCACCACTGAGGACCCTGTCCGGAAAAAACAAATGCTATCTTAGGCTGGAAATTGGGATCGCGAACAGCGGACTGAATATAGAAATCTTCTTCCTCATGCAAAAACAGGTTGATCTTTTGCAGCAATTCATCTTTACTCTTTGCTACCATGGCCAGACGGTGATCCAAATGGGTACGTTTCAGGGCCAGGTTGGCATTCAGATCGTAGAATGATCGTGGCCTATCATCGGTTTCATGTACAATAAAATGTTGATATTGCTGAATCCGGTCGCGCAGGGTTTGCTCATTATGAGCAGAAAGTACGAATAACAGGGACTGTTCCGTAAAATCATCATCACTTGCCTTATCGAACCAGGGTTGAGGAGGAGCTTCTTCCAGCACCACGTGTGCATTGGTTCCGCCGAAACCGAAGGCACTGGTACCGGCCCGACGTTTGTGTCCGTTGTCAGGCCAGGGGGTCAGTTCCGTGGGAATTTTAAAGGGCATCTCATCCGCGGAAATATGGGGATTTAATTTTTTAAAATGCAGGTGAGGCGGAATCCGGCCATGATATACGGATAGTATGGTCTTTATCAGACCGGCAACACCGGCTGCCGCCTCAAGATGTCCGATATTCGTTTTTACGGAACCCAGATAACACGTTTTTTCTTTGGGTCGATCTTTCATGATTGTACTCAGGGCCTGCACCTCGATGGGATCACCGAGAATCGTACCCGTACCATGGGCTTCGATATAATCGATGTCTTCGGGTCGGACGGCGCTGTTTTTGAGAGCCTGGCGGATGACCTTTTGCTGGGCCAAACTATTGGGGGCTGTAAGTCCGTTACTTTTACCATCCTGATTTACGGCTGAGCCCCGGATGACGGCCAGAATATGATTCCGGTCGCGGATAGCGTCCGATAAGCGTTTTAATACGATTATTCCGACTCCTTCGCCGCGGACATAGCCTTCTGCGTCGGCATCAAAGGTTCTGCAACGACCGCCGGGTGCCATCATCTGCGCCTGAGAAAAAGTAATCGTCAATTCGGGTGAGAGGATTAATCCGGCACCACCGGCCAGAGCCATGTCCGATTCTCCGTTACGCAGACTCTGGCAGGCCAGATGGGTCGAAACAAGAGAAGAGGAGCAGGCCGTGTCTACGGCTACACTGGGACCTTCCAGATCAAAGGTATAGGATAGGCGGTTAGCGGCAATACTGAAGGCATTGCCCGTGCCTGCATAGGCATCGATTTTGGAATAATCATTACCCTGCAGATGAGAATAGTCGTTATGGCTTACGCCGATAAACACACCGGTCCTGGTCCTGGCCAGCTGATCCAGTACAATTCCGGCATCCTCAAGTGCTTCCCAGGCCACTTCGAGCAGCAAACGTTGCTGGGGATCCATTTTATAAGCCTCTCTGGGCGAGATGCCGAAAAGCTGGGGATCAAATTTATCTACATCGTCGATGAATCCACCCCATTTGGTAATCATTTTCCCGGGAGTACCGGGATTGGGGTCATAGTATGCATCGACATCGAATCGCTCACGAGGAACTTCACTGATGGCATCCATACCTTGTTCCAGTAAATGCCAGAATTCCCGAACATTCCGTGCCCCCGGAAAGCGGCAACCCAATCCGATAACGGCAATCGGTTCGTTCTTCTCCTTTTGCAGCGTATTCAACTTGCCTTTCATCTCTTCCAAAGCAATCAGAGCACGTTTTAAAGGGGATAAATTATCCATTTTACTATTGGCGCTCATAGGTCTTCTCCATCCCTGTCGTTTTTGCCGTCAAATTCTTCATCTAACTTTTGTAACAGCAAAGCCTCAACCTCTTCATCGGATAAATTTTCAATATCCTGAATGGTTTTATCCAATGGACTCTCATTTTTCTCTGCACCGTGTTCTTCGCTTCGTGCCTGTTCGAAGGCCAGCACATCGTTCAGCAGGTAAGTTGCCAACGATTCAATCGTCGGATAGTTGAATATGGTAGTTGCCGAAAGTTTTTTCCCTACGGCCCGGTCCAGTGCATTTTTTAGTTCAATAGCCATCAGTGAATCCAATCCCATTTCACTTAAGGGCTTTCTGGGATCCAGGGCAAAGTCGGAATCCAATCCCAAAACACGTATGGCCTGATTCTGCAGAAAATCGATAAGAATCCCGGAACGATCCTCCGCACCGGCTTCTTCCAGGCGGGTGATTAATTCCGATTTGCTATTTTCCGTGCCGCCGGTATCTTCCGCACTTTGATTCGAAAAATTGCGCAAAACAGGTGGGATATCCAATCCCTCAAACCGTTTGAGAAAACTTTTCCAGCGAATTGGTAAAACAGCCGGATTCGCTTCTTCCGCATGAATTAATTTTTCCAACAAGGCCAATCCCTGTT
>JALSTK010000012.1 GCA_026983775.1 Calditrichia bacterium
TTGTGGTATTGAATGATGCGGGTCAGATCCATAAGGTATATGCCGCCCACGATGCGGGAAAGATCATCAATCCCGGCCTGTTCGAGGGACAAATCGAAGGATCGGTGCATATGGGTCTGGGCTATGCTTTATCAGAAGAATTGGTTTTGAAAGACGGTGTCCCGGTTAGTACCAAGTTGCGTAAAATGGGTGTACTTCGGGCCAGGGAAACCCCGGATATTAAAGTGATTGGTATTGAAGTGAAGGATCCCAACGGGCCTTATGGTGCCAAAGGGGTAGGTGAAATCGGCCTGGTACCTACTGCTCCGGCAGTGGCCAACGCCTTTTACCAGTATGATCATACCCGCTATTATCGTCTGCCGATTAAACAACGGGTTAAAAAGTCTTAGCCTCCAGTTTCATCCAGAGCGGTTTTAAAATCCCTTGGAGTGTCAATATCCTGGAAAATTCGGGGGAAGGGACATTCCCACCATTTTTTATTAATTCCACCTTCACGACTTAGCTGGTGTAAATTAGAATCGACAGGTTGTTTGAGCAGCCACTTGAAAAGCGGTTTTCCCAGAAGCAGGGGATGTCCCTTCCGACCCTTGTACAGAGGTTGAATCCAGTTATACCTATCATCAATTTCGGCGACGAATTGTTCATAAAAAGAGGGCGGCAAACCCGGTTGATCCACAAAATGGTAAAGAATCCATTCTGTCTTCCCGATCTCACTTAATCCGGCCTGCAACGAGCTGAACATACCCCGGGCATAATGCTTATTAAAAACGAAACGAAGGGAGACCGATTCCAACAGTGCATCTTCCTTCCTTAGTTCATCCAGCAAGGATGTTTGCAGAAGCCGATCCTGAAAGCCCGTGACCACAACCAGTTCCTGGCATACAAGCGAAGCTTTGCCCACGATGTGATAGAGGAAACTGTGATTCTGAAAAACCAGTAAGGGTTTAAAAGTTTTCATTCTTCCGGAAAATCCGGCACTAAGGATCAGGGCTTTTATCTTTGGTTTATTCATTACGCAGAATATCCAACCACTCCTGAAAGGATTTGATTCCGGGCATGGGATTCCAACCCTGTAAAGCCGTATGATCTTTAAGCCCGTTTCCTGTAATCAGCAGTAAATTCCGGGAGCCGGGATCGATCAGTCCTTGTTCAGAGAGCAGGCGATAAGCGGCCAGAACCGCTGCAGAAGAGGGTTCGCAAAGTATGCCGAATTCCGCAGCCAGGGTTTGCTGCGCGGAAAGAATGTGACGGTCCGAAACCCCAATAGCCCGGCCCTGACTTTCCCGTACGGCTTCAGCCGCCATATACAGGTTACGCGGGGCTCCGGCGCTGATGCTATCCGCCATGGTTTTGGCCTCTTTATATTGGAAATGTCCGGTTTGCAGATAACGCACCAGCCCGTCGCTTCCTGTGGATTGGACAGCGATCAGGTGCGGCATTTTTTCAATCCATCCCAGTTGCATCAGTTCCCAAAACCCTTTATACAGACCGGAGATAATCACCCCGTCGCCTACCGGGATAATAATCGATTCGGGCAGCCTGCCCCCGGTAGAAATAAACATATCGTATGCGGCGGATTTTTTACCCTCAATGGTCAATGGATTATAGGCGGTATTACGGTTGTACCAGTGTTTAAAGGATGCCGCCTCCAGGCAAAGGTCAAAGGCCAGATCATAGTCGCCCTTTACCATATATATTTTAGCTCCGAAAGCCTGGATCTGAATACGTTTGGCTTCGGGAATGGCTGCCGGGACAAAAATATGAGCCTTTATTCCCAGACGGGCACAGATACCGGCCAGCGAAGAGCCGGCATTTCCGGTGGAAGCCGCGGCGATTTCCGTAATATTCAGTTGTCGGGCCTTTAGCGCAATCAGAATAGAAGCACGGTCTTTGTAGGAAAGGGTTGGGTTGCGGGTATCATCCCACAGCCAGAGAGTCTCCTTATTGTGTCGGTATTCGAGAAGGGTGTCGGCTGGTAGTGCCAGGCGCAACAGCCACTCGGGTGGAATATTCTCGAAATATGTTTTTCCCCCGACTGTTTTATAGGCCAGCGGCCAGAGCGGGGGATAAAGCCAGAATTTACCGCCCGGCAAAGATAAGAAAGTTTCTCGGGAAAGATTCTTAGCTATGCTTTTATAATCATATTTAACCTGTAACACACCCTGCAGGGGTTCGTTTTTAGGCGCGCTTCCGCAGTTCGGACAGAGATACACAAATTCCTGTTCGATCTTTTCGGCGGGAAATATGCTTCCGCATTGGCTGCACTGGTAATAATATCGTTTCATGCTTGCCTGTCAAACTTTACATGGTTAAGGCCATAATAGCTTTGGCCGTGTGCAGACGGTTTTCCGCTTCATCATAGACAATGGAAATCTGTTCATTGTCCAGTACTGCGTCCGTTACTTCATGGTTGCGGTCTGCAGGAAGAGCATGCATCAGCTTTACATTTTTATCCGCTAAACGGATACGTCGTTCATCGCATATCCAGTCGTGGTATTTTTCCAGATTAGCCGTCATTTCCGTTTGACAGGCCTCTTCATTATCCAGATATTCCCGGACATCGTAATGACCGAATCCGCCCCAGTTTTTAGGAATTACAATCTGAGCCCCTTGAAAAGCCTCATCCATATCATTTGTAAAACGCAGAGTTCCTCCTCCTTGCCGGGCGTTTTGCTGCGCTTTTTGTACAATGTGTTTACTAAGCGGGAATTCTTTAGGATGGGCAATGGTAACATCCATTCCGTAACGCGGGAAGAGCAGGGCCTGGGTTTGAGGCACCGAGAGGGGTTTGGAATGGGTGTCGGCATACGCCCAGGAAATGGTAACTTTTAGGCCATTCACGTTACGGCCGAAATATTCAAAAATAGTCATCAGGTCGGCCATACCTTGGAAAGGATGATAAATATCATCCTGAAGGGACATCACCGGCCGCGAAGAATGAACAGCCATTTCGGCCAGATATTTCTGTCCGATTCCGTAGAAGCAATTTCTGGAAGCGATGCCGTGACCCATCCTGGACAAAATAATAGCCGTATCTTTTGCGGATTCACCGTGAGAAAGCTGCATTTTATCGGCAGTCAGGTCATGGGCATGACCGCCTAACTGGGTCATACCCGCTTCCATTGAGTTCCGCGTACGGGTGGATTGTTCAAAGAAAATCATGAACAGGGTTTTATCCGGCAAATAGCGGGTGGGTTCCCCGACGGCAAATTTGCGTTTCAGATCAAAAGCGGTTTCAAAAACCGTATCCAGTTCCTGTTTACTCCAGGAATCGCAGCTTAAAAAATGTCTTCCTTTTAATTTGGTTACCATACTATGTTCCTTAATTTTCTATAGGTTAAAGCTGGTTGAACAATGCTTCGTTAAAACATCTCGGCAAACAGTGCATAGAAGACGGAAGCCTTCACTAAGTGCTCAATGGGTACTTTTTCATTGGGAGCGTGGGCCAGTACCTCGTTGCCGGGGCCGAAACCGATGGCAGGAATTCCATAGAGGCCGTTGATGATCACTCCGTTGGTGGAAAAAGTCCATTTATCGATTTTGGGCTTTTGTCCGAACAGTTGTTGATAAGTATCGGCCCCTTTCCGAACCAGCGGGTGGTCTTCCTCCAGTTTCCAGGTCGGAAAATATTTTTCCATTCCGTATTCGAACCCGGTGTAGCCTTTTTCTTGGTAACGCAGCAATTCCACCCGGGCTCCCATAGGCGCTACGATTTCCCGAATCTGATTTAAAGCCAGGGTTTTGTCCTCGCCCCAGGTCAGGCGGCGGTCCAGGTGGATTTTAGCAAAATCCGATACAGCGCACAGAGAGGGACTGGATGAGATGAATTCGGTAACAGTCACGGATCCTTTGCCGAGAAAGGGATCGAACAGTAAATTCTCATGGAGCTTTTCGATTTCCAAAGCAGCCCGGGAGGCCATATAGATGGCGTTCTTACCGCGTTCGGGAGCCGAACCGTGGGCAGAGAGGCCGGTAAAAGAGACCTCGATCTCCATTCGTCCCCGGTGCCCGCGGTAAATATTCAGATTGGTCGGTTCGGTAAGAATGACGGCGTCGGGACGAATTTTTTCTTCATCGATCAGATACTTCCAGCACAAGCCGTCACAATCCTCTTCCATCACTGTGCCGGTTACCAATAAAGTCACATCATTATCTTGGCCGAGCTCTTTAAGGATGCGTCCGGCGGTCACGGCGGCAACAGGTCCGCCTTTCTGATCCACGCTGCCCCGGCCGTGGACAAATCCGTCTTTAATCTCACCGCCGAGCGGGTCGAATTCCCACTGATCCGCATTGCCCATGTCCACGGTATCGATATGGCCGTCGATTGCGATGATCTTTTTTCCGTTTCCCAAACGGCCGATGACGTTGCCCAATTTGTCGATACGTACTTCATCGAATCCGGCCTCTTCCATCATCCCTTGAAGAGTGGCGGCCGCTTCTTTTTCCTCTTTACTAAGCGATTTTCTGCGAACGAATTGGGAAAGATTGTGTGCCGTGTATTCTTCATATTTTTTTGCCAAGTCGTAAATTTGTCGTGCTTTTTCCATTATTTGGTGTATCCTTATTTTGGGTTTTTATAATTTTTTGCTTTTTGATCACTGCCAAAACTGTCGTAAATACGTTGCCCCTGCTGACGGATAGCACCGTAAATTTCGGATTCCCGGAGTTGCCCGAATTTAAAATTTTGCAGGATAGGCTGGCCGTTCATGAATACCGAATGGGCTTGCCGTTCGGAAAGCCCGTATATAAAATGGCCCCAAAAATTATCCGCATGTAAAGGAGTTGGAGGTATGTAATCCCAAAGCACCAGATCGGCCCGATTCCCGGTCTGCAAAGCGGGGAAATCGGGAAAGTATTGCCGCACAAAGGTTAGCTGATCTGCGAACACTTTTTGTATAAATTCAAAGGCGCGTTCAAAGCTAAAACCCTTCAGGCGTAAAAGGAGGAAGAGCTGTTTAAAGGTTCTAACCATATTGGCGTGCATACCGTCTGTTCCCAGTAAAATCGGGATTTGGCGGGGAATCCGCTCATAAACCGGGAGACCGACGGCGTTGTTCATGTTGGAATCGGGATTAAATGCAATGGCACTGCCGCTTGCGGCTATGGTTCGATATTCGTCCGGATTTAAATGAATGCCGTGGGCCAGTATGCTTTTACGGTTTAGCAGATGGTGATCGGTCAGACGTTTTAACGGAGAAGCGTGAAAGGTTTGTTCACTTAAAACCCGATCGGTCGGATCTTCACAAAGATGGATATGTATGCCGAGATCGTTCTTTTGTAATAACCGGGCCGCTTCTTGCAGGCTACTATCCTTTAAGGTAAAGGAGGCATGAAGCCCTAACATGGCCCGGATATCGGCATTCGTATGCTTTAAAGAGAAGGATTCATTCTCATAAAAAGATCGGCCGGTAACATCGGCACCGTTTCGGTCGGAAGTTTCGAAGCACAGAACGCCGCGCAAATGGTTTTCTTTCAGGACATGGGCGATGGTGCCTAAACTTCCTTCGACAAAAAAAGGGGAAGCGTGGTGATCGAAGATATAGGTCGTACCGCAGCGGATGGATTCCATCACAGCCATTTGAGCGGAAGCGCGTACCATGTCCCGGTCCAGGGTCTTGTCCAATTTCCACCACAAATTTTTGAGAATATTCTGAAAATTGTTTAACGGACCTTGACCGGGCAATCCTTTGGCCAGACGGGAATAAAAATGATCGTGGAAGTTAACCATAGGTACGGTTAACATCCGACCGCCGGCCTCAAGCCTGGTCGAACGGTTCGTTTGAGGAGGCAGGGTGAATCTTTTTTCCCGGATCGCTGTGATTTTCCCCTGTTCGATCTGCAAGTCCCCGAATACAGGTGTTACCGATCCGTCTTGAATCTGACAAATCCAGGCATTTGTAATATCGAATGATTGCAACTTATTCACCTACCGTTAAAAATTTTCCATATCCTATTGAAACTTCCGCCTCATTGTTCTCTCCCATAATTACTTTGCCGTGTAAGATGGTTCGGGCCACGGAAGCTGAAAAAGTGACGCCTTCGAATGGCGTGTATTGGCCTTTGCTGTGCATCCTGGTACTTTGAACGGTTTCCCGGCTCCAAAGATCAATTAATGCCATATCTGCGTCCATTCCCGGCGATAATTTCCCCTTGTGTTTTAGCCGAAAGAAATCAGCGGCATGGGTAGAGAGCAGATCGATGGTTTGCTGCAAGGTAAGCCGTCCCTTTTTAAAACCCTCGCTGAACAGGAACGGAACGCGATGTTCCACTCCGGGGATACCGCCGTAAACCTGCCAGAAATTGTCGGATATCTTTTCTTTTTGCGGATCGCAACCGGCATGATCGGTGGTTACGAAACGAATCTCTCCCCGGGCTAATGCCCGCCAAAGAGCCTGCCGGTCGGCGGAATGCTTCACCGGAGGTGCTGTTTTTAAAAAGTTCCTTATTTTCGGATTTTTAAAGTCTTCCTGAGTGAAATAGAGATAGTGGGGACAGGTTTCGGCCGTAAAGGGCAAGCCCTCTTTTTGGGCGGCAATAACCGGTTGCAAACCGGCAGCCGAACTCAGATGAACGATGTGTATGCGGCATCCGGTATCCCGGGCAATGTACATTAATTTTTCCACGGCCAGGGCTTCGGCCTGTGAACTGCGGGCGGTACAATAATCTTGCCAGCTATTGGCATTTTGTGCCTGTAAACGGTTTTTTTCATTCAAAACCAGTGTTTTATCTTCGGCATGAAGAGCCAAAGGTTTGCCGGTAAGGCGAATCTTTTGGGCCGCCAGGCGGATTTGTTTATAACTTAAATCTCCGAAACTTTTCATTCCGGAAAGCACATAGGCCTTAAATCCGGCCACCCCGGCTGCGCTTAATTCCTTTACATTGGATGACAATTTATCAAAATGATTAGCACTGATTCCTCCCCACAAGGCGAAATCGATCAGGCTGCGCTTCTGCAAGGCTTCAACTTTTTGCAGGAGACCGGCCAGGGAAGTAACCTCTGGAATCGAGGTGCAGGGCATATCAATAACCGTGGTGACCCCGCCATAAGCGGCAGCCGTGCTGCCGTGTTCAAAATCATCCCGGAATTCATATCCGGGCGTATTAAAATGGACATGGGGATCAATGGCTCCGGGCATCACTAACAGATAGTGGGCATCGCATATTTCCACGCCGGATGGTAAATCTGCTTCGGGAAGAGCGGCAATAAACGTCTCTTTTTTTTCTTTGCTGTCGATGGTTTGCCAATCAAATTCTTTAGTGCCCGGCCGGCTGCGGATCTCTTTGATGGTGCGATCATAAAAAATATCCGCGATTTTAAGTCGGTTGCCCCCGGTGTTCAACAGAGCATTCTTCAAAACTTTGCTTCTAACCGACATGAACCGTTACCCTCATCCTGTTACTCAATTTTAAGTCCGACTTGTTCATTGAAACGGGAAATGAGCCGATCCCATTTTGCCGAGATATTAAAACGCTCCGGCCAGTAAGATTCACTGTACCACTGGGCGTTTAATTCTTCCACGGATTTACCCTGCTGTTCCACCCAGGTGAAATACTTCAGATTGTGGATTGCTTTTTTATCGTAATAGGATAGCTCTTTAATATAATCAATTCCCTGGTGCTTGATTACGGATGCCCAATCCACTTCTGCCTGTTTAGCCGAGTAGGCTCCCCGCTTTTCATTCATCTCCGATAGTCTGGAATAGTACATTTCAACCGAGTCGGTAAACACAGTAAAGATGATGTCGTTTTCGTTCAGTTCGTAGTATTTTGCCAGCTTAATGGCGCTTAACAGATTGCTGACCGAAGAGATACCGAGATAGGGTAATTTAGCGAGGGTGTCGGCCTCCACTCCGCTTTTTGCAAGATATTCCTGTCCATGCGATTCGTTGAAAAGACGTAGAATTCGAAGCGGGTCTTCATCATCAATAGCGCATACCAAATCCGTATTTTTTACATTATGTATCCAGGGAACATGTTTATCGCCAATGCCCTCGATGCGGTGTCCGCCGAAACCGTTCATCAAAAGGGTTGGACACTGTAAGGCTTCGGAAGCCAGAACCTTCACCGAGGGGAAATGAAGGCGGAGATAATCTCCCGCGGCAATGGTTCCCGCCGAACCGGTAGCGCTGACGTAGGCCGTCAGCCTTTGTCCGGGTTGTTTAAGCTGTTCAAACAACTGTTCAATGGCATAGCCGGTTACATCATAATGCCAGACGGCATTGCCGAACTGGTCGAATTGATTTAAAATCAGGTACTCGTCGCTCTTTGCTTCCAACTCGTGGCATTTATCATAAATTTCCTTCACATTGCTTTCGCAACCCGGCGTGGCATATACTTCCGTGGCCCGTTTTTCGAGCCAGTCAAAGCGCTCCTGGCTCATCTCTTCCGGAAGAATGGCTACCGAGTGCACGGCCAAAAGATTGGAATTAAACACCCCGCCCCGACAGTAATTCCCGGTTGAAGGCCAGACCGCTTTGTGGTACTGCGGATTGAATCGACCCGTAACGAGATAGGGCGCCAGACAGCCGTAGGTGGCGCCTACCTTATGAGCGCCTGTGGGAAAGAATTTACCGACCAGGCCGATGATTCGTGCTTTGACACCGCTCACCGACTGAGGTATCTCAAGGTAGTTGGTACCGTCGATGCCGCCGCTTTGGGGATCATTGGCCCAGTTAATCCGAAACAGATTTAACGGGTCTAAGGCCTGCATATCGATTTTAGGTAATTGTTTTTGAATAGTATCCGGAATAGTTTGCGGTTTTTTTAGCTGCTCGAAGGTGGGCAGTAAAATATGTTTTTCCCGACATCTCTTTATAGTATTCGATAGATAGGTTTCATTCTCAATTTCCCAGTTCCAATTAAAATCGGTCATACGGACTCCTTCATTCACTAAGTAAACGGGCTATGTTGCAATTACATAAAATAGTAAAAATATCGATTAAAATGAATAGTGCACAGAATAAAGATTAGATATCGTAGAATCCGTTTGCAATATTTATAGAAAAAAATCCTGTGTTGAACCGGACAGACCGCTTATTGATTCCCCTTTATTCCATGCCGGTTCTATTTTCAATCAACGATTAATTTACTCAATTTCAACCTTTGTTTTTCTTCTTTGGGTAAATCATAGCGGTAGTTGTACAAGGCTCCTTCCCAATCGCCGTACATGGGGTTGGGTAGAACAATCCATTTTGTCCCCCAGTTGGAAGCATAAGCCGTAACCAGCGAATCCCGTTTTGCCTGTGGAGCCCGGGTAAAGGGGCTGAAAAAGTCTCCGGCATTATCTCCAAGCAGCAGTAAAATTCTGAATTTCCTGGCGATAGCCGCCCGGCGCTCCCCTTTATCGGATGTATCTTTGCGCAGCAGAATGGTTTCCAGACCGGGTTCAAGGGGAAAACCCTGCTCCCGTAAATTCTTACGTGTGGCTTCCTTTAGCGATTCTTTTCGGTTGGTAACATAAAAAACGGTTACACCCCGGTCGTGGGCTTTATTACAAAAGGCAACGGCTCCGGGCAGGGCTCTGGCCCGCGCTTTATTGCACCAGGCAGACCATGATTCACTGCTGAAGGAAGCATTTTTCCTGATTAGCTGACCCTGGTAGGGACTGTTATTCAGTACGGTTTCATCGATATCCAAAATAATTGCCGGCGGTAAATTCTGGAATGAACCCTGCTGCTCGCTTGCCGCAGTCCAGTTTTTATCTTTCAGAGCCTGCTGCAACATTTTTTCAGCTACATTATAGGCTTGAAGGCTAAGGGCCTTATATTCCGCGGCACGTTGCACCCATAAAACCGCATTAAGCATATCATTACTTTTATCATCCTTTTTGGCAGGTGTGCAGCCAAGTATGCCCCATAATACTAATGAGATAAGGAAAAGAGACCAAATTTTGGGTTGCTTCATTTTTCTACTCCTTTTTAAAATATGATGCGTTCAAATTAAGAGAAAAAATCAATAATTCCAATACAAAGCCGGTCCCGAAAGTATGTTTAGTCAGTACTGCAATTGGATTTATCCAGGCAAATTTTGTTTTATCTTGAAGGCTTTCTTTTCCCGATGTTTCTATTTTTGAAAATCAGAATCGTCTTCACCCGACAGATGTTTCCACAAGTAAAAAAAATTATCCTTTCATTTTCAGTGAATTACTTTTATTTTGTAAGGTTTTTAGGAATATATCGTCTAAACAGACAGGTTTCGGAATACACTAACAAAATTCTGAAAATGATTATTTAACAAAAAATGGATGAGTATTTATCCAATTTTGTGGAATCTTGGATGTATTTTAACTATATAGTCAGAAAAACGGAATTGAATATTAAGGAAATTCATGAGTATTGCTGAATTAGGAGAGAGATTTAATATTGTTCGTCTTTCTCGGGAGATTGTAAGGAATGCTTTTGCCAGGGATGTTGACCAGGGTCTTTCGACAAACCCTAAATATTTACCCTGCATCTATTTTTATGATGAAAAGGGGTCTTTACTCTTTGAAGATATCTGTAAGCTACCGGAATATTACCTGACCCGCGCCGAATCGGAAATATTAAAGGATCGGTCCGATGAAATAGCGTCTTTTTTTCCGGAACAACCGGCCATTGTGGAACTGGGCAGCGGAAGTTCTATAAAAACCCGCTATTTGTTAGAGGCTTTTCTCAGGCGGCACGGGCAGGCCTGTTACACTCCCATCGATATCTCCCATGAAATTTTACGTGAAAGTTCATTTGATCTGCTGAATACGTATCCCGGCCTGGAAATCACGGCCGTTGCCGCTACCTATGAAGAAGGGTTGAAACAGATAGGCCGTCTGAACGGACAGCAAAAACTGGTTTTGTGGCTGGGTTCGAGTATCGGCAATTTTGTCCCGGATGAAGCCGAGCTTTTTATGCGACATCTTAGAGATACCTTGCAGCCTTCGGATTCTCTTCTGATCGGTATCGATTTACAAAAAGAAAAAACGATACTGGAACGAGCGTATGATGACTCCCGGGGAATCACCGCAGCCTTTAATCTTAATTTACTCGGTCGCATAAACCGTGAATTGGAAGCCGATTTTGATCTGAAAAAATTCGAGCATCTGGCCTTTTATAATGAGCAAAAGAAACGGGTGGAAATCTATATCCGAAGTAAAATTCGCCAGGTAGTACATATTGGTCAGTTGGATGTAACCGTTACATTCGATGCGGGAGAAAAAATCCACACCGAGTTTTCGCACAAATATTCCCTGGAAGATATCGGGAAACTGGCCCGGAAAACCGGTTTTATACATAAAGAGCAATGGTTCGATTCTAAAAACTGGTTCAGTTTGAATCTGTTTGTAGCCGAATAATACACCGGAGATGAAAATCCGCAAAAAAATAACCTATTTACAAAAAAACGAGAAAGTACTTAGTATGAGTTTGAATATTTTGGTTTTTTACGGAAGCGTGCGTCGTGACCGGCAGGGGATTAAGGCGGCAAAATTTGTGGTTCGTAAGTTTGCGGAACGGGGTCACCGGGTGGAATTAATTGATCCCAAAGAAACCGATCTTCCTTTGCTGGATCTGATGTACAAAGAATATCCTTCCGGCCAGGCCCCGCCGGAGATGGAAGAGCTGGCCCGAAAAATAAGGGCGGCCGATGCTTTTGTTGTGGTAAGCGGAGAATATAATCATAGCATTCCTCCGGCACTCAGTAATTTAATGGATCATTTTCTGGAAGAATATTTTTTTCGTCCATCGGGAATTGTTTGCTATTCGGCCGGCCCTTACGGCGGTGTGCGGGCCGCCATGCAATTACGCGCCTTTCTGGCTGAAATCGGCACGGTAACCATCCCTTCCCTTTTTCCTGTTCCCAAAGTGCAGGAAGCATTCGACGAGGACGGCAATCCGAAAAATGAAAAGATGCATCGCTATATAAAAACATTTTTGGATGAAATGGAATGGTATGGCTATGCGTTGAAAGAGGGAAGAGTAAAAAGAAAAAAGCCTTATTGAAAAACAGGCGGAAGTAAAACAGGAGCGATAAACATGAATTATCCCATGCATCCCGAATTAAAAACAGGCCGTAAATTTCCGGATTTCCAGTTACCGGACCAGGATGGCACTGTCCAACAATTATCTAAGTTACTGCGCGGGTTTCCGGGCGTGCTTATTTTCAGCCGTGGTTATTTTTGTCCCAAAGATCGTCGTCAGGCGACCAATTATGTCCAATATTTGCAGCCGGAGCTGCGGGTAAATTATTGTAAAATGATTACCGTTAGTGTGGATAATAAAATGCATACCGTGGAGACCCGCGAAGCATTAGGAGCCGATTGGCCTTTTTTAATGGACACGGATCGTAAATTACTCTATGAATTGGAAATGGTCGATAAAACCGATCCCGTCCATGGTGATATCTATATTCCCTATTCTTTTGTTCTGGACCGGGATCGAACGATTTACAAAATTTATAACGGTTGGTGGTTTGCTGGTCGGCCGACTGTGGAAGAAATACGTATGGATTTTCGTGCCCTGCTCAGCCGGCGTCCGGACTGGATTTATCAGGGTGAGCACAAAAAATAATCCGGGGGCTCGGGGATAGCTGGCGGATGTTGGCTAGCGTTTTGAATCTAAAGTTTTACCTTTCAGAATGTTTTCAATCTCCCCGGCAGAAAACTTCCGGCCTTTGCCGATTCCGGGACACTCCTGCCTGGTGAGTTCCCACCGTTCTTTGGTTTTCATGTTTTCCGGCCAAAAAGGATAGGTCCGGCACTGTTGAGGCCGAAGCGCATAGATCGTGCATAAACCTTCCTCCAAAAAAATACACGCCTCCTGTTCACCGTCTTTCAGTACCAACTGCCCGTCGATCTCCGAGGTAAACCATTCCAGAAAGAGTCCGGAGGGCGCTCCGAGATATTCGGCGATGGCCGAAGCTTCTTTATGGGACAAATAGACGAATCCTCCGGGATGTTGGCAACAATCGGAACAGCCGTCTATACATTCGAAACGGGTTGATTGAGGAATGATTTTCATAAAGGCAAGATACTCAGGAATCGATATTCGTTACAAAATAAAATACAGGAAGCGGCAGCTAAATTTTTTATAGATTTTGTCGAATAAGAAGGTAAAGATTGTAAAGCAGGATCTATTCATATTGAAAAGTTTCGATTATGGATTATAAAACCCGTCAGCAACTTCTTGATGAGGTGAATGCTCTGAAACAGAGAGAAGCATTTTACCACGCTTTTTTTGATTTTTCTCCCTCGGGAGTATTGATCGAAAACGCTCGGGGGATCATCATTGATGTTAATAAGGCCTTTTGTAAACGGTCGGGATATTCCCGGGAAGAATTAATCGGCCAACCGGTTAAGAAGCTGGCTCATCCCGAAAATCGGGATGTTGTTGAAGGGCATATTAAAAGCATTCTGGACGGGGAAGTGCTTACGCTTTCTTTAAAAAGCAGAACGAAAAAAGGTGACGAATATTACGTTCAATTGAATGAACAACGGGTCATTCTACCCGATGGTACGGCGGGAATTATCAGTGTTTCTCAGGATGTAACCGACCAGGTACTGGCTGAAAAAGCCCTAAAAGAATCGGAAGTCAGGTTCCGTTCCATTGTAGAGACCTCTCATGCCGGTATTATTCTAATCGATAATCAATATCATATTATTTACGCTAATCCGCGCATGGCGGAAATCACCGGTTACTCGGTGGAAGAGTTAATTCAAATTGATTTTCGCAAACTGCTGGCTCCCAATAGCCTGAAGTTAGTGGTAGACCGCTATATACGCCGCCAGAAAGGCGAAAAGGTGCCCCACCTGTATGAGTTGAGTATAATAAGAAAAGACGGGACGATACGGGAGGTTGAAAATAGAACTTCGCTGGTAGACCTTCCGGGACATGCGCCTATGACGGTAGCACAACTGTTGGATATTACCGAACAGAAGCAGGCGGAACGGGCCCTTCAGGCCAGTGAAGAGAAATACCGCATGTTGGCAGAAACCGCATCGGATTTTATCATTCTGCATGATTTGAAAGGAAAGATCATTTACGCCAACCGGGCCGCCCAAAAGAAATCCGGTTTCGGGAAAAAACTTCTGCAAATGAATATCCTGGATATCCTTCCTGAAAAAGAACATACTCAGGTCCGGAAACGTTATAAAAAACGAATTCAAAATACTGAATCCCGTATTATCTTTGAGACCGAGGCTGTAACCAAGGCAGGCAAGACCATTCCCGTTGAAGTGAATTCATCGGCAGTTCGCGCTCATGGTCAAATCACAGCTATTTTGCTGCTTGCCCGAGATATACGCCAGCGTAAGCAGGCCGTGGAGGCCCTGAAGGCCAGCGAACAGCGTTATCGCCAACTCTTTGAGTTATTGCCTTATGGAGGGGAAATTTTAGATACGGAAGGGAATATTATCGATTGCAGCCCCAGTACAGCCAGAATGCTCGGCTATGACAAGCATGAATTGCTGGGGAAACATTTCTCCGATTTTCTGGATGAAGAGAGCAAGACAATGTATACTTCCTTTTATCCAAAGATTCTTAAAGGTGAAGTCGGCTCTACGGAAGTAAAAATGATCCACAAAAGCGGGAAAAAGTTAAATGTTCTGAGGGCGGCGCAACCTATCGTAGATATCAATTTATCAAAGATTTGCGGAGTAATTGCCTTAAGCGTAAACATCACCGAACGCAAACAGGCCGAATCGGAACGGTTTAGGTTGGCTACCGTGGTGGAACAGGCCGTAGAAGCCATTATGATTACCGATATTAAAGGAGCCATCCAGTATGTGAACCCGGCTTTTGAACAGATTACCGGTTACACACTAAAAGAGGTGCTGGGTAAGAATCCACGTATGCTGAAAAGCGGCAAACAGGATCAGGCGTTTTATGAAAACTTGTGGGCCACGATCAGCAACGGCCGTAAGTGGACGGGACTTCTGATTAATAAGAATAAGGCAGGTAAATTATATTATGAGCGGGCGGTTATTTTTCCCATCAAAAATGAACAGGAGAATATTATAAATTATGCCGCCATTATGCAGGATATCACCTTAGAGAGGAAATTGGAATTACAGTTACAGCAGATCCAGAAAATGGAAGCAATCGGAACGCTTTCGGGCGGAATCGCCCATGATTTTAATAACCTGCTCACCGTAATCAACGGTCATGCGGAAATCGCTTTGTTACATACCCCGCATGATGTTCGGGCCCATAAAGACCTGATCGCTATTTTAGGCGCCGGACAACGGGCCGAAAAATTAACCAGCCAATTGCTGGCTTTCAGCAGAAAACAGATACATGAGCTGAAAGTGGTTCATATTAACGAGATTATTCGTGATCTGGACAAGATGCTGCAACGCCTCATTTCGGAAGATATTCATATCGAACTGCAGCTCAGCGAAAATTTACCCTTTATAAAAGCGGATCCGGGGCAAATCGAACAGGTCTTAATTAATCTGGTGGTCAATGCCCGCGACGCGATCAATGAACAGACGGAAAAATATAATCAGCGAAAGATTGTCATTAAAACCGAACTGTGCGAATTGGATGATGCCTATGTGGAACGGAATCCCGGAAGTAAAGCGGGGACTCATATCCGGATTTCCGTATCGGACACCGGTATCGGCATGAAGGATGAAATCAAAAATCGGGTTTTCGAACCTTTCTTTACTACCAAACAAGTAGGTAAAGGCACCGGTCTGGGCTTGGCTACCGTGTACGGTATAGTCAAACAAAACGAAGGAAGCGTTTATTTGGAAAGTCAACTCGGTAAAGGCACCACTTTTAACGTAAACTGGCCGGTGAACGATGAGCTGTTAGAGAAAGAGGCCGAAGCCGAAACGGAACGGAAGGATTTTTCAGGTACCGAGCGTATTCTTTTAGTGGAGGATGATAACGGAGTCCGGAATTTCGCGGCCAGTACGCTGCGTAGTTTCGGTTACCGGGTTACGGAGGCCCGCAACGGTGAGGAAGCGGTGCGCTTAATAACCGATAAGCAGATAAAAAAGCCCTTTCATCTTATGGTTACAGATCTGATTATGCCCAAAATGAACGGCCGTGACCTGGCAGAGCGGATCAAAAATAGTATTCACCCCGACAAAATTCTGTATGTCTCCGGATATACCTATGAATATCTGCAGAAGGACGGTGTTCTGAAAGAAGGTATTCATTTCCTGCAAAAACCGTATTCGGTAGGGGGACTTTTGAAAGCGGTGCGACACGTTTTAGACCGGGAAGAATCATAGAATCCAGACATAGACCCGGGTGACGAGTGCATCTCTGGATTCCCGTTTTCACGGGAATGACACCTGTTTTCGCATGGCATTCTCCTCGTGTATTACCTGCCGCCTAATGGCGGGCCTAATTTTATTGGAAAACCGGAACGACACTATTTTCTTTTAATTTCTTAATTTCTTAAATTTGCGATACAGTTTACTTTTTCGATACAGAATCATGCTAAATTATACTATTGGATTCTCACTATCAAGGAATGAATATGCAGCGGAAATTCTTTCTATTTCTTTTGTCATTTATCTTTTTTCTTTTGTCTTCTTCCTCTGCCCAAACCGCCGGTTCGGCAAGCTCCCTGTCCCAAATGAGCGGCCTGCTGCCGGTAACGTTTTTTGTGCGGCCACGGAACGCCTATATTACGGATGACGCTAAAGCAGTAAGCGCCGGCCAGGCGATAAAATTAAGCAAAGGCTGTTATAATGAGTAAGATTCCTAAAAGAAAATTAAAAATAGAAACTTTTTCATCGATTGATGAAGAGAATACTCAGGAATATGAGCGCCGGAGAAATATGACTCCTGAAGAGAGGCTGCGGGAATTTGCCATTTTGCAGGAAAGACAATGGGGCGCCGGCTGGTCTGAAAGACCGATTGTAAGAAAAGTTTCGTTCGAAAAATTACGATAGGCGGCAATTCAATGTTCTTTAGCAGAGATATGAAGGATTTGATAGAACTGTTTCATAAGCACGGCGTTTCCTATTGTTTAGTCGGCGGTTTTGCCGTTAATTATTACGGGTATATCCGTGTAACCCAGGATATTGATTTTCTTATTTTCCCTTCAAAAAACAATTCTGCTAAAGTAATGTCCGCGCTTCAGGAATTTGGGTTTGGCAAGGCCGGAATCCCAAAAGAGTATTTTGAAGAACCGGGCCGCGCGGTGCATTTAGGCGTAGAACCAAACCGCATCGATCTTTTAACGCATCTTATCGGGATTAGTAATGAACAGGTGTTTTCGAATTTCCAACAAATTGAACTGGATGGTGTCCCTGTGAATATTATTGCTTTTCCGGACCTGATACAAGCAAAAAAAAGTTCAAAACGTCTGCGTGATCAGGCGGACGCAGAAGAACTGGAAAAGAGTAAAAAAAAAGAATAAAGGACTGAAAAAGTGAAGAAGAAAATAATTCTGATTGTAATGTTTTTTATAGTGCCATTTTTTTTCGCCCGGTCCCAGTAGCAAATCATCCGCTCCGACGCTTATTTTTACGGCAGCGGAATTTCCTTTAATGCGCGCGAGGTCCGAACTAAAATATTATTTAAAGAGTAGAGTTAGCCCCATCCTTCAGGATGGGGACAAAGAGAAAAGAACGCTACTCCCTCCCCCGGGCGTTTACGCCCTGAAGGGCGATGGATTTTTTCGGAGAGGATTTTCTCACTTCGTCCCGTAGGTTTTAAAATAATGACATTTTGTGGATTTTGTTTGCTTGCCCTACAAAGCGCTATTATATTCAATATGTAGGGCAATAAATCAACGATGGAAACAATGAGTATCATTCAATCCGTTATTATAGAAGAATTTGAGCGGTTAAAACGGTTAAAGAACAATTACAATAAGGAAATAGAAGCCCTTCCCAGAGGCGCCGTTTCAAAAAGAAAAAGAGGGGCACGTTTCTATTTATATCTTATTTACCGGTCGGATAAAAAGGTTGTAACCAAATATGTTGGAAACTGGGAATCTGAAAAAGCGAAGGCGGTTTTAAAGCAGGTGCGCCAAAGGCAAGAGCTGGAACAAAAATTAAAACAGGTGAACAGGGATTTAGCCGAAACAGAACGAGCGCTGCGTGCAAAACAGGTTTGATTTATTTGATAAAATTCTGCACCGTATGGAGAAAGAGGGCGTTTTAGAGAGCTTGATACTTATAGGCGGATGGTGTCAGCATATTTACAGAATTCATTATGATAATACGCCGTTGCCCAAACGCTGGCAAGCCATAATTGCGCGGGTAATGAAAATATCATCTGACAAATTATATTCGGAAATAATTGTTACCGGACAAAAGCGGGTCGAATTTTGAGCATCGATATGCGGAGGAGTGTAGATTACGCCCTGAAGGGCGATAGATTTTTTGTGGGATTTTCATTAAATTCCCAACGTGAACGTTGGGGCGAACAGAAAAGTAATTCAGACTAAATTGTTTTTAGAAAATAGCCCCATCCTTCAGGATGGGGACAAAGAGAAAAGAACGCTAATCCTTCCCCCGGGCGTTTACGCTCTGAAAGGCGATAGATTTTTTGGGAGGATTTTTTTTCAATCCTCAACGTGAACGTTGGGGCTAACAAATATTGAGTAGTAGGGATGAAGAAATAATTTGAAGAAGGGAGTGCATTTGCTTTTTACAAGAGTCGTTCGATTCATAAAGAGTTAGCCCCATCCTTCAGGGCAGCTAAGTTGAAATAGCAAGGGGATACCAATATGAATAATAGAATAATTCTTCTTTTTTCTTTTATAATTTTAAGTTCTACCAATCTACTCGGTCAGAAACAAATATGGGATATTTATACTTTTGATGATCAACCCTATTTCAGAGTTGTTCTTGATACTTTAAATAACGATACTATTTATGTAAATTCTACCGGCAACACATATAAGATTTCAATTAAATCAATAAGGATATTAAGGCGGGAAAGAAAATCAAAAGCAGGAATCGGTGTTCTTGCGGGAATGTCAATCGGTGCTCTATTAATGAATCTTTACGGGAAAAAAACTACAGATAGTCAAAACAAATTTCCTATAGATTTGAGTGATCTCAGTGTAGGAATTAGCACAGGGATCGGTATCATTGGTGGTGGAATAATAGGCTATTGGGTCGGTGCCGGTTTAGGTACGGATGAATACTATAATTTTTCAAAATTGTCGTATGAGAAAAAAAAGAAAATTTTAAACCATATTTTAGAAAAGAATCAATAAAAACGGCTCTATGTCGAATCGTGTGGATTAATAAGAAAGCGATTGTTAAAAGCCGTAATTGTTAAAGTGATCTTTTGGAAATCACAAACAACAAGCAACAAATAACAATGGCACCAAAATCCAAAATTTAATAAGTCCCCCAAAAGATGAAGGGTCGCTTGATATTTGAGTTATTGTTTCTTGGGATTTATTTGTTATTTGTACTTTGGAATTTCCGGTTAAATTTAAAGGAATGTAAGAAAGTATTGAGTTAACGGTTGAACGATCCATTGCCGCCTTAAAGCGGTTGTATTTTGGGTAGTCTCGCTATGGACGAATAAAAAGTTCAGGTGATTTAGCCGAATGCCCCTGTATTTTAATGAACGAATCATTTTTTCCACATTGGTCATAACGCATCTCTTCCCACACTATTCTCACCGGTTTGATTTTTAAACTTCCCTTGGCGAGAGAGGGGAAATGGGGGTGAACTCTTTCCTTCCATTTAACCCGAATCTGCGGCAGATTCCGATTCCCTTCTTAGTGTTTTTTTGCAAATCCCCTTATCTTTTTTATAAAATGCTGTCTTAATCCGGTTGTTCCTATCTGAAGAGCAACAACCGGGTTCTTGGTTTTGTCGTGTAATTCAAATCACAACATTTTTTTAAATATATAGTAAATTAATTTTTTTTTTTCGTGCTTTGGATAATTGAACCGGCTGTTTGCCAAAATCCTGAAGAAAAACCGATAGAAACGATCGTATTACAAAAAGCGGAATTTGTTTCGGAAAATATGTGGATATATTTGGCCTTTACGGCTAAAGAGGATCAAATAATGGCCGATATTAGAAATAAAATAAATATTTGCATAAATATCCCCCTATTTTATCATATCGTTGGAAATTTAGTGCTAATATTTAACCTTAGTTAACCGTAATATTTATTGTGAATAATTTTATAAAACCTGAAAATTACCCTGTTTACATTAATCCTGAGGAGAGAGTATGTATAGGCTAAAACGAATGATCCCGATCCTGATTTTCTTTAACGTTCATTTGCTATTGGCGGGTAACCCTCATCTAAGATCACAATCAGCCGTCCAACGATTATATTTTCGATCTCAGTCAATCGAAAAAGCCCCCAATTTTACAACTGATTCTGAAAACGCCACCTTGCTGGGGCGCTGGACCAAAGGCCCGAGTCTTGCTGTAACGGCTATGGAAAACGGTCACGTCTATTTTGGCGACGGCGCCGAATTGGTCAGCGCCGTGATTAACGCCAGCGGAAGCATTGCCGAACAAGGTCGTGTAACTCTGCCCGGCGCACCGAAAGATATTGCAATATCCTCTTCCGGAACCTATGCTTACGTAGCCATGGGCTACCAGGGTGTGGCCGTGGTGGATATTCAATCGGCAAATACGCCTGAACTGCTGCAGGTGTTAACCCGCCCGGATGATTCCTTTGAAGCCAGGGCTATTGCCCAATCGGGACAAAACTTGTACATCGCTGCCGGTCATCAGGGACTTTTGCAGGCGCGGATCATTGACGCCGACAGTCTGGAACTCGGGGCCGTTTACAAATATGAAGACTGTGAGACAAGAGACGTTGCCGCCCGCAACGATACGTTGTTTTTAGCCAACTACAATAATGGGCTGGAAATGTTGCGCTATGCGGACGAACAGTTTCATGTGTTAAATCACCTTTACTACAATAAATATTTGCAGAATAATCCGAATCAATGCTATTTCACCTGTGCCCTATTTTGGCAGCATGATTCGCTGTTTATTGCCGATGGCTGGACGGGGCTATTCTATTTTACGGTGCAGGATACGGCGCTTCATTTCTCCGGCGTTGGCCCGGGCCCATGTACGAATGTGACCGTAAAAGGCTCTTATGTTTATTCAACCGATTATTACAATCTGAATGTTTTTGAGGTCACGGACGGCGTTCCAGTGCTCCGTGATTCCAAAAGCGTTTCTACTTCCAAGCAATTGGCTGTTGCACAGAATTATGTGATTGTAGCCTCTAAAAGACATGGAATTTACACCTATGATATTTCCGACCCGGCAACTTTAGGCAGCGGTGATTTTTTCGCAACCTCCTCGGTGACTAATAATTTTTTTCAGCAAGGCACCTATCTTTACCGCATTACGCCCATCAACACGCTGGATATAATCAGTGTGTTTAATCCGACCGAACCGCACACCGTGGGGCATCTGGATTTGGGCGGCGAAAACCGGGAAGCGGTCATAGTTTATGTACAAGGCGATACGGCTATTGTCTGTGCGCATGATAATACGAATGGCGAGAACATTTTCTATGTTATCGATGTCAGCGATCCTTCGGAACCAAACCTACTTGCTTCCTGGACGCATCCTACGACGGGTTTTTATACCGAGGATATTGTTCTTAAAGATAAGCTGCTTATTGTTGCCGGTCAGCAGGATATTTCCGTTATTGACTTTTCGGATTTGAATTCGATTCACGAAGTGGGCAGTGTGACCATCGGTGGCTGGATTAGCCGCCTGGCTGTAAAGGGCAATTATGTTTTTATAGCCAACTACGTCCAGGGGATGAATGTCATCGATATATCCGATCCGACGAATCCATCGTTAAAAACAACCTTTCGCGAATCCGATGACGATTCTTATTATGCAATCTTAATCAGGGATTCCCATGCTTTTATCGGTGATGAAGGATTTGGATTGAAAATAATTGATATTTCCAATCCCCTTTCCCCTGTGGTGGTTGGTTCCTACACAGAAGCAGACGGTGATTTTTACGCGGAAGATCTTGCCGTTTCCGGAAACTACGCTTATATAATGCGCAATGAAGGAGAAGTTATTTTTTTGAATATCAGCGATTTTGGAAATATTCAATTAAAAGGCGTTTATAACAATATTGATTTGGGCGGCTTCTTGGCCAACAGCCGGATGCTTTATGTCTCTTCTCCTTACACCGGCATTTTTCTGATTAGTAACGACAATCCCGACGCATTGCTTCCTTGCCATGTGGCGGGCGATGTCAGCGGCGAATGGACCTGCGGCACGATTTATGTGGAAGGCGATATAACCATTCCCGCCGGCGATACGCTGCGTATTTCCGATTCCGTGGAAAAGGTGAGCTTTTTAGGGCCGTATCAAATCAAAGTGCAAGGCGTGCTTTTGGCCCTCGGCCCGGAAAACGAAGGCACCGATCTGAACGGCAATCGTATTTTATTCACCGGCAGCGGCTGGCACGGCATCCTTTTTAACAATCTGAATGACAGCGAACAGGGCACATCCATTATCGAAAACTGCCGTTTCGATTACGCCGATAAAACGGATATGAGCGATCAAGGCGGGGGCGCCATCTCTATATACAATTCGGATCAGGTCATCGTGCGCCATTCCGTTTTCTACCGCAATACGGCCCGCCTGGGCGGAGCCGTCTATATCGAAGATTCCGCTCCCCAAATCGAAGATTGCTATTTTGAAGACAACGGCCGCGGCGGGGTAAATCTTTCGGAAATGAAAAGCGAAGGCGGCGGCGCCATGTTTATTACGCATTCCAGCCCCTATTTGCACCGCTTACGCTTTACGAAGAACGGTTCCCAAAGCGGCGGGGCAATGGTGATTGACGGTTGTTCGCCCGTATTGAGCAATATGTTGTTTGAGCAAAATAGGTCAAGCGGTCTGGCCGGGGCGGTAGTTGTTAGCTCCGACGGAACGCATCCCGCGGAGCCGCGATTCGTGAACGTCACTGTGGCCGATAATGAAGCGCCAAACGGTGGCGGCGCCTTTCAGCTTATGGGGCCTGTTACCCATCCGCAAATCATTAACAGCATTTTGTACGATAATGCCAAACCGGAAATTTACATCGATAACGGCACGCCCACGGTCACCTATTCCATCGTGGATTCGGCGGCTGCGGAAAGCTGGTTCGGCGCCGGTTGTCTGACCGATGATCCCTTGTTTGATGAAAGCGGTGCCGTCGATTATCATCTGAAATCCGCTTCCTGCGGCAACGGAGCGAATTCCCCGGCTATCGATGCCGGCCATCCCGATTCGGTAGATACTTATCTAAATTGTAGCGCGGGACTGGGTACGACGCGCGCCGACATGGGTTATTACGGCGGCCGCTATGCCGATCTCTCTACCGCTATTGAGGCATACGGTCAACCGAGAGTTGCAGAAAAGTTTTTGTTGTCGCAAAACTATCCCAATCCCTTTAATCCGAGTACCCTTATTACTTACGAATTACCGATTGCGAATGATGTTAAACTGGTGGTTTACAACACGCTGGGGCAAAAGGTGCGCACGCTGGTAAACCAACGGCAGCAGGCCGGCAGGTATTCGGTAACTTTTGACGCGACCGGCCTGGCAAGTGGCGTGTATTGGTATCGCCTGAGTACGGGCGATGGCCATGTTCAAATTAAGAAAATGATATTAATACGATAAAAGAAGCCATCCCGTTTTCGGGGTGGCGTGTATTGGTATCGCCTGAGTACGGGCGATGGCCATGTTCAAATTAAGAAAATGATATTAATACGATAGAAGAAGCAATCCCGTTTACGGGATGGCGTGTATTGATATCGGTTGAGTATGGCCGACGGCCATGTTCAAATTAAGAAAATGATATTAATACGATAAAAGAAGCAATCCCGTTTTCGGGGTGGCGTGTATTGGTATCGATTTTAATGTAAGGGCGGGGGGTGTAAAAAAAAGGGCTCTACTGGGGTTCTTGTGAAGTCGTATATTAAATAAAGACTGACAATATGATTTTACTGCTTCGTTCATTTTGCACTTAATAATAAAAGTATCCGAAGGATACTAATGTAAGTAGCCACAGGCGAAGCCTGTGGTAAAGCGGTAAAAGCGAGCGTGACGCTGAAGGCGTCGAATTTGGGACACAGAGCATGGAGATCCTATATATTGAAAGGCCTGGTTTATTTTACCGCTTTGCGGTAACATTATTCGGTT
>JALSTK010000013.1 GCA_026983775.1 Calditrichia bacterium
CATTTCTCAAATCGCCATCAATGAAAAACAGAACGGCACTCTCATCCATATCTTCACCGAAGTACCTTTTAAAAAAGAGGATATTGCTTTAAGACGGGTTAATAAGTGGCTATACGTGGAAATTTACGGAGGACGGGTGGATGCTAAAGCTTTAAACCGAAAGCAAAAATCCGGCATTATTTCCGAGATTCAGGCGATTCAGTTTCAGCAATCCGTATCCCTGGCCTTCAAATTGAGGGGGGAATTCGTATCCAAAGAGTTAATGATCGGCACGGATGACGGCGATATCTATGTAACCCTTCGTAGTAAAACAAAACCCAAACAAGATGAAGAGACCAATGATTCCCTGGAAAAGCAGAAAAAAGAGTGGTTGATTCATACGATCGTGATTGATCCCGGCCATGGCGGCAAAGACCCGGGCGCAATTGGATATGGAAGGTTGAAAGAGAAAAATATTGTATTACCCGTGGGGCTTAAACTGGGCAAAGCCCTAAAAAAGCGTTTGCCGGATGTTAACATAGTGTACACCCGGAAGACGGATGTCTTTATCCCTTTATGGAAGCGCACTAAAATCGCGAATACTCATAATGGCAAACTATTCATCAGCCTTCATTGTAATTCCAATCCCAACCACAGGGTACGCGGGTTTGAAACCTTCTTCCTCAGTGCGGATAAGGATGAAAAAGCACGCAATGTGGTTCTCAAAGAAAATGAATCGGTTCAGTTTGAAAGCAAATCGGATCAGAAGCGGTATGAGGGCATAAATTTTGTCCTTGCCACTTTGGCTCAGAATGCTTTTATTAAGTATAGCCAGTATCTGGCAACGGTGGTGCAAAAGTCTATGGCCAATAAATTACGCTCTTTGGATATGAAAAGTCGTGGTGTAAAGCAGGGCCCTTTCTGGGTGATGGTCGGAGCCACCATGCCCAATATTCTGGTTGAGATGGGTTTCATCTCCAATAAATACGAGGCCAAACAGCTTAAACGTAAATCGACCCAAACCAGGATTGCGGACGCCATTGCCGATGGTATTGTTAAATATAAGAAAGATATTGAGAGTGCATTATAGATGAATAAACCCATAGGGATTTTTGATTCGGGTATCGGTGGTTTAACCGTTGTGAAACAACTGAGACGCTTTCTTCCCGAAGAACAACTCATTTACTTTGGCGATACGGCCCGTATTCCGTACGGCACCCGATCCCGTAAATTAGTACAACAATACGCCAAAGAGGACGCCCGGTTCCTGTTGCAGTTTGATATCAAAATGTTGGTGGTCGCCTGTAATACGGCCTCTTCGTACGCCATACCGCTGTTAAAAGATATGCTGGATATTCCCGTAGTGGGGGTGGTTGCTCCCGGGGCCAGGGCAGCGGTGGATATCACACAAAACAGGAGGATCGGAGTAATCGGCACAACGGCGACTATTAACAGTGAGGCCTATGTGCAGGAGATCAGTCATCTGATGCCGGAAGCGCGGGTATTCGGCCAGCCCTGCCCTTTGCTGGTCTCTTTGGTGGAGGAAGGCTGGATCAATGATCAGGTTACTGTTTTGACTCTGCAAAAATATTTACAACCCCTGTTGAAAGAGGAAGTGGATACCCTTATTTTAGGTTGTACGCATTATCCGGTTTTGGAAGAGACCATTCGCCGTGTCATCGGTACGGGAATTCGCTTAATCGATTCCGGGAAAGAAACCGCCCGAGTGGTGCGTAAGGTGCTGGAAGAGAAGCACCTGCTTAACCGAAGCCGGGGTCGGGCCGAGGATCGTTTTTATGTGAGTGATAGCCCGGATAAATTTAAAAAAGTCGGCTCTCGCTTTCTGGGTCAGACGTTGGATAAAGTAGAAACGGTGGATTTTGAAGCTTTTCTGGTCGGTTTAAATGCCGCTCAATTTAGTGAATAATATTTTCATTGGAGAAGACGATGAAATTAGTATATAGAATATTTTTATTCTTCCTTCTTGGAAGTCAGATTTTGCCGGCCGGGGGGCAATTGACCAGCGGATTTGAATTTTTACGGACTGAATTTAACCCGCGCATTTCAGCCATGTCCGGTGCTTATTTAACCATACGGGGGGATGGCAACGGTATGTTCATTAATCCGGCCGGAAACGCGTATACCACGCAGCGTCAGTTTTTCTTTAACTATTCCAATTATCTGTTGGATATCAACGGCGGTTCTGCCGGGTATGTACATCCTCTGCCTCGCTGGGGACGGCTGACGGCGGGTGTTCAATACATGGACTACGGCAGCTTTATCCAAACCGACGAGTCCGCAGAACCCACGGGACAGACCTTTACGGCGCAGGATTTCGCCGTATCGGTCGGTCTGGCCGATACCCTGGGCCAGGGATTTTCTTACGGGGTGAATACAAAACTTATTTTTTCCAAGTATGAACAATATACAGCTGCTGCGTACGCTCTGGATTTCGGTTTACTCTATGCGGCTCCCTTCGAAAAAGACCTGATGTTTGCCGCAACCCTGACCAATGTGGGCTATAATTTTAATTATTATGCTTCCAGAAAAGAGACCCTGCCTTTGAGCCTGCGTTTGGGAATCAGTAAAAAATTGGAACACTTACCCCTGGAAATCAGTTTGGTATTAAACGATTTAAACCTTTCCACGGATAACGTGTGGGATCATTTCAGGCGGTTTGCAATCGGTGGTGAGTTTCGGATGAGCAGTAGATTACGTTTACGTATGGGCTACGATAACGATATTCACAGAGGTCAGTCCGGAATTACCAATCAGAAATTTGCAGGAGTCTCTGCAGGAATCGGAATTTACACCAAACGTTTTCGCTTTGATTATGCGTATACCAATATGAGCGCTCTGGGAAATATTCATCGTTTCGGAATAAGTGGTTATTTGAAATAGAGGCGAATCTTTTTATTTTATTGAAAGTAAAAATGAAGGATGTGGGAATTAGGGTAGGAATACAAATCCGGAATTAACTATTTATCCATTATAAAATCTTCTGTTCGTAAACCAAAAGATTAAAAGATCATTCATGTTCATCGATTATGCTAAAATTCATGTCACGGCCGGCCAGGGTGGTAGCGGCTGCCTCAGTTTTCATCGTGAAAAATTCGCTCCAAAAGGCGGACCGGACGGAGGTGACGGCGGGGCGGGCGGTAGCATCATCCTGAAAGCCAATCGCCATCTGCATACCTTACAGGATTATTCTTACCGGCGCGAATATAAGGCGAAACGCGGCCAGCATGGAATGGGCTCCAATAAACACGGCAAAAGTGCTAAGAATATCATTCTGCAGGTTCCTCCGGGCACGACCGTAAAAGATGCCGAGAGCGGACAAATTATCGCCGATATCGTGGAGGACGGGCAGGAAGTGGTTGTAGCCCGGGGTGGAAGAGGCGGCCGGGGCAATGCCCGCTTTGCGACTCCTACCCACCGCAGCCCCAGGGAATGGGAAGTGGGTCAACCCGGCGAGGATCGCTGGATCGAACTGGAACTGAAACTCATCGCCGATATCGGTCTGGTTGGCCTGCCCAATGCCGGAAAATCCACTTTACTTTCACGCATCTCGGCTGCAAAGCCTAAGATAGCCGCCTACCCCTTTACTACTTTGATTCCGAATCTGGGCATTGTGGAGTATAGAAATTATGCATCATTCGTTGTAGCCGATATTCCCGGTTTAATTGAAGGTGCGCATGAAGGCAAGGGATTGGGCCATCAGTTTTTGCGCCACATCGAGCGTACCCGGGCTCTGGCCTATTTGATCGATATAAATGAAGATAATCCGGAACGGGTCTATCATACCCTGCGTAACGAACTGCACGATTACAGTCCGATCCTGGCTAAAAAACCGGCCCTGATTGTTCTGACCAAGATCGATACTGTCCTGGATGTTGAAGATGATAAACTGTTCGCCACTGACTTACCGATGCTAACCATTTCGTCGGTGCGGGGGGATCACTTAGATGAACTTAAGGATAAGTTTTTCGCATTGATTAAAGAAGCACAAGTTCTCGAAGAACCGCAATGAAAACCTTTCCCTTAGAAGATTTGTTGTCATTGTATTCCATTCCTTCCATCGGCCCGACCCGGATGCGCAAGCTTATTTCGGTGCTCGGTTCCCCTTCTGCCGTGCTGCAGGCAGGTACACGACGCTTAATATCCATTGAAGGCATCGATATTAAAACGGCAGAAAAGATCCGCAGCGGAGGTAATCCGCAGTTCGTTGCAGCCCAGATGGAAGCGATTGATAAACACCAGGTGAAAGTGCTGAGTTACTGGGACAAGGCCTATCCTGAGCAGCTCAAATCCATCTATGATCCTCCCGCATTTCTTTTCTATAAAGGGAATATTCAGCTATTAGATCAACCGACCATGGCCGTAGTCGGTACCCGTAAACCGACCGGGTATGGCCGGATGATGACCGAACGTTTCACCAAAGAGCTGGTGGATAAAGGATTTGCCATTGTCAGTGGATTTGCAAGAGGAGTTGATTCCGTGGCTCATAAAACCGCACTAAAAAACGGGGGTCCCACATTTGCCGTTTTAGGTAATGGATTGGATGTCATCTATCCGCCTGAAAATCACGAGTTATTCGAGGAAATGTGCCGAAAGGGAGTCATTATGACGGAGTATCCCATGGGTACCCGGCCGGATGCCGGAAATTTTCCCAAACGAAATCGGATCATCAGCGGACTAAGTATCGGTATATTGATTACAGAAGCAGGGCAGAAAAGCGGTGCCTTGCTGACTGCATTCTATGGGGCCGACCAAAACAGGGAAGTGTTCGCCATTCCGGGTTCTATTGTTTCCGAAAAAAGTGTGGGGGTGAATGATCTGATCAAAAAAGGGGCGAAACTAGTGCAGAGCATCGAAGATATACTGGAAGAATTCGGCGATCGCTTCGGTAGCGAAGCTCTGCTATCCACGGAAAAGGCGGCCCCGATCCCGGATTTAAACGGCTCTCTTAAAACGATTTATGATCACTTGTCCAGTCAACCCATTCATATAGATCAACTTGCTCTGCAAACCCATCTGTCTCCCTCCGAAACCCTGAGTTCCTTACTCACGTTGGAATTAATGGGACTCATTCGCCAAATGGCGGGTAAGATGTTTATCCGCCTCTGAAACGCTTATAAAAAAATAAAATTAACATTGTTTCCATGGGCGACGATTCTTAAATTTGAATCTTTTAACGATCAGAAAAAAGGAGCATAACGTATGTTCAAAATAATCAATGCCCGCTTCCTGGCGGAAAATATAAAAATGTTTGAAATTGAAGCGGCAAAGATTGCTAAAAAACGAAAAGCGGGCCAGTTCGTCATTATTCGCATAGATGAGCACGGTGAACGTATTCCCCTGACCATCGCCGATTCCAACCTGGAAAAAGGAACCATCTCGCTCATTGTTCAGGGAGTCGGTAAGACAACCAAAGAACTCAATATGAAGGAAACGGGTGATACGATTCTGGATGTGGTCGGCCCGTTGGGTAAACCCTCCGAAATTGAGAACTTTGGCACGGCGGTGAGCGTCGGCGGCGGAGTCGGTACGGCTATTGCCTATCCCACGGCGGTTGCTTTAAAGGAAGCGGGTAACTATGTGATTACCATTAACGGAGCCCGTTCCAAAGACCTGGTGATTTTGGAAGATGAAATGAAGGCGGTTAGTGATGAGTCCTATGTGACAACGGATGACGGTTCGTACGGATTCCACGGCTTTGTCACTCAAAAGCTACAGGAACTGATCGATCAGGGTAAGAAAATAGATTTTGTACTGGCCATCGGACCGATTCCCATGATGCGGGCTATTGCCGAGGTGACCAGACCTTATAAAATTAAAACCGTGGTCAGTTTGAATCCGATTATGATCGACGGAACGGGGATGTGCGGTGGTTGCCGGGTAATCGTTAACGGCAAAACACAATTTGCCTGTGTAGACGGTCCTGAATTCGATGCCCATGCCGTGGATTTCAAGAACCTGGTGGATCGGAATCGCACCTATGCGGATCTGGAAAAAAAAGCTCTGGAAAAATTTGAACATAATTGCCATTTGGTTGAAAAAATCAATGAATTGGAAAAATAAGTGAACTAACAAGGAAACATGGATTAAAATGCGAGTAGACCTATGAAGCAGTTGACGCCTAAAGAGCGAATGAAAATTCCGCGACATGCGATGATCGAGCAGGACCCTCAGGTTCGTAATCGAAATTTCGAAGAGGTTAATTTAGGGTATGCGGAACAAATGGCCATTGAAGAAGCGCAGCGCTGTTTGCAATGCCCCAAACCGACCTGCGTGGAGGGCTGTCCGGTTCATATTCAAATAAAGGATTTTATCGCTTTTATTGCCGAAGGTGATTTTTTAGGGGCGGTAAAAAAGATAAAAGAAGATAATGCCTTACCGGCTATTTGCGGCCGGGTATGTCCCCAGGAAGAACAGTGCGAACAGGCTTGTGTGGTGGGTAAGCGGAATGATCCGGTAGCCATCGGTTATCTGGAGCGTTTTGTGGCCGACTATGAACGGAATAGCGGAAAGGTCGATATCCCGGTTCCGAAACCTTCTACAGGGAAACGGGTGGCTATTGTGGGCAGCGGCCCGGCCGGTTTAAGCTGTGCCAACGATTTGTGTCAGCTTGGCCATGAGGTAACTGTGTTTGAAGCGCTTCACGAATTGGGTGGTGTGCTGGTCTATGGAATTCCGGAATTCCGTCTGCCGAAAGCTATTGTACGTAAGGAAATTGACGGTCTAAAGGCCATGGGTGTCAGGTTCGAGACCGATGCGGTCATCGGCCGAATCACTACGGTTGATGAGTTGTTGGGTGAAGAAGGTTTCGATGCGGTCTTTTTAGGTGTCGGCGCCGGTTTACCCTGGTTTATGGGAATCCCCGGTGAAAATATGGTGGGCGTGTATTCTGCCAATGAATTTTTAACCCGCGTTAATTTAATGAAGGCCTATGAATTCCCGAATTATGATTCTCCGATTCTGGATTGTCATGATAAAAATGTCGCTGTTTTTGGCGGGGGCAATACGGCAATGGACGCAGTGCGGACGGCTAAACGTCTGGGCGCCAGGAATGCCTATTGCATTTATCGTCGTTCGGAAAGAGAGATGCCGGCCCGGGTGGAAGAGGTTAAACATGCCAAAGAAGAGGGGATTCAGTTTATGCTCTTGACCAGTCCGCTGGAATTCTTGGGTGATGAGAACGAATGGTTGCATGCCGTGCGCTTAATCAAAATGGAATTGGGGGAGCCGGATGATTCCGGTCGCCGTCGGCCCATTCCCATTAAAGGTTCCGAATATGAGCTGTCCATTGACATTGCCATCGTAGCCATTGGAAACGGGGCGAATCCTTTGATTCCCCAAACCACTCCCGATATCGAAATGAGTAAGCGGGGAACGATTGTGGTCGATGAAGAAACCATGAAGACTTCTAAGAAAGGTGTCTTTGCCGGCGGGGATATCGTAACCGGCGGTGCTACGGTTATTCTGGCCATGGGCGCCGGAAGAAAGGCGGCCCAGGCTATTGATCAGTATATTACCAGTGGCGAGTGGTAGTTGTTTTTAAAAAGGCGGCTTGTGCCGCCTTTTTTATCCCGATCTTATTTATTCGATTACAATAACCGTTCCGGCTCCACCGCTGATAATTCTATTCCCATATAACTTTTTTAATTCGGCTTTGTGCTGGGTACAATGCGTGGGACAGATTAATTGCAGACCCTGGAAAAGTTCATATTGATCGAAACCGTGCAGGCCGCCGATGATGCCGTAAAGTTTCCCGTAGCGGCCGGCAGCGTCGAGTATTTTGTGCATAGCAGGATGGGAACACCCAACAAATACAACGAAGCCTTTGGGACTCTGAACAACCAGAGATTGCTCGATACGATCCAACACGCCTGTAGAATAGAATCCATGGGATATGGGTTGGGCCCGGTCAATATAAACCACTTCCCGTGCCTGACGAATTCCACGTAAGTCATCCGGTACGTAGACGGTCACGGAGGAGTTGGCATTGAGAAAGGCGGAAAGGCCGCCGGTATGGTCAAAATGGTTGTGAGAGATAAATACTTTGTCGATGGATTTGGGATCGATACCGAGGGCCTTCATATTGGTCATCAGAATCTTTCCGTTAGCCCCCGTATCGAACAGTAATTTTTCATTTCCGGTTTCAATCAAACAGGAGAATCCCCAATCAGCCGGTAGATCTTGCCTGACTGTAGTATTGTCGTAGATAATGGTTGCTCTGAGCATGAATACGCCTCCTTTGAACATTCCTCTTGTTTTAAATTACATAAGAATCGTTTGTAAAAAAATCTTTTTCCGCTTTAGATTTTTTGGGAGCCTGTGATTTTTAGACGGGGTGAGAATACTGTACCTCCTGCCATTTTGCCTGCCCGGTATGACACATAATAGTACCACACCAACCGTGTCATTCCCGCGCAGGCGGGAATCCGGGAATGTTCTTATCACCGCATAGATATCTGGATTCCCAATCAAGTTGGGAATGACGTTGTACAGGCAGAGTGTTGTTTTGGATGCCCAATCGAGCTGGGTCCTTCATTGGCCGGGCAGGCCACGACCAAGGTCTCTGGTTGGGTGAAAATCAGCAAGGGTGTGGATTTCTTCGCTGTTTTTGCAGTCGGTTGATTGACATGTATTGAAAGGCTGTGTAAATTTGGTTTGCATCATTGTATCCGATCCGATGCAGGGTCTTTGCAAAATATCCCACAATAACATAAAGGAGAAATGTATGTTAAATAAAATCGGCTTAATCGGCGGCGGGAATATCGGCGGTGTTCTCATGCAACTTTTAGTACAGCGTAAATACGCCCGCAACGTCGCCATGGTGGACATTAAGGGGCCGGATTTGGCAGCAGGCAAGGCTCTGGATATTGCCGAAGGTTCCTCTGTAATCCGTAGTGATGTCCATGTGGTAGGTTCCAAAGAATATGATGTTTTGGAAGGAGCGGAACTGGTTATCAATACGGCCGGTGTGCCGCGCACCGTTCGGCCGGACGGCACTATTCCTTCCCGTGAAGAATTGTTAACCACTAATTTGAAGATCACCGATGCCGTCAGTGCCGGAATCGAGAAATATTGTCCCAATACCATCCTTATCTCCATTGCCAATCCTTTGGATGCGATTGTCTTCCGCTTGCATATGAATTTGAAATTCCCCCGGGAACGCATCATGGGTATGGCCGGAGTTCTGGATTCGGCCCGTTATCGTTATTTTATTTCTGCGGAAGCCGGAGTGAGTGTGGAAAATATTGACGCCATGGTCCTGGGCGGACACGGCGACAATATGGTTCCCGTGCGTTCTGCGTGTCGTATCGCCGGTATGCCGGTGGAAAAATTCGTTTCACCGGAAAAACTGGATGCCATCGAAGCCCGGACCCGTAAGGCCGGTGGTGAGATCGTTAAACTTTTGGGAAGCGGTTCGGCATTTGTGGCTCCGGCGCAAAGCGCTCTGGAAATGGCCGAAGCCATCATTTACGATAAGAAAAAAGTAATTCCGGTCAGCGCTTATCTCCAAGGTGAATATGGAGTGAACGGACAGTTTGTCGGGGTTCCTGTGGTATTAGGTTCGAAAGGTGTGGAAAAGATCATCGAAATGGATCTGACCGAAGCCGAAAAGCAGGCTTTCAATAATTCGGCGGCTTCGGTTAAAAAGGCCACCGACGAAGTACTGGAAATGCTCAAATAATGTAATTGGGTTGTGAGAGGGATTCTGAAAGATGAGAATCCCTCTTTTGTTTTTTCTGTGGTACGAAAGGATTGTGCCGTTTGAATAAACGGTAACGGTTGGAATTAAACCCAAAAAACGGAGGTAGTATGGCTGAATTAACCTATTTAAGCCACTCTTCCTGGCTCATTAAAACGAACGATTATACCATCGCCATTGATCCTTTTTTAGAGGGGAATCCTCTGGCTCAGTTAAAACCATCCGATGTGAAAGCGGATTTCATTATTGTAACCCATGCTCATGGCGATCATCTTGGGGATTCCATTCCCATTGCCAAACAATCGGGTGGGACCATCATCACTAATTTTGAGATTGCCAACTACTGCTCGGCCAAAGGGGCAAACGTTCATCCCATGCATATCGGTGGGGCTCATGAGTTCCCTTTTGGGAAAGTTAAGTTAACACCTGCATGGCAC
The DNA here is from genome assembly GCA_026983775.1 of Calditrichia bacterium. GTDB lineage: Bacteria > Calditrichota > Calditrichia > Calditrichales > Calditrichaceae > JALSTK01. Next base: position 10,135 of record JALSTK010000013.1, read on the forward strand.
GGCTCGTCATTTCCGGATGGAAGCTACGGCGGAACACCGGCCGGCGTGCTGGTGACCGTGGCCGGCAAAACCATCTATCATACGGGCGATACGGGTCTTTTCCTGGATATGCAGCTCATTGGTCAGCTGCATCCGGTTGACATCTTTTTAGTCAATATCGGTGATAATTTTACCATGGGGATCGATGATGCCGTGAAGGCGGTGGAATTTGTCAAGCCCAAATTAACCATTCCCATGCATTACAAAACCTTCGATGTGATCGATGTGGATCCGCAGGAATTTGTAAACAAAGTGCAAAAGAAGGGCTACGGCGTAAAATTAATGCAAATTGGCGAAAGCTATCGATTTTAAACGGGTATAAGGGTTTTGTTTTTTACTTAAGGATGAAGAAAGGTTTTACAACGAACCGGCCAAAGATCAGGGGAGAACTTTGCCGGTTTTTTTAATAAGAGAAGGAAGCACCCCTACTGCGGGCAGGTATGAACAGGAACCAATTACAAGAATTTTATAGCCAACAGTTCCAGCGGCTTTTTAATCGATCGGATTATATGATTCAGGTCCGTTTCTATTCCACCCGTTCCTTTCGTCATCGCATTGAATTACGGCGTAGAACACTTTTGATGGAAATAGCCGAACCGTTCCAAAGCGCGCCGCTCTATCTTTTATCCATGCTGGGCATTATCCTGTTCTCCAAGGTGAGCCGTTTGAAAATAGAGTCCGGTCTGCGTAAGGCTTACCGTATGGCGGTGCATAGGGCTTTCGCCGAAGCGATGCGCGTGAGAAGGCGCGCTCCTTCATCGCGCTATGATGCCCGGGGGAGGTATTTTAATCTCGATGAATTATTCGATGAACTGAATGATTCCTTTTTCAACAATACCCTGCCCAAACCGATCCTGGGCTGGAGTTTGAATAAGGCCTATACCCGTCTGGGATTTTTTGCAGAAGATAAAAATCTATTGGTTATCAGTCGCATTTTTGACAATAAGAAGGTTCCCGAAGAGATTATCCGCTATTTGCTTTTCCATGAAATGCTGCACATTGCCTTTCCTGTAAAGAAAGTAAACGGCCGACGTATTGTTCATTCCCTGGAATTCAGGAAAGCAGAACAGGAATTTCCCGGTTTTCAGAGGATAAACCATTGGATCAACCGCTATCGTCACCGATTATGAGAGGCATGATTTTCGGATGTGAAAAAGAAACCTGATTTCCCTTGAAAAAAGTGGACGAATTTAGTATTTTTACTGACTAAATTTAAAACGACCCGGAGAGCTGAAGTTTCCGGTTTTTAGTCATGAGGCGCTTTGAATAATTGGGCAACAGATAAAAAATACTCTCTGCTGAAAGTGGCGAAGAGACGGAAAGGATATTAGAAGGAGGCATGTGTGAAGGAATTCCAAACAGGACAGATTCGTAATATCGGTTTAGGCGGCCACGGTAGTACCGGAAAAACTTCTTTGGCCGAAGCGCTGCTTTTTAATCTTAAGGAAATTAGCCGCATGGGTACGGTGGAACAGGGTAGTACCACATCGGATTACAATGAAGATGAAATTTCCAGGCAGTTATCTCTGAATACGGCTTTGCTGCATGGCACATGGAAAGATCACAAAATTAATATAATTGATACGCCCGGATATACGGACTTTTTCGGGGAAGTGGTGGGTAGCATGCGCGTCGTGGATACCGCATTTCTGGTTATCTCGGCTGCCTCCGGCGTGGAAGTGGGCACGGAACTGGTTTGGCGGCAGGCGATTAAGAATCAAGTGCCCCGTTTTTTCGTCATTAACAAACTCGATCGCGAAAATATTGATTTTGACAATGTCTACCAGAGCCTAGTGGAAAGTTTCGGCAGTCAGGTCGTATTAACCCAGTTTCCCGTGGAAACGGGCCCCAATTTTGAAAGTATTGTGGATCTGTTTCGAATGAAGATGCTAAAGTTCAGCAGAGACGGAAGTGGTAATTACAGTGAAGAAGAAATTCCTGCCGACCTCAAAGCCAAAGCGGAAGAACTGCATCTGAAACTGGTTGAGGCTGTGGCCGAGAGTGACGAAACTTTGATGGAAAAATATTTTGAGGCCGGAGAGCTTAGTGAAGATGAATTTCGTAGCGGATTAAAGACGGCTATTGCCCATGATACCGTATTTCCGGTTTTCTGTGTTTCGGCTACAACAAATGTAGGCGTGCGACGCTTATTGGATGTAATCGTTAATTTCTGTCCGGCTCCCAATGACCGGGGAGAAGTCAAAGGAGAAGACGGGGCCTCCAGAAAGGTCGATGACTCCGATCCGCTTTCCGTTTTTATTTTTAAAACCCTATCCGAAATGCATATGGGGGAACTCTCTTATTTCAAGATCATGTCCGGCTCTTTAAATACGGGTGATGAAGTGATAAATACCTCGGATGGTCATACGGAACGGATCGGGCAGATTTTTATTTTAAATGGCAAAAATAAAACTAATGTGGAACGTCTGCATGCCGGAGATATTGGCGCAGTAGTCAAACTCAAAGGAACCCACACCGGCGACACTCTGGCTGCCAAAGGAAAAGAAATTACGTATCCCAAGATCGATTTTCCGGAGGCGATCATTCGTACGGCCATCAAACCGAAGGCCAAAGGCGACGAAGAAAAGATCAGCCACGGTTTGCAGGTATTGCATGAAGAGGATCCCACCTTTGTTTACTACCAGGATTCCGAACTGCACCAAACCATTGTTTCGGGTCAGGGTGAATTGCATTTACAGATTATTCTGGAACGGCTCAAGCAAAAATTCGGTGTGGAAGTCGATGAAGAGGAGCCGCGCATTCCCTATCGGGAAACCATCCGTAAGAAAGCTACCGCGCAGGGGAAATTCAAGAAACAATCCGGTGGCCGCGGTCAATACGGCGACTGTCATCTTCGTCTGGAACCTATGGCCCGCGGAGAAAAATTTGAATTTTCGGATGAAATCGTAGGCGGCGTGATTCCGGGTAAATTTATTCCGGCTGTGGAAAAAGGTGTGATCGAAACCATGGAAAAAGGCGTCCTGGCCGGCTATCCGGTAGTCGATGTACGCGTGGCTGTTTATGATGGAAGCTACCATACGGTGGATTCATCGGAAATGGCATTCAAAGTGGCGGCTGCCATGGCTTTTAAGAAAGCTTTTGCCGAAGCCAGACCGGTCATTCTGGAACCGATATACAATATAGAAATCCGGGTGCCTGAAGAGTATATGGGCGATGTGATGGGCGATATCAGTAGTCGCCGCGGTAAAATTATGGGTATGGACAGCGAAGGTCGCTTCCAGATTATTAATGCCCAGGTTCCTTTGGCCGAATTGTATCGCTATTCAACGGCTTTGCGTTCCATGACTCAGGGCCGGGGCATCCATAGCCGTTCTTTCTCCCATTATGAAGAAGTCCCGGCGGAAATTGCCCAGAAAATCATCGAACAGGCTAAGAAAGAAAAAGAAGAATCCTGATCATAATGAACCTGAAACATACGTCAATCCAAAAGAATCATAGCCCGATACTGCTTGAGGTATTGGGCTATTTAATGTTAAAAAAGGATAGGTGAAGATGAAACAACTCTGGGCTCCCTGGCGGATGGAATATATCCTGAATGAAGTAGATAAGCATGACGGCTGTATTTTTTGCGAACTACCCGCGGAGAAAGATGATCCAAAAAATCTGATTCTGTACCGTACGGCATACTGTTTTGTCATCTTAAACAAATATCCTTACAATAACGGCCACCTCATGGTGGTTCCCTATAAACATACCGGTAATCTGCTGGATCTTTCCGATGATATCTTACTCGATATACAGCAGACCATACGCAAAGTAATCGAAGTTATGAATCATATTCTTCACCCCCAGGCCATGAATATCGGGATGAATATTGGCCGTACAGCCGGGGCCGGAATTGCCGATCATATACATTACCATATTGTCCCCCGCTGGGACGGAGATACCAACTTCATGCCGGTGATCGCCGGAACCAAAATCGTTTCGGAAAGTTTACGAACCACCTGGAAAAAGATGCATGATGAATTTGTACGTCTGTATGGTTAAAGTGGGTTTTTCTTATAATAAAAATGATTATTATGGGGTTTCTTTTGGGAAAACCCGGCCTTTGATTCAAATCGGTCTGGATTATGAAGACACTCATTAAAAATATCGGTAATATTTATACTCCCGTAGCGAATCGACCCTATGGAACCGTTGCTCACTGGCAAAATAAACAGTTGTTGATTTCCGATGGGGTGATGGTTTCTGTACTGGATCAGAAGGACGCGGAACCGGAAGCGGATACTATCATCGACGCCCGCGGATACACTCTGCTTCCCGGTTTTGTGGATGCACATACGCATCCTGTTTTCTGGCAGACCCGTGAAAAAGAGTTTATCATGCGTGTCCAGGGCAAATCCTACGAAGAAATTGCCGCGGCAGGTGGCGGAATCCGTAACAGTGTGCGCCGTTTCCGGGAAGCGGACAAGAAAGCCATAAAAGAAGTTACCAGAGAACGCATCCGTTTATTCCCGGAATTCGGAGTAACCACCATAGAGGCCAAAAGCGGTTATGGCTTGTCTACAGAGGATGAAATAAAGGCTCTGGAAATTATAGGGGAACTCAATCGCGAAGAATCCCTGGATCTGATCCCAACCTTTTTAGGAGCTCATGAAGTTCCCGATGAGTATCAGCATGACCGCCAGGCTTATATCCGGCTGTTGACAGACGAAATGATTCCTTTGATTGCCGAACGAAAATTAGCCGAATATTGCGATATCTTCTGCGAAAAAGATGTTTTTAGCGTGGAAGAGAGCCGGATTATTTTGAAGTCGGCTCTGGACCATCAACTGAAATTACGGGTTCATGCCGACGAGCTTTTTGCTTTCGGCGCTGCGGAAATGGCCGCGGAGTTAGGGGCGGTGACCGCCGATCATCTGGTTAAAATATCCGATCGTGGTATCGAAGCAATCGCCGCGGCGGGCGTTATTCCGGTTTTGTTGCCGGGTACCACTTTTTTCCTGGGAAAAGATGAATATGCTCCGGCTCGCAAAATGATAAAGGCCGGATGCCGGGTGGCTATTTCCACGGATTTCAATCCCGGTAGTTCGGCCACTCAAAATCTGCAGCTAATGTGGACCATCGCTGCTTTGAAAATGGGACTCCTGCCCGATGAGCTACTCTGGGCTACTACCCTGGTTCCGGCCATATCCCTGGGCCTTAATGATCGCATCGGTACCATTGAACCGGGAAAACAGGCCGATCTGGTTCTGCTCGATATTCCTAATCTCGATTATCTGGCCTATCATTACGGTATAAATCATACCTATATGACCATAAAAAAAGGAAAGATACTCTGTCGAAGAGGATAAAGATATGGTGGAAGCACAGCATGTTTCTTTTCCCGTGGGGAAGGGGAACATCCATTTACTGATCGGCGATATTACGGATTTGGATGTGGATGCCATTGTCAATGCGGCCAATGCCCGACTTATTTTGGGTGCAGGAGTCGCCGGTGCGATCCGGCGTAAGGGTGGTCCTTCGATTCAGGAAGAGTGTAATCGTATTGGCGGAACATATGTGGGCGGTGCCGTCATCACGAACGCCGGTCTGCTTAAAGCAAAAAAGGTAATTCATGCTGTCGGGCCGCGAATGGGCGAAGGAAGGGAAGACGAAAAACTGGCCGATGCCACCCGTAACAGTCTGTTACGGGCCGAGGAGCATGGTCTGAAAAGTATTGCCTTCCCTGCCATCAGTACGGGGATTTTTGGTTTTCCGGTTGATCGTTGTGCCGGAATTATGTTAAAAGAAGCGGTACAGTACTTACTCCATACGGGGAAGGTAACGGACATCTATTTTTGCCTGTGGGAACAACACGTATATACTGTTTTTCTGAATACCCTTAAGACGATACTATAGAAGCGGGAATTCTATTTTTCCATTTTCGCATCGTAATCGCAAACACGGTTCCGGCCGTTGCGTTTAGCGGAATATAAAGCGATATCGGCCTTATTGATCAACTCCTTATGATCGAGTGCGTCTTCCGGCATGGAAGCAGAGCCGATACTGACGGTGACTTTGCCCCCCGGTTGAATTTCTTCATGATCGAAATAGGTCTCTTCAACGGTCATTCGTAAACGATCAGCGAGGATAATGGCACCTTTTTTATCGACGGCCGGCAGAATCACGGCGAATTCCTCACCTCCGTAACGGGCTACAATATCGTTCTCACGAAGAGCGGTCTTGAGGATTTTTCCCAATTTACGTAATACTTCATCGCCTGCCGGATGTCCTAAAGTATCGTTATAATTTTTAAAATTATCCACGTCAAGAATCAACAGAGAAAGTCCCTGGTTAGTCCGTTTGTGGCGTAAAACCTCTTCCTTGAGACGTAATTCGAAATAACGATAATTGTGTAACTCGGTCATCCCGTCCATATAAGAAAGCTGCTCGACTTCCTGGTACAGAGAGGCGTTGGAGATGGAGATGGATATGATATTACCCAGCGTGGAAATTTGTTCCAGGTCCTGCTTGGCATAAGCTTTGTTCTTTACTCTTGGACCCATACAGATCAGTCCGATAACCGATTGCTGGACTATTACCGGCGAAAGGATTTGAATTTTCAACTTTTTAAACTCGCGCAGGGCAATCGAATTTTTGGCTCTGGTCCCGATCTCTTTCAGCGACGCGGGTCGGGGTTTCTTAGTAAAAAAACCGATCAACGGGTCTTTGCGGGTGACCAGTAAATCTTTCAAATCATCTTTATGAAATCCCTTACTGTTCACAATTTCCAGTCTGGATATATCATGTTTACGGGCCAGCATAAAGATCAGTTTATTGCACGAGAATTGTCCGGCCAGGGTGAGCAGAATGGAATTTACCAGTTTATCCAATTCCAGAATGGAATTTAAATCCATAGAGATTTCAAAGAGGGAGTGCAAATTATAGACACTCTTTCGTAATTCCTTGTTTTTGGAAAGCAGCGTTTTGTTCAGCGAACGGATTTCACTGTTGGCTTCTTCCAGTTGATTCGATTGCTGTACCAGCATTTCATTCAATTCTTTTAAACGCAGGGCGGTTTTAACGCGGGCTAACAGTTCGCTGAAATGGAAGGGCTTAACGACATAGTCATCGGCCCCGGATTCCAGCCCCCTAACGATATCTTCGATGGCGTTTTTGGCCGTAATGATTATAATCGGGGTGTAGGTATTGGGATGTTGCTCTTCGCGTATTTTATTGATGGCCTCCTGCCCGGACATGCCCGGAAGCATCAGATCCATCAAAACCAGATCGGGAGTTTCCTGGTGATATTTTTCCAAACCAAGCTCAGCGTTTTGGGCCTGAATAGTACGAAAGCCGTTTTCCTGCATATAGCGATGCAGAAGAAGCATCATATCATTATGATCTTCAATAATGAGAATTGATTTTTGTTCTGTTGCAGTCATATTGATCTCGATCAAAATCCGGTGTAACTTGCCTTATTATGCGACAATTATCACTGTTGATTGGATGCCGTTGAAAAATACTCGGCACAACTTGCTCATACATAAGCAGTTAAACCCCTAACCAAAGGGAAAAACTATGAAAAAAGCGATCCTTTTATGTATCCTTTTTGCTTCAGCTCCTCTTTTTTGGAGCGCCTGTTCCAAAGGAACACCTCCCGATGAAACCCAATTTGTAATTCCGGATAGTAATATCAGCTTCTACAAGGACATCGAGCCCATGCTGGAATATAAATGTGGTTTCGAAACGGGCTGCCACTCCAGTCTGGATACGGAGAATCATCTTCTCTACGGTGAACTGATCAACAAGGTTGCCTTAATGAATCATCGCCTTTCTTCGACCGGTGAACGCTTGGTGAATCTCAGCATTCATCAAAAGGACCCGCAATCAGCTCCCCTTTATCTGATTGTCAAAGAAGGATATCCCCGTAGCCCCGAGGATCGCATGCCCCCCTATTTGTCTAATCGTGCACCGCTTACGGACAATCAGATCGAAGGCATAAAAAACTGGATTGCCGAAGGTGCGAAAGATTAAAAATTATTTCCCCGATGTTACATTAATCCGCACTAAACGGTAAGGAACTATTTTTACCGGTCCGAATAGACCGTAACTTTGCATATTAAAATATCTTTCCTTCTGGACAAATTGATTGGATAAGGTATTGAATACCTTGATTTGTATTTTATTTTCTCCGCTCTTTACATAGGGAGAGATATCAAATGTCCAGGGCGGAACAAAGGCCCTGCCAGCCGGTTTTCCGTTAATATTAACCTGGCACCGGTCCGCAACCCTGCCAAGCTTCAGAATAAGTTTATGGTCTTTAATATATTCTTTTTCTATTAAAATTATTTTATTGTAGATCACGTTTCCCGAATAAAACGGGTAAAGAAGGCTAAAATCCCCCAGATCACCCTTTCCCGCATAAAGTTCGCTTTCCAGAAACCAGTTTTTAGAACTTATATTCAGGATCGGCAAGCGGTTCTTAATTTGCAGAGATATATTTCTAACATTTTTCCCTTTGATGAATTGAAGAGATGTTTTACCTATACGACGGCGCCAAACCCACGTATTCAGTTCACGTGAATCCTGGTTGATGAATTCCAGACCATCAATATCCCCTTTAACGAATTGCCAGGAGAAGGGTTCTCGGTTTTTGTCAATCAGTATTAATTTGCTCTCCCGTGGATTCAGGGGAAGCGTGATATGCAGGAAGTTATTATCCAGAGACCAGCGGAAGCACGGTTGTGATTCCATCTGCTCGAAATCCCACACATAAGGCTGACCGATATAAGCGCTTTTTATATGGCAGGTAACCTCCCGATCGCTTGTATTTAACAGAAACAAATTGTGGGTTTTTTGGGTTTCCCGGAACGTATGTAACACGCAGGATTGATCCGAGGAGACCTGTAACTTGATGTAAGTCTTCAATTCTTCGATCATATCGGGTAGACGCTGCAAATCGCGCAGAAAATATCCCCTGCCTCCCGAATCGTTTCTTTTAAAGCTGGTGCTGCTTCCGGCCGGAGTGGAAAACCAGAGTTCATGGTTCAATTCATCGACCCGTTTCGTATCTTTTGCCGTCAGTCCTTGTTTGGGTAAGTTCCCCAAAGCAATGAGTATTCCGCCCTGATCGAAAAAACGTTGCAGCTTTTGAAGCGTGGCGATCGGAATGATTTCTACGGTAGGCAGGACAATGATACGATACGATTTTCCCAGGTAATCTAGATGTTGATCCTGAATAGTGATCAAATCATCATCGTTAAACATATCGTAATCCATGAATTCATACCCTAAACCGATGCGTTCCAATTGTTTCAAACTTAAATAGAATTTACTCAGATCATGGTTTAGGGAAGGATAAAGGATTAATAATTCCGGGCGGGCGATTCCATCGCTTAAAAAATTACCTAACTGGTGTAAATAGCTAAACCAATCCTGATACATCGGAAAATTGGGATCCTTAGTGGCCAAATCGGATACCAGGTCGATTTCTATACCGGGCATTTGCATGACAATATGATTGGCACCTCTTACAAACAGGTGATCATAGTAATACTTTTTTTCCTGCCAGGTTGCATTGGTATGCAGTAAATTTTGATAGATAACGGGCAGAGTGTTTTTTTGCTGACTGAAATAGACGCTGGCAAGCCGCTTAATCTGACAACAGGTTTGATCAAAATAGGGTGTATGGATCCGGAATTGCTGTTCATCGACTAAAAGGATAAATCGGGCATCCGCCGGAAGATATTCCACCATTGGGTGATCTGCGGGTAAAATAAATTCACTAGGATCCGATATCTGATCCAGAGCGCTACCAAGCAACTCTTTCCAATAGGCTCGGAAGACATGACTATAGGCAACTTTTCCGCTGTTTCCCGTTTCTTCGGAGAAGAGGCCGGAAAGATGGCGAGCGATTTGTCCCATTAGTTGGGGTTGGAATTTTAAAATAGAACCGGGAACAGGAAAAGCTTTGCACGCGTATGGTAAGGGTAGAATCTGGGCCAGATCATAAAAGAAAGAAATATGGGATTTAATTTTTTGGGCAATTTTAGCCTTGTGAATATGTTGCACAATATTCAGATGAGAGAGGTTCATATAGTTAAAAAATTTATGTCGCGCATTGTTGAACGACACGGAAAAAGAACGTAAAATAAGCAACTTATTCCTGGATGACAGGCCGGTGATAATGATATGATCCTTATTGCGATAGAGCCGTTCTGTGATATCTTCCAGTGAAAAATCGGGTTTATCGGCATTCTTTAAAAGATAAACGGCGAGAATGTTTTTGGCATTGCTGACCGGTAAGAGGTCTCTTTTTCCCATGCCGGTCAGAGACAATATTTCAGGATCCCAGCCATAAAAGTGTAAGATGTCATTCCCCCAATCCATTCCGGTTGTTGTATATTGCTCCGAGGAAAACACGAACGAATAAAGAATCTGATCGATCTGGTCCGGATGATCAGCAAGGTAACCCGGAATATCAGGATTAAATTGGACCGATAAATCAAAATTTTTGGCTAATCTTTGCAAAATCGTCCGGTTCAGGGTAGACGGACAGGTACTGGCACCGCTAACGTAAATATGACGTATATAGAGATTCTGCAATAACACTTGCAGATCATTTAAAGCCGTCAAATTGGTACTTTGTCCCAGTTCGACCCGCAGTGAAACGGCAGGATGTAAGTTTAAAAGGTCGAAATTTTTAAATAACCAGTTTTTGGAAAGGTGTTTTTTTTGCATAATTTGCATTCTCAGTTTGCATAAAGAATGAGTGTCAGGAAATCCATTTCATCAAATATCCCGAAAAATAAACAAGGTTTGTATCATATCTTTTAAATTGGTAAAATACTATTTTAATGTCAAGCAAAAATAGGTGAGAATACCATGAACTTGGCTCCTCATTTAAACAAAACGATCACTCCAACCCCCATTACGGCCATTCATCATTTCTTTAAGGATTTAAGCAGATACCGGGTGTGGCTTAAAAGGGACGATCTGACCGGATTGGAATTAAGCGGTAATAAGGTGCGTAAGCTCGATTTCTTATTAGCGGAAGCCCGGGCAGAGGATGCGGAACGAATTATCACTTGTGGGGGTGTCCATTCCAATCATTGCCGGAGCACCGCCTTTTATGCGACCCAATTGGGATTAAAAACAACACTGGTCCTTCGGGGCACAGAGCCGAAAATTAAGACCGGCAACTATTTACTCAATGAGGTGCTGGATGCGGATATTCATCTTATTTCTGCTCGGGAATACGAAAAGGTTGATGAAGTCATGGCTGAAATTCGGGAAGCCGCATCTGAAAAAGCCTATATTATTCCTGAAGGCGGTTCGAATGAAATAGGTGCCTGGGGCTATGTGAAAGCATTCATGGAAATCAGTGAACAGATAAGTGTTCACAATTTACCGATTGATACCATTGCCGTGGCAACCGGTAGCGGTGGTACGCATGCCGGCTTGCTTCTTGGTAAGCTGTTAAGCAAGAGCCCTTTGAATGTGGTATCCGTGAATGTCTGCGATGACGCCGATTTTTTTGTCCGTAAAATCGGTACCATTATCGAGCGCTTCTGTCGGCGATACAACTATCACTTGAACTGGCAGGATACAGATATTCATATCATCGATGGTTTTGTGGGAGAAGGATACGGACTGATCGGTCCAACGGAAACGGATTTGATCAGACGATTCGCGCGAAGTGAAGGAATTATTATCGACCCGGTATACGGGGCCAAAGCCATGCGCGGTCTGGAAGTGCATCTTAAACAGGGTACCTTTCCCGGAGAAAATATTTTATTCATACATACGGGGGGCATTTTTGGTTTGTTCTCATATCACGAACAGCTTTAATGGAAGATAATGAGCCAAACGGGATGATGGATTTCCAAATCGTAGAATCTTGTTTTTTTAAACATATTCGAAAAAAAAGGTGGTTCGTTCCGCTTATTCTGATTTTTTTGCTTTTATTTTTTTTTATTTATTTTTATCGGACACTTCCGGATGTGTATTATCTGAAAACACACCATCCGAAACGGACGGCACTGATGGAACTGCGCCTTGAACAGGCTAAACAGCATGGTAAGAAATTACGTATCCGGCAATATTGGGTTCGTTTCAGCACCATTCCCCGCTTGCTCAAACAGGCGGTACGAATATCCGAGGACGCCTCGTTTTACAAACATGAAGGGGTCGATTATACCGAACTGAAGGAATCACTAAAACGTGATTTACGTGAAGGTAGACTGGCCCGGGGAGGCAGTACCATCACCCAGCAACTGGCCAAGAATCTCTATCTTTCCACTCAGAAGAGTTTCTGGCGAAAAATCAGAGAATATTTTATTGCCAGGCGTCTGGAGAAGGGGCTCTCGAAAAATCGTATTTTTCATCTCTATCTGAATGTAATTGAATTCGGCCCGGGAATTTTCGGTGTGCAGGCTGCTTCCCGGTACTATTTTAGAAAGAATGTGGATCAATTAAATCTGGAAGAGATCGTTCGGTTGACTGCCGTGATTCCCAGGCCCCTTTCCATCAGTCCCCGCTCCCGTAAAAGATGGTTACTGTGGAAATGTCGCTGGATACTGCATAAATTATTCCTGTATGGCTACATAAGCCAAGAGGAATATGACCAAACCTTACCTGCGTTTAAGAAATAGCAGATAGGGGGATCATTCATTTTTCGAAGGGGATACCCATGGTAAGAGAAGTTCAGCAGGAAATAGCCTCATTAATCGAAGACGGGCAATTTGCAAAGGCCAACGAGCAATTGCTCTTAATGTACAAAGAAGATAAAAAGAACAGTGAAGTACTCTATTTGTTGGGCTATATTGCCTTCAAAACGGATGATTATGATCAGGCCATTGCCTATTTAAATAAATCCCTGGCCCTAAATGACCGGGACTACCGCACTCATCAGGTGCTGGGACAGGCTCTTGGCCTGAAAGCTGAATCGGCAGGGGGTCTAAAGAGTGCCATGTTGCTTCCTAAGATCAGGAATGCCTTTCAGAAGGCTTTGGAACTGAATGAGCAGTCACTGGATGCCTTGGAAGGATTGTTTATGTTCTATCTTTTTGCTCCCGGTCTGGCCGGTGGAGATATGAAAAAAGCAGATGAATATGCGCAGAAAATCAGTCGAACCCATCCGGCCCGTGGCTTGATGATGCGTGCTTTACAATTGCTGCGTCGGAATCAACCTCAGCAAGCCATGGAAGCATTTGACCAGGCTACGGAGAGCGGGCAAAACGATGCTGATATTCAGATGAGGGCGGCCCGCTTTTTCCTGCATCAGAAAGCATATGATAAAGCCGCCTCTTTGTTCGAGCGTTACGTGGCACTTAAACCGCACGATGCCGCCGGTTATAACGGTAAAGGCCGGGTTTTTCTGGATCAAGGACGGGCGGAAGAGGCGTTACAGGAATTCGACAGGGCATTACAGTTGAACTACAATTTTATTCCGGCTCATCTGAACCGGGCCGAGGCCTTGCAGAAACTTAGGCGCGGTGATGAAGCGCGCCGGGAATATGAGCTCGTTATTGAAAGGCGCCCTAAATCTCCTGCTGCAGCCAGGGCCAAAGCGGCTCTGGCCAAAAAATAACCGAAGATAAATATGCACCCTTGTACTTCACTTCGCTTACAAGCCATTTGTTACGGGTTGCTCCTTGTGCTTTTCTGGGCGACTCTCAGTTCGGGGCAAAATACGACCGTAACGGGAAGAATCGAATTCATCGGATCGTTTCAGCCCGGCAAGACCCTGCTAAAAAAATATCTTCGTCTAAAAAAAGGACAGCCTT
>JALSTK010000014.1 GCA_026983775.1 Calditrichia bacterium
AGAATTATGGGTTAAAAATCCGGGCAGTGCCGAATCGCCCTATGTGTCCCACGAAATGATCGACAACGGATCCATCTATCCCCGGATGAACGGACGAAATGTATTTAAACATGCCGTAACGCGCTTTCCGGAAGTCATTCATGAAGCGCTGGACAGCACCGGCTACCAAAAGGATGATCTGGATCTGGTCATTCCCCACCAGGCAAATCAGCGTATTACCGAGGCCGTGCAAATCCGTCTGGAATTGCCCAAAGAAAAAGTTTTTTCGAATATTCATAAATATGGGAATACCACGGCAGCTTCCATTCCCATTGCCATGGATGAAGCCATGGAACAGGGCTTGATTAAAGAGGACTCTCTGGTCTGTCTGGCCTCGTTCGGCAGCGGTTTTACCTGGGCTTCCAGTTTAGTAAGGCTGTAAGATAATGAATTTTCAGGGGGGAAGTTGAAGTGGCCGTAAAACTCAGCACTAAAAATATAGAAGCCAATACCCGTCTGAGGCGTCCGGAATGGCTGAAAGTAAAGTTGGGTCGGAATGAAGATTTCGCCCATGTGCGCCGTCTTATTCAAAGACAAAAACTGCATACGGTTTGCGAAAGCGCCCGTTGTCCCAATATCGGTGAATGCTGGAGTCGGCGCACGGCAACCTTCATGATTCTCGGTAATACCTGTACCCGCAGTTGCCGCTTCTGCAATATCGAGACCGGAAAACCCTCTGAGTATGATGTGCAGGAACCCCAACGAATCGCGGCAGCGGTCAAGGAATTAAGGCTTCGTCATGCCGTTATTACTTCGGTCACCCGGGATGATCTCAGTGACGGAGGGGCCTTCATTTTTGCCGAGACGGTCCGCCTGATTCATGAGCAGCTTCCCGACTGCACCATCGAAGTGCTGATCCCCGATTTTCAGGGGGATACGGACGATCTGGACACCGTTTTGAATGCCCATCCCGATATCCTTAACCACAATCTGGAAACCGTGGAGCGATTGCAAAAACCTTTACGCGTCCAGGCCACTTACCAACGATCTCTTTCTGTCCTGTCCCATGCCCGGCAACGCGGATTTGTCACTAAATCGGGAATCATGGTAGGCGTGGGTGAAACGAAAGACGAAATCGTGCAGACCCTGCACGACCTGCGGGCTATTGATTGCCAGATTCTGACCATCGGCCAGTATCTGCCGCCGAGCAAATCCCATTACCCGCTCGATCGTTTTTACTCACCGCAGGAATTTGCCGAATTAAAAGCAGTGGCTCTGGAGCTGGGCTTTAAGTACGTGGAATCCGGGCCTCTGGTGCGCAGCTCGTATCATGCCGACGAACAGGTTCTTCAACGCTGAACTTTTTTCAGCTCGGTGATGAAACGCATCATCTTTTGGAAATGAGAACCTTTCCAATAAATTTGACCGCACTCCCGACAGCGATAAAACTCAGTAAAATATTGTCTGGTTCGGGCCGGTAATTGATCCTCAATCTCTTTTTTATTTACAACTTCTAATTTCCCGTTACACAAGGAACAGCGACTGAAAGGGTCCATGTACGAGAACAGATCCAGCTTTAATATAACCTCTTTGATCTGTTCATCGGGACGAACCGCCCGTACCCAATAGCCGTGGGTTACACCACTCCGTTTCAACAAACCCTGATCGCGGGTCAAAATAATACGATGTTCTTCCCCGGCAATCTTTACAATTTGCCGATCGGTCCAGTTATTTTCATACAGGGTGTCCAAACCCAAAATACGCATTTTTCTGGCTAATTTTCCGAGATTGACATCTAAGATAAATTTCGGTTGACGCAGTGCTTTCGGCCGCAAGCGGGTAAGAGCTTCGATATTCAGCAATTCAAATTGAGGATAGACACTGACCCGGTCTTTATCATTTAAACGGTAGGCGAAAGAGACCGAACGCCCGTTGACTAAAATCAGGTCCACTTCCGGATGGGGGACTCCAAGGGCCTCAATGGCGTCCTTTACAGCCGGATTTCCCCAGAACCGATAGAAAAACGGCCTTTGTCTTTTGTCCGCAGACAGAAAATCATTTAATTCCGCATAAAAGCGGAAGGTAGCTTGTTTCTTCATCCCATGATAAAATATTTTTCAAACCTGCCGCATATCGGTTCATCAGGTCGAAGATATCTACCCACTACATCAAAATCAAATAAACCAATAAAGAAATCCGGAAGAGAGATTATATGCTGCGTTTGCCGGAGGCATTACGGTGCATCATGCCCAGTTCAGTAACATCCTGCAGGTCGTCCTGATTCAGCACCGGCCCTTCCACACAGACCCGGATACCGGAATCATCCAATACGCACTGGCCGCAGATACCGATTCCACATTTCATATAACGTTCCATACAAAATTCATAGGGAACGTGCAGGGTATCGAGGATCGCTTTCAGTTTCACAAACATAATTTCAGGTCCGGCGGCATAGACCTGTTTAATCTGTTCCGTCTCAATAATTGCCGCAACATCTTCGGTGACGAACCCTTTTTTGCCCTTACTGCCGTCATCCGTAGTAAAATAACAGGTTCCCAGGCGTTCGAATTCATCGGCAAAAATAATCTCATGCCTGCTTACCGCACCCAGCAGGGAGACAAAATGCAGTCCCCGCTCATGCAGTTGCCGGGCCAATAATCTCAACGGCGCAATACCGATGCCTCCGCCTATTAAAAGTCCTCTGTCTTTTAAAGTAAACCCGTGGCCAAAGGGACCGCGAATGCCGAGCAACTGCCCGGGTTGACTCTGCATTAAACGGTGGGTAAAGGGGCCATACGCTTTGACTGAGATTTCAATCTGTCCGTCCTGAATATGCGAAACAGAAAACGGTTTTTCGTCCACACCCGGAATCCATAAATTTATAAATTGTCCGGCCTGTACTTCGAAGGTCTGATCGAAGTAAAAACTCTTTACACCCGGCCCATGCTCGATGATCTTCCGAATGGGAAAGGTCTGCATTAAATCACTCATGAGCCTTGCCTCTTATTTCCTCGATAGAAGTCCGGCCATGTTTTTGCAAATACTCAGTAATGCCCCGATTGATTTTAGCGAACACTTCGATTCCTTCATAGTAAACCGCGGTTCCGATCCCGATCAAGGTCGCCCCGGCCAAAATCATCTGAATGGCGTCCTCCGTGCCGGTCACACCGCCCGTGCCGATGATGGGTATGGATACATGTTCAAATACTTCATAAACGGATTTAACGGCAATGGGTAAAATAGCCGGACCGGACACACCGCCGGTTTTGTTGGACAAAACGGGTTTCATAACATTAATATCAATCAGCATTCCCGGACCGACTGTGTTAATGGCCGTGATAGCATCCGCTCCGTTGTCCTCGCAGACCCTGGCCAAACGGCCGATGCCCGGACCATGCGGGCCTAATTTAACGGAAACGGGAATCTTTCCGGCATACTTTTTTGCGATTTCGGTCACCCGGGCCGTATCGTCTAAGCTATCTCCGAAGGGGGTGCCGAATTCCGAGCGGACATTGGGACAGGATACATTGATTTCGATCAGATCGGGTTGTACCCGGTCTATTAGTTGTTGAATAACCTCGCCATACTCTTCGATCGTGCGACCAAAGACCGAAGCGAACAGGGGTGCATCACAGCGTTTTTTGAATTTTTCAATCTCAAGTGCCATTTCCTGTACACCGGGATTGGACAGACCGACCGCATTCAGGACACCGTTCTTAAAAGGAATAATACTGGGCGCTTTATGTCCCTTACGCACTTCCAGATTAAACGATTTAGTGGTAACGGCACCGGCCCCGAAATCGATAACACGCTTCAGAGATGAAGCGGTCAATCCCAGAATCCCGGAAGCCAGCACCAGCAGACTGTCCGGTTTTAAACCAAGAAAGCGGGTCATGAGCATCCTTTATTTTTCGGTAAAAACGTTCGTAATCGATTCTCTCAATTCAACACAACAGGTATCTGCAAATAATGTTTTTCCGTCTGCCGGTCACCCAACACACACAGACCGATGGAATTCAGTTTTACTGCCAGGCGGATCCGTTCGTCCCGGCGGATCGTATTCCAGGCCCGAACCATTCCCGCAGACCAGGAAATATCATCAAAAACCAGCAGCGCTTTTGGTGAAAGAAAAGGAATTATGTTTTGAAAATATTCAATGGTGGCTCGTTCGCTATGATGGCCATCCACAAAAACAAAATCAACCGGTTTATTTTCCCGCAGTACATGTTGCAAAGTATCCTGAAATCTGCCGGTGACCACCGAAATATTATCCAATGATAACTCGTTTAACAACAATCGGGCACTATCCGCCAAAGACTCGGCTCCTTCGATGCTGATCATTCTTCCCCGTTTATTCAGTTTTAACGCAGCCGCCTGATATGCCGCGGAAATCCCCAAATTGGTTCCCAATTCAAGGCAGACCAGCGGTTTAATTTCCCGTAGTAATTTAAAAAGGAATACCGACCAAAAATAATTTTTAGCAGACCGTGAAATTTCGGACACCGTTTTATTTACCTCTATTCCTGCAGCCATTTGCTCTTCCGAGCGTAAACTGTTTGCTTCACCGGCTCCGTAATCGATAATACGCAGCAATTGGGAATCGGTCTGTAATTTCCTCCTCCGGGATTCGATGCGATTCACATATTCTTTTTCGGAGTCATCGAGTCGATGCATAATCGTATCGCTCAGCACACTGCTGATCCTGTCAATTTCCGGGATATTTCGTTTTTTAATCTGCCGCAACGTAAAGAGGGCCGGAATATTCAACACTTTTGTCAATTGAATTTTCATGTAATTATTCTTACTTATGGTATTATCATTTTGGAATTTATCATTCTGCTAAACAACGGCTTCAAGCTCATGTAAATCGAATATCCGCTCGCAATATTGACATTTCACCTGTCTGGCCTCTTTATCCACAACCGTGAAAATAGTGGCTATATGCTTTTCCACATTGGTGATGCAATTGGGATTTTTACATACCAGGAGATTTTTAATCACTTGCGGGGGTTTGACTACCACCTTGCTGTATACGGCATAGTCCTTTATGGATTTAATGGTAATGCCCGGTACGACAATGGAAATATGCTGAATAATCTCCGGAGCCAGATATTCCAGTTGCAGTTTAATCAAATCCTTTTTTCCCAGTTTACGACTCTCATAGTTCAATCCCAGACTAACCACCACGTCTTTCATCTCTTCATATTTGGAAATGATTTCCAATACTTTGATGCCCTGGCCGGCCGGGATATGATCGATCACGATTCCCAG
>JALSTK010000015.1 GCA_026983775.1 Calditrichia bacterium
CAATAATATTTTGATGATTAAAAAGGGCGTTTATCCCCGGAGTTTTGCAAGAGAGATGTGGGTCACTTTCCTGGCCGGAATCTTCAGGTCGATTCGCTTCGGCATATCCGAAGCACACGGCGGAGGTAATGCCATTATTTATAATTACCTGCTCGAAAAAGGGGCTTATATTTATGATCGTCAAGCCAATACCGTTGCCGTGAATTTCGAAAAGATTTATGACGCGGTTCGTCAATTGGCCCACGATCTTCTGGTCCTTCAGGGTACGGGTAATTACCGGGGCGCCAAGGAGATGATTGCCCGATATGCCGTTGATTCACCTTCCATGCAGGCTCTTCGGGCCAAATTAAAGGGATTACCCGTTGATATCCGGCCCGTATTTCAAATTGAACAAGAGATGAAACGGTAGAGGTCGGTCCGGGGTGTGCCATTCGTTTGTTCTGATCGATAACAGGGGGAACCGAGATCCTTCGGTTAATCTGGCCATTGAAGAATATGTATTGCGGAATATAGCCACGAATAGGGAGTATCTTTTTCTGTATGAGAACAGACCGAGCGTTGTAATCGGCAGACACCAACTTACCGCGCGCGAGGCCAATCTCTCTTATTGCCACCAACAGGATATTCCGATTCTGAGACGTATTTCGGGAGGCGGTAGTGTTTTTCATGACCCGGGGAATGTTAATTTTAGCTTTATTACGAAACGCACGGCCCTGAATGTGAATCGATACCGCCGATTTCTTCAACCCATTATCCGTACTTTGCGCGATTTGGACGTAAGGGCCGAAATCGATGCCCGCAATAATATCTTAATTGATGGTTGTAAAATTTCAGGCAACGCTCAATTTGCCAGCCGTAAGCGATTACTTTCTCACGGCACCCTTTTATTCGATACGGATTTAGATAAATTGCGGCAGTCTTTGCATACGTCGCCCGAACGGAAATTCACCAGCCATGCTTCTCCATCCGCTTCGGCTGAAGTAACGAATATCGGTAGCCATCTAAAGCACTCTCTGTCCAGGACAGAATTTAAGACGCGTCTGCTGCATAATTTTTTCGTAGAGGAACCTGTCGTCTATTCTTTTTATGAAAAAGAATGGCAGGAAATCCTGCACCTTTCTTCCCGGAGATACCGAAGCTGGGACTGGAATTACGGCCGTTCTCCCAAAGCCGGGATTAGCATGGATTTGGATTTTCACTCCATACCCCTTCATCTTTTTATGGAGTTGGATTCGGGTAAAATTAGCGCATTCCGACTTACAGATGACCGGGGAAAATCGTATTTTCCCGGGGAAATGGAACGGGCTTTCCTACATCTTCCTTATGATTACAGCACCCTTTCCCAGGTGAGTGATCGCCTGAGAAAGCGGTTTTTGCCGGATTTTCCCTTTGAAAAACTATTTTTTTGAGGATTTTATCATGAAAGAAATCGCCGTTATTAGCGGAGCAGGCACAGGAATTGGTCAGGCATTAAGCTGGCAGCTGGCCGGAAAATACGGAATGAATGTCCTTGGTTTCGGTCGCAGGGCGCAAACTTTGCGGATTACCCGCGATAAATTTCCGGATAAAATCCGTTATGTGGTTGCCGATATCAGCCGGGCTACGGATCGGCATGCCCTTCTGCAGGCGCTGGGGAAAGAGGAAAGAGTGAAATTTTTAGTGCACAATGCGGCTGTGCTGGAACCGGTCAAGCGTCTTACCGATATTACTTTAGACGAATGGCGGGAGCATATGGCTATCAATGTAGAAGGGCCGCTTTTTCTTACAAAGCTTCTCCTGCCCAGATTAGACCAAAGTCGCGTCCTACACATTTCATCCGGTGCAGCTCGGCATGCCTACACGGGTTGGGGCGCCTATTGCACTTCCAAGGCCGCTCTGCATATGATTTACCAGGTCTGGAAAAAAGAGATGGAAGGCCGAAAGGTAATCTTCGGCAGTGCACGACCGGGAATCGTTGATACGCCGATGCAGGACAAAGTACGTCAGGCGGATGAATCGGTTTTTGCGGAAAAAGAGCGATTCGCACGTATGAAGGAACAGGGCCAATTACTTAAGCCGGAAACGGTCGCCGATTTTTTGTCCTATTTACTGCTTGAGACCAACGATGAGCAGTTCTCCGGGAAAGAGTGGGATATCCGGGACACGGAATTCGGGCATTAAAACATGGAACCTTTCCCCGGCTAGTTTTCTAAAAAATACGGCTTCAATTTTAAAGCGCATGCCTTGCAAATGATAAATTCCCGCCTAAGTTGTTGATCGAAATATAACCCGTAATTAAAAAAATATTGACAACTGGATCATCAATTTTTATTATAAGGCATATTTGAAAAATGTTGTTTTCCTCTTTTGATATTTAACTGCGGATCATTTGATCTATACTTCCGGAGAGGAATCGATTGAAATGAAAAAATTTGCAATCCTGATTAATACTCTTCTAATGCTGGGAATAGTGCTGCTTTTTGCCTCCTGCGAAAAGAATCCGGCAGAAGTCGATGAACAGCTAATCCGTTTTCCGATACTAGGGGCAGGGGAATACCATAATATTGATGTGCAACTGGTGGGCTACAACACAGTACGCGTTACGCACAAGGCCGGGCCCGTTCTGAGGAGCAGGGATATTTGTCGCATTGATATCGGAACAACCGTCAATAACCAATTTATACGATGGAAAACTTATCCCTCCTCTATCGATTTTACTTCTCATGTGTACCTGATTCATTTTAACTTCAAAGTAAAGATGAGCCGTGATGAAATCGTGCAAATTCTTACTCTTCGCTACATTAAAACCGATTCATCCTTCGTGGGAGTGGAAACTCCGGTTCCTTTGTACAAGTACCCTTATGCTTCGGCACAGGTTATTCTTAAACAGGATGATTTTAATATTGGAATTTTTTGGAATATTGCAGTAAATGATGATTTTATTTTCAATCGTCCTTTATGGGTAGATGGTTGTTTATTTACTTATAACCTCCATAATCATGCTCTCGAAATTATGACAGATAATACTTTCCAATATTTAGCTGCCAATTCGCATTATGTTTTCTATCCAGAAATGAGAATGAACCAAAGAATAATTCTTCACCGCTTTAACCTGATTACCGGAAAGAATGATCTTACGAAGGTACTGAATTCTAATATTGTACAAGGCATCGCGGCGGATGAAAATTATGTTTACGTATTGATTGTCCGTTCCCTTAAAAAGTATACGACTAATTTCGTGTTGCAGGATTCGATCCCGCTTGATTATGAATATATAAATTTCATGAGCATTAAGGATAGTGTGGTCTATTTTAAGGACGGACAATATTGCTGTGATCCGAACGGCGAACAGCTAAGGCGTTTTGATCTGACTTCCCGGACCTGGCTGCCAAACGTTTGGTCTCCGGCTCAAAGAACAGAGGGTTTCGATATTTATAAAGATGGTTTTTACTATGTTGATCTTAATAAGGAATTTTTAGGAGTTATTTATTTTTGGGATTTGTTGCCTGTTAAGTCCGGGCAATGAATGCCTCAGGGGATAAGGAACTTTCCCCTACTAAAAAATTTGCATTTGGACCGCTGTGATTATTGGGACGGCAGAATTAAAATTGAGCTAACGTAAGTAAGTCACTATATTTGTCTTAACTTAACCAAGGGGAAACCATCTGATGAAAAAAAAATACGGAACGCTCTTCTTCGTTTTAGTAACAATTCTCCTGCTGATTAAAATGGAATATGTATTTGCCTCGCCGAAACAGGGGGAATTCTCGGGTGATCTTGTTATCACCGCACCCGGCCATGTCGTAAAAGCAAAGTTATATATTAAAGACCCGTATATATATCGTCTGGAAATGTCCGAAGAGTCCGGCGGAATGATATTTATTCGTCCCGCAGAGGCCCGGGGTAAGATATGGATGCTCGATCCGGCTAAAAAGCAATACAAAATCTTATCTTGGCCCCAAAAGCATAAAGATCCGCTCGAGGCCTGGACCGATATTCAATACGATATGAAAGGCGGAAATACCGCAAAGGAAACAATCCATGGCCATCCCTGTGCCGTTTCTGAGTTTAAATATCCGGGAACAGATAAAGTGGCTTTGAAAATGTGGTACGCAGAAGATATAAAATATACGATTAAACGGGTAGCCGATGCCAAAATTATGATGGAAAATAAATCTCAACCGAAAATTATCAAAGGGACGTTTGAGATATTGAACATTAAAACTGGAAAGCTGGATGATACCCTGTTCGAGGTTCCGGCCGGCTATGTAGAAGTGAAATAACGTCCGCATCTTCAAAAGTCAAAACTATTTTCCCATAAGGGATTTTAGGATAGGTTTATTCCGCAATTACTATTAAGATTGAGTCAGACGGGAATAAATTAGCAGTATTATCAAGGAATATCTGTTAAGCGGTAGACGATTTGTCGGAGCTTGTTATGAAGGTTAAAATTTTATCTCTTATGGGTTATCTTTTAATGTTAAGTGGCATCGGTGCCCTGATCATTACTAATACGATTATATCTTCGTTTATACCTTCTATTGTAATACAGGGTATGGCCTTCGTCCTTATGCTTTGGGCGCGAAATACATTAGGTATGAGAAGTTTTCATCTCACTGCAAACCCAAGCCAAGGAAACTTGGTTACGACAGGGCCTTATAAACTCATCCGGCATCCGATTTATGCTGCGGTATGTCTTTTCGTTTGGGCCTCCGTCCTGGCCGCGCCGTCGCTCCGCACCGCTCTTTTTTCTACCGTTGTCACGGTTGGGGCAATCCTTCGTATTATATGTGAAGAGCGCTCGCTTTTAGAAAGTTATCCTGAATACGGGCGCTATTCTTGTCAGACCAAACGCATGATCCCCTTTGTATTCTAACTTTTGCAGAAAAATATACGTATTTCTCGCTTGAATTTCGGCAAAACGTTTCTCTCAAAAAATCAGGGCAATCAAAAGGGATTGAGTTAAAATCAAAGAAGCCTGAAAATCATTGATTTTCCGATATTTACAGGAATGAGGCTTGCTTGAATTGGGATACAAAAAGACGTATATTTGTAACTGTTTTTAAAGAATAAGAAAGCGATCTGTGCGCGTAAAACTGAAGGTCGAATATGAGGGAACCCGTTATAGCGGCTGGCAACTCCAAAAAGGGCAACGTTCGGTTCAACAGGTCATAGAAGAAACCTTACAAATTCTTTTCAAAAAACAGATTCGTATTACTGCCGCGGGAAGGACGGATGCCGGGGTTCATGCCAGGAATCAGGTGGTTCATTTCGATTCGCCCGAGTATGATTTACGAAAGCTACAGCGGTCTTTAAACGGAATGTTGGAAAAGGATATTGTCGTAAAAGAATGTATCCGGGTAAGGGATGATTTTCATGCCCGCTTCGATGCTACGGCCAGGTACTATAGCTACCGGATTGCCATGCAGCCAACGGCTTTGTGGCGGAATTATGCATGGCCGGTCTTTTTCCCTTTGAATTTAACCCTCTTACAACGGGGTGCGGAACTCATCCCTCGCTACGAAGATTTTCAGGCTTTTTGTAAAGTTAAAAGTGAGGTGAAACACTATCTTTGTCAGGTCTATAACAGCTATTGGTCGGCGGAAGAGTACTTTTTAATTTATCATATTGTCGCCAATCGTTTTTTGCATGGTATGGTCAGGGCTCTTGTGGGGACACTTATCAGTCTGGGACGAGGCAAAATAAGTATCCATGATATGAAAAAGATGATTGAAGGAAAAGATCGCACCCGGGTTCCCTTAACGGCTCCGGCCAGGGGGCTCATTCTGGAACAGGTCTATTACGGAAAGGAATTGAACAATGAAATTTTTTATTGATACGGCCAATATCGAAGAAATAAAGGAAGCAAATAGTCTGGGGCTGTTGGACGGAGTGACTACCAATCCCACTTTGCTGGCCAGGGAAAAAGGTTCCGCCACAGAAATCTTTAAACAAATCTGTGCGGTAGTCGACGGAGCGGTTAATGCGGAAGTGGTCTCCATGGATTGGCAGGGCATCGTAAAAGAGGGTCGGGAATTAGCCAAAATTCATGAGAATATCGTAGTTAAGATTCCCATGACCAAGGACGGCCTGAAGGCGGTTAAGGTATTTTCCGCAGAAGGTATTAAAACCAATGTAACGCTTATCTTTACGCCCATTCAGGCTCTGTTGGCCGCCCGGGCCGGTGCTACCTATGTTTGTCCCTTTGTAGGGCGACTGGACGATATTGCCGCGGATGGTATGGATGTTATCTCTCAGATCAAGCAAATTTTTGATAATTATATGATTGAAAGTGAAATTATCGTAGCCAGTATCCGCCATCCTATGCATGTTCTCGAGTCGGCTTTAATCGGGGCGGATATTGTAACGGTTCCGTTTAAAGTGCTTCAACAGCTTTTTAAGCATCCTTTAACGGATATAGGAATTGAACGTTTTTTAAGTGATTGGGAAAAAGTAAAGAACAGATAATAGTAAGTGGGGCAGGCAGATGAAATTTTTTATAGATACGGCAAATATTGAACAAATTAAAGAAGCAGCCAGCATCGGCATCCTGGATGGTGTAACCACCAATCCCACCCTTATTTCCAGGGAAAAGGGAAATCCTGAAGATATTTTTAAGGCGATTTGCGAAATTGTAGATGGTCCGGTTAGCGCGGAAGCGGTTTCTCCGGACTGGCAAGGCATGGTAAAGGAAGGACGCCATCTGGCTTCGTTACATAAAAACATTGTAGTTAAGATTCCCATGACCAAGGAAGGATTAAAAGCGGTTAAAGTTTTGGCAACCGAGGGAATCCGTACCAATGTCACTTTGGTTTTTTCACCCATTCAAGCGCTTTTAGCGGCCCGGGCGGGAGCCGCTTTCGTCAGCCCCTTTGTAGGCCGCTTGGATGATATCGCCAGCGAAGGTATGGAACGGGTTGAACAGATCATGCAGATCTTTTCCAATTATGCTCTTTCCGCGGAAGTTATTGTAGCCAGTATCCGCCACCCCATGCATGTCGTTCGGGCGGCTATGATAGGTGCCCATATTGCCACCATACCCTTTAAGGTGATCGAGCAAATGATGAAACATCCTCTGACCGACAACGGGATCACTCGATTTTTGGCAGACTGGGAAAAAGTAAAAAACCGTTCGTAGTTTAAGGATATTCGTATGTTTTCCAAACTATTTAAAATAGGTCTCTGGATTACCCTTGGAATAATTGCCGGATTTCTGCTTTACAAACAATTTCCTCCGGCTGAGCAGGCCCAACCCCGCAAGGGAACCGATACGGCCTTTATAACCCGGGCCCGTGCTACGGATTTGCAAACGATTTCACAACACCGGCAAAATGCTATTACCCGTGCCGTAAAAATCGTCAGCCCGGCGGTGGTATCCGTGAATGTTACGAAAATCAACAAATTCGTCCAGCGCTCACCTTATTATGTCGACCCGCTTTTTCAGCAGCTTTTCCCGGAATTTTTCGGAGATCGCGTTGTGCAACAGCCCGTCAAATCAATCGGTTCCGGATTTATTATCTCCTCCGACGGTTTTATTCTTACCAATGAACACGTGGTAGGCTCTAATGCCGAAGAAATTATTGTTGCTATGGGAAACGGCAAAGAATATAAAGCAAAATTGGTCGGTAAAGACCGCGTAGCGGACCTGGCTCTGCTTAAGATCGATCAGAAAAATCTGCCTTATATACGCTTTGGCGATTCGGACCGTATTCTAATCGGAGAATGGGCCATCGCCCTCGGAAATCCGTTCGGATTGTTCATCAAGAGTCAACCCACGGTAACGGTGGGGGTCATTAGTGCTGTGGATCGTGATTTTTCGCCCATAGAAGGTCGGGTTTACGAGGATATGATCCAAACCGATGCCGCCATTAACAGTGGAAATAGCGGAGGGCCTCTTTGTGATGCGGACGGCGAGGTAATCGGGATGAATGCCTTTATTTATACGATTAACCCCAAATTGTCCGGATCGGTAGGAGTGGGTTTTGCGATTCCGAGTAATCATATTAAAAAGGTCGTCGTCCGCCTTAAGCAGCGTCAGGATAAAGATAAGGATGTCTGGCTCGGCTTAAGTGCCGTGGATCTGAATGCTTATCTGGCCAGATTACTTCACTATTCATACCCGTACGGAGTTTTGATCAAACGAATCGATCGCAAGAGTCCTGCCGATAAAGCAGGATTGGAACCGGGCGATATTATCCTGAGTCTGAACGGCCAGGATGTGCAAAGTTTAGCTCAGGCCAATGAAGTGTTACAAGGCCTGGACTTGCGGGTCGGGGATAAGCTGTATGTTACTATCTGGCGAAGTGGTAAAACTATGGACAAGATACTCGTTCTTGTGAAAAATCCCCACTAATTTTTTTATCTAATTTTTATAAGGAGGCATTTTGGCTCAAGGGCAATTGCTTTACGACGGTAAAACCAAATTGATTTTTACAGCGGAAAAACCGGAACAGGTCATTATTGAATTTAAAGATAACGAAAGCATATTCGATGGTGATAAAAAAGCCAGGTTTAAAGATAAAGCGGTGCTGAAAAATGCACTGAATGCTGCTATCTTTGAATATTTGAATGGATACAACATTCCCACTCATTTCAACAAAAAACTGGATGAAAAACGGGTACTGGTCAAAAAGCTGGACATGATTCCATTAAAAATAATCGTCCGTAATATTGCTGCCGGCACACTCTGCGATCGCTTTCAGATAGAAGAGGGCCTGCCGTTAAAATACCCGGTCATTGAATATTATCTGAAAAGTAAAAAATTGGGTAATCTGTTCATCTCCGAGTCCCATGCCTATGCCTTTAACTATGCCACTCCGGAAGAAATGAAGCATATTGCCCGCCTGGCTTCCAAGGTGAATGCCGTTTTGAAATCCTATTTGGAACGGCGAAAGATCAAGCTTATTGATTATCAGCTTGAATTTGGTCGTTATCAGAAGTTAGTCCTCCTTGGTGATGAGATTACTCCGGATACATCCCGCTTATGGGATATTGAAGCAGAGAACAAAATAAATAAGAAGCGCTTCAACTTTACGAACAGTAAAGCACAGGCAGCTTATCAGGAACTGTATAACCGCTTGCTCAATAAATAAGAGGGTTCGATGATTACAAAGGATGGGTATGGAATTATTTTTACTACAGGAGTGATAGGGATTGTTTTTGTGGCCCTATCGCTATTGACAAATTCTATTCTTCTCTGGATTATTAGTGGATTAGTTGCTGTCCTGTTCGTTTTTCACTTTTTCTTCTTCAGAGATCCGGATCGTCTTGTTCCGGATAAGGAAGGTCTGATTATTTCTCCTGCAGACGGCAAGGTGATCAAAATAGATGAAATAGAAGAAAGTTTGTATTTCAATAAAAAAGTTCAGCGGGTCAGTATTTTTATGTCGGTCTTCGATGTACATATCAACCGGGTTCCCATCAGCGGTGTGGTGGAAAAGGTCTTGTACCGAAAGGGTAAGTATCTGCCCGCTTTCGAAGATTCTGCAGCTCTGGAGAATGAACAAAATCTGATTGCTATTCGAAGCAAAAGCGGTCCATTGGCATTTACCCAGGTGGCCGGTATCATTGCCAGAAGAATTGTATCCCGCTTAAAAGAGGGTGATCAGGTTACGGTCGGTCAACGCTTTGGCATGATTAAATACAGTTCGCGGGTGGATCTGTTTTTGCCTGAGTCTGTAAAAGTCTTGGTTCAGTTGGGTCAAAAAGTAAAAGGCGGCAGTACGATTATTGGAGAATTTTTAAAGTGATTCAAATATCCCGAAAAATAATGCCCAGCTTCTTTACCATGGGCAACATGTTCTGTGGCTTTATGGCCATCCTATTTGCCGCCTATTTAAAAGATTTTACGCTTGCGGCGTGGATGATTATTTTAGCGGCTTTCTTAGATACTCTGGACGGTAAAGTGGCCCGCATTGCCAATGCAGCCAGCAAATTCGGCGTAGAATATGATTCGCTCGCAGATGTCATTTCCTTCGGAATGGCTCCTTCCGTACTCATTTATGTTCTCTTTTTTCATCATTGGCAAACCGCCGGTTTATTCATCAGTTTTTTCCCCGTTCTATTCGGAAGTGTCCGGCTGGCCAGATTTAATGTGCAGTTGGATGGTTTTGAGAAAAGTGAATTTATCGGCCTGCCCATTCCTGCCGGTGCTTTGGCGATCGCAACCTATATTCTTTTTCTGGATAAATATTTCCCGGATAGAATCTTTCCCAAGGTATTGCTGCTGATCACTCTCTCGGTTTCTGTGCTCATGGTCAGTACGATTCGTTACGATGTCATGCCGCGATTAACCTATAAGGGAGGCTTCCTCCCTCTATTGACTTTTTTACTGTTTATTGCCGTTGTTATCTTAGGTTTTCTTTTCCCGAAATCATTGTTGTTCCCTTATATTGTGTTTTATGTGACCTACGGCTTCATCAGGTTTTTAATCCGTCTGGGAAGTGGGAAGGCAATTAAATCCGGATAAGGTTTTTCAAAAGATACAGTCCCTTAACTGAATAGGATTGGTGATGAGAAAAAAAAGTTTAGGATTTATTTTAATCGTAATCGTGTTGGGAGCGCTGATCGGTTCCGCCCTGGGGGAAGTTATTGCTTTGTTGATCCCCGCAGGAGTGGTACATCAATTTTTTTTAAAATCGGCTACGGCTGCTCTGGGGCCGACCACATTGGATATTATCATCATGACTTTTACGATTGGCTTCTCCATAAAGTTGAATATTACGGGAGTCATTGGAATTTTTATTGCTGCTTATATTTTGCGATGGGTAGAATGATCTTTATTCATTCTGGTTCGTAAAAGAGGTTAGCAGTATTTATTTTTGAGAGGAGATACCATGTTTGGAATAGGGTCCACCGAATTATTAGTCATTCTTTTTATCATATTATTGGTCTTTGGTTCTAAAAAGCTACCTGAATTAGCGCAGGGTCTGGGCCGCGGCATCCGCGAGTTTAAAAAAGCAACCAATGATATTCAGGAAGAATTGGATATTAATAAACCGTTGCCAAAGAACTCTTCGCAAACAGAAGATTCCACCGAAGAGACTAAAAAAGATTAATTCTTTTGGCAATGGATCTTTATGATCAAGGCCCTCAGGATCAGGTAAACCACTACCTTTCCGGTGACTTTTCCGTTCAGGATAAGGTAGAGGCCTATCTTCAGCAGTTACATTTAAACACCTTTATCCAAATTCGGGAAAACCGGATCAGGGATGAAGCCGTTCAACTGGATCGCAAGCGCAAAGCCGGTCGAACAATCGGCGTTTTGGCCGGAATCATACTGGCAGTTAAGGACAATATTGCGATTCAGGATGAAAGAACCACCTGTCCAAGCCGTATTCTTCAAAACTACATAAGCCCTTTTTCCTCTACTGTAATTAATAAACTTTGTCGGGAGGATGCTCTCCTCATCGGCAAGACCAATATAGACGAATTTGCTATGGGTTCTTCCGGCGAGTACTCTTTTTTTGGTGCCGTGAAAAATCCATGGGACGCCAAACGGGTTGCCGGCGGGTCTTCCGGTGGATCCGCTGTGGCCGTGGCCACGCGAATGGCTGATGCGGCATTGGGGAGCGAGACGGGAGGTTCTGTTCGTCAGCCTGCTTCTTTTAGCGGAGTGGTGAATTTGAAGCCTTTCGATTTCCCTTTGCTCAGGCCGGGATTCATTAAAAACGAAATCGGACATGCTACCCGCATTGTTCTGGGAACCAGTCTACCTGATTTTGTCCGTTTCGGACAGTATAGGCCATATCTCGCTTAGGCAGTCTTTTTCAAAAGTTAAAAAAAGGAGGAACTGGATAGATCTACATCGTGTTTTGCCTGAGAATCCTTTATTGATGGATAACCGGGGAAGTTTCAACTTTGTACCCGGACCGGTTCAGGATGAAATTGCCAGAGGGATGGACCGTCCATCGCCGGGTAATTTTCTACCCGTTTTAAAGTTCGCCTATCTTGCGGGAAGCATGGCACTACGTTTTTTGCATATACTGTATGAAAAAAGAATCGAACCCGAAAATTATATGTTAGATTCGCTCGACCGGTCTATTCTTCTGGCACTATTCGCAAGCTATCCGCAAACAGCGGCCGAGCTATACAAAAATCTGCAGAACAAAATACGGTGTACCGCGGGATTAATTACGGAAGAGCTTATCCTGTTGAAGAAGCTGAAAATAGTGAAAATAAAACATCGCGAGCATGCACCAGCGCTCTATTCTAAAAACAAAGCAATCGCGCTCATCGAAAAAGGACCGGCCAGGGAAGATATCCTGAAAAGCGAAAGACAACAATGGATGAAATTATATACTCAATTAAAACTAATGGACAGGCAATGAACAGTTATTTGGCTTTTAAAAACTATTTAATCATGAGTCGTCCGCTCAATATACTTATTGTCTTCTTAAGTGTGTTACTGGGTGGGATCCTGGTAAGGGGGCTGACCTTGCCTTCCGCTTTGATAATGGCCGGAATAACGGCAATGCTTATTGCGGCGGGCGGCAACATAATCAATGACATCTATGATCTCGAAATCGACAAAATAAATAAACCGTCCCGCTTATTGCCCAGCGGCAGGGTCTCGCTGCGCACGGCCTGGTTCTATTTTCTGTTTTCCTATTTATGCGGACTTTCCGTATCCCTGACTCTGGGAACGACTCTGTTTACGATCGCCGTAATTATTGCGGTTCTGCTCTATTTTTATAGTTTTAAACTAAAGCGTACGATTCTATTCGGAAACATAGCGGTAAGTCTCTCCGGAGCGATGGCTTTTATTTATGGCGCGGGAGCCGTGGGTAGCTATGAGAAAGGTGTTTTCCCGGCTCTCTTTGCTTTGTTGTTCCATTTCGGGCGCGAGGTCATCAAAGATATGCAGGATGTCGAAGGGGATCTGAACAATCAGGCTATTACCTTTGCGGGGAAATTTGGAAAACATAAATCCGTGATTCTTATTAATTTTGTCTATGTGCTCTTGATCATTATTACTATAATCCCGTATATTTTAAATATTTACAATAGGTATTATCTCTGGATTGTCGTAGGGGGAGTCGATTTGATTCTCCTTCTGGTTAATGTTCTGCTCTGGATACGAAATGATGGGAAAACTCTGGGGCGGTTGAGCCATTTACTAAAACTGGATATGCTTATCGGTCTGATTGCCCTTTATGTGGGGTAGACTCCCCGGGGAAAAAAGATGTTATTTTCACTGATTCGAAATCTTGAAAAAATCGATATTATCTTGGCTTCCGGGTCCCCGAGAAGATATGATTTACTTAAATCTTTGGGCTTGAATTTTAAAGTGGTCCTCAGTAACATTGCGGAAGAAAATAGTGCTGCTTCTGATCCTGTCCATAGTGTGGAGAACAATGCCAGAGCCAAAGGATTCGCTGGGGCGGAAAAATATCCGGACCATCTTGTGATATGTGCGGATACGGTGGTCGCCTGTGATGAACAGCCTATAGGAAAACCGGTCAATGAAGAGGATGCATTTCGTATTTTATCAACTTTAAGCGGACGCACCCATCAGGTTCATACCTGTTTCGGATTGATATTCACTCGGTATAATGCGAGTCTTTTTGATACGGTTACTACGGACGTAACCTTTCGGGCATTGACGGATGAGGAGAAATTGGCTTACATTAATACGGGCGAACCCTTTGACAAGGCCGGTGCTTACGGCATTCAGGGGCAGGGAGCGCTCCTGGTGGAAAAAATTAATGGATCGTATTCCAATGTGGTAGGCTTCCCGCTGGCTCGCTTTTTCGTACGTCTGGATTCGTTTTTAAAACCGTTTGGTTCAATATGAAGAAAAACTCTAAGATATTGATTGTGGATGATGACCCCAACATGCATCGTATGCTGGAACTTTATCTAAGTCAAGAAAATTATGCCATCACAACGGCCTCTTCGGCCCGCAAGGTACTGGCAAGAATGAATATAAACCAATACTCATTAATTATCTCGGATCTTCAAATGCCGGATATCGATGGAATTGCATTTATCGGGGAATTGCGCAACCGCAACGATCAGACTCCTATCATTGTTGTTTCCGCTTATGGGGATGAAGAAATCAAACAAAAAGCCTTAGATGCAGGAGCCAATAGGATCCTTGAAAAACCCTTTCTCAGAGAAGAACTCATTGCAACCATTAACAAACTCATCATTGATGAGACCGGCTAAAAATGCACCTTTCCGTTAGTTTAATTCTTGCTATAATCGGATTAATCGCTACTTTCTATTTTTCAGGGACTGAAGCCGCCTATACCGTATTCAATAAAATTCGGCTGGATATTTGGCAGAAACAGGAACGCCGTTTTTTATGGGCAGCGCGTAAATTTGTGGAACGTCCGGATGATTTTTTTACCACGGTCCTGATCGGAACAAATCTGGCCAATATCCTATACACGACATTTGCAACGGTATATTTAATCGAATATATGGACGAGACTCTGGCCTGGTTACTGATTACATTTATCGTCCTTTTCGTGGGGGAAATCTTTCCTAAAACACTCTTCCGGAGTTTGGCAGATTATGTAATCTTACCGTTGCTTTTATTTCTTTACGGAGTTTTCCTTATATTAAAGATTTTTATAATCATTATAAACGCTTTTGTCAATCTGCTTTTGCGGTTTCTGCATATCCGCCATGAAACGGTCGGTGACTATTTTTCCAGAGAAGAGTTGGAACTTTTACTTCGCTCAGGACTGGGTCGCTCGGCAGTGAACAGAGATCAAAAAAAATACATCACCAGGGTTCTTGAATTTTCCGAATCCAGAGTCCGAGAAGCGATGATTCCCAGAACGGAAATTGTAGCCGCGGAAACGGATGTAAGCGTGGATGAGTTAATCCGCCTTATGGAAGAAAATAACGTACTTAAGGTGCTGATCTACAAGGAAAATCTGGATGAAGTTCTGGGAGTTCTGTTCGCTTATGATTTGTTGGATGTTCCCCTTGATCTGTCAAAAAAAATCCATCCTCTGCCTTTAGTGCCGGAAACAAAACGCTGTGCCCAATTGTTGCAGGAATTTCAGGAACAAAATATAAGCATTGCCCTGGTAGTGGATGAGTACGGGGGGACAGCAGGATTGATTACCATGGATGATTTGATTGAAGAAGTATTCGGTTCATTTACTTCTGCTGAAGAAGAGGAATCAGCTATCAAAGCTCTGAATGATCATACCTGGATCATCGATGCCCGGGCAGACCTGGAAGAGATTGCGGAACGTCTTAACCTGCATTTCGAAGAAGGGGAATATGAAACTTTGGCCGGCTGGATTATTGCCCGAAAGGGGTATATACCCAAAACGGGGGAAATTATAGTGCGCGATGAATTCAGGGTTGAAATCCTTAAAAGAACACCGAAAAAGATTGAGCAGGTAAAACTGATCCGTAATGTATCCCGGTGAAATAAAAGTATCCCACCCGTTATAAAAAAAGAGGTGGGATGCTTTTTTAACAGATTATGCGGTTAGACTTATAAATATTTTTGACCCGGGTTTACAAAAATGAATAGGTAATACCTACGGCCAGCGTCTCTTTAAGCTGTCGTTTGGGAGAA
Organism: Calditrichia bacterium; assembly: GCA_026983775.1. Classification (GTDB taxonomy): domain Bacteria; phylum Calditrichota; class Calditrichia; order Calditrichales; family Calditrichaceae; genus JALSTK01. The sequence goes on from JALSTK010000015.1 coordinate 15,527, forward strand.
ATATCCCGGTCATAAAATAGCTTTACATTAAAACTTACGCCGATATATTTTGAAATTTTTGAGGTAAACATATTATCCCAGTTTACATCGATCTCATTAAATCCTTTGAGATTTGAAAATAGTTCCAGCTTGGAAGTATAAAGGATATTTTCTGCAACTTTAAGGTTAACATCGGTCACCGATTCTGCGCCAGCCTCCACCCGTGTTTTCTCTCCTTTACTGTATGTGGCGGCAAACTTATCGGCCATTGTTTCTTTTAACGCTGCCCCGAGACGAGTCTTTAGATAGGTTGTCGGTTGGTATCCAAGACCGGCACTCTGAGTAAAATATCCGGGATCCATGAAACTGGATATCACTGTTTTCGATGAATCCGTATACGCATAACCGTCGGTGAACTGAGTCAGACCCGTAACGGCTACATACGGATTGACATAAATATTCATTTTATAGGTATAAACGCTTTCCAATTTAATTTCATCGGCAGATTTTTTTGCTTCGGCATCGCCGACTTTTGTTTTTCCATAAGAAAGTTTAATGCCATTGGCCCAGGAATATTTTTCCTGTTCATAATTGAATTTACCGTTGAAGTCCATCTGCCAGGAAAGTGAATTTTCACCACCCTGGGACCAGTTGTCAAAGTTGTTCTGGGTGAAATTCAAGATACCCACAGCTTCTTTATGCCAGCCTAATTTGGGCTTCTCTTTTTTATCCTGGGCAAGTACAAAAGTACTCAGTATTAGCAGAATGCCTAAAGTTAAAATTGTAATTGGGTGTTTCATAGAACTCCTCCTTTTATTTATTTAAGTAGTTTAGTTTGTCCGGATTTTTTAAACTGTAATTTATATTTTTCCAATAAGGGAAGCGTGGTCAGAATATCCGTGCTCCCCGAAAATTGATAGTTCAGAGCCTGATCCGATGTTAATATATTTAAAATTGATTGGCCCATTTGCAAAAAATTCAATGAAACCGGAATTGAGATATCGCCGGTTTTCTTTTCGGATAATTGAATTTCCTTACTCTTTATTCCGGTTACCCATTCCTGTCCCGCCACATTAAGATGGTAATTGAAATGATCCAGATTTAATCCGAAGTTGTTCGGATTCTTTACAGAGATTTCTACCTCCAGGTCCGCTGAAGTGAAGCCTAGATGATTTAATTTAATGCCCCTTAAGGATACAGCCGGGATTTTTACATTGGGTAGAGTTCCGCTTTTAGATACGGGAATCCGGGTCACTCCCAGGATGGGTAACTTAAATTTAAGACCGCTTTTAAAAGAGTAATGAATGCTGTCTTGATTAACCAAATTCTTATAGGCTTTGTAAACTTCATCAAAAGTTAATGAAACAGGAACCTTCACGGAAGATTTACCGTTGGCAAGGATTTTGAGCGGTTGATTTTGTTCCCCTTTGAGGAAAGAATGATCGTTCAATAAAAAGTTGTAATCAAAGCCGTTCAAATCGATGCCCAAAGAATTAGGATTTGAAATGTCAATATCGAAGACAAGATTAACTTTTTTAAAGGTAAAAGATCCGATTTTAACATCCGCTACCTTTACATCCGGTTCGCGGACATTTGCCGTTTCTATCAATTGATTAAGTTCAGCGCAGCCCGGCATAAAAAGGGTAGTTAAAACAATCAGGCCCAAAATAAATATATAGATTCGCTTTATCGACATGGTTATTCTTCTTTTTAAATAAATTTACAGTGGATCATTCCGATCCACTGTATTCTGTGGTAAAACTATTTATGCCTCCAACTGCGACGTACAATGGGGACAGCGGGTGGCATTGATAGGAATTTGCGTATGGCAATAGGGACATTCCTTGGTAGTCGGTGCAGCGGCAGGTGCCGGTTCTTCTTTCTTCTTCATACTGTTCATCGCTTTGATGACCAGAAAGATGGCGAAGGCAATGATAATGAAATCAATGATCGTATTGATCCACGCCCCGTAACGAAGCATTACGGCCGGAGTATCACCCACGGCAGCCTTTAAGGTAACGGCCAGATCGTTGAAATCCAATCCACCCAGTAACAGACCGATCGGCGGCATGAGCACATCCTTTACAAAGGAACTGACAATCTTACCGAAAGCGCCCCCTATCACAATACCGACTGCCATATCCACCACATTCCCACGCATGGCAAATTCTTTAAATTCTTTCATCATAGACATTTTTTTTCTCCAGATAGTTAGATGGTTGGTGATTTAATCTTGTTTATTTTGAAATAGGTGTACATCTTGTTGCGGAAAAGGAATGGATATATTTTCTTTATCAAAAGTCGTTTTTACCTTTTCCTGCATGTCAAAATACAAATCCCAGTAATCGGAACCCTTCACCCAGGCCCGGACCGCAAAATTGACGGAACTGTCGGCTAATTCGGAAACCAAAACCTGCGCTTCAGGTTGTTTCAGGACACGGGGATCCTGCTGAACTAACTGTTTCAGGATCGCCTTAGCTTTGGAAATATCGTCTTCGTAGCCGATACCGAAGGTCATATCCACCCGGCGATTTGTTTCCGTAGAATAATTTACAATACTCCCATTGGACAGCGGGCCGTTGGGAATTATGATAGTCTTATTATCGGGTGTCTTCAAAACCGTATTAAAAACCTGAATCTCTTCCACTTTTCCGATAAATCCCTGAGTTTCAATTACCTCGCCGATCCGAAACGGTCGAAAAATCAGGATTAAGACCCCGCCTGCAAAATTAGCGAGACTGCCTTGCAGGGCCAAACCCACGGCCAGTCCTGCTGCGCCGATGATGGCCACAAAAGATGTGGTGGCTATTCCCAACATGGAAGCAACACTGATTAACAAGAGAATTTTTAAAACGATATTAGTTAGGCTTTCCAAAAATTTCTGCAGTGAAACGTCCATTTTGGCCCGTGTCATACCCTTGTGCATAACCTTGATTATCAGCTTAATAATCCAGAATCCGACAAGGAGAATCACAATCGACCACAAAAGCTGGGGGACAATCGAGATCACTAAATCATAGGCCTTTTCATAGTAATACTGTAAATTTTCCATTTTTCTTTCCTGCGTTTTGTTGATTGGCTTTTAGATTATAAAATAAATTAACTATGGCTGCTAACGTAATCAACAAAATATTTATTCCTGGGATTATAAGTAAAAAAAGGTGGCGATGTAAAGGCCACACCGCCACCCGGATCGTTATTTTACTCTGTAAAACTCGATTCTTCTGTTTTTAGCCCGTCCGGCACGGGTATTGTTAGGAGCAATCGGATTGGCCGGACCATAACCGATCGCTTGAATCCGGCTGGCATCGATGCCGTTCTGAACCAGATAATCTTTTACCGCGTTGGCACGACGCTGGGATAGATTCATATTGACCTTGGAGCTCCCTCTGTTATCCGTATAACCGCGAATTTCGACTTCGATTTCCGGATTGTCCGTTAAAGTGCGGACAACTTTGTTAAGAATGCTTTTCGAATTCTGCGTTAGTTTGGCACTTCCGCTGGCAAAAGTAACCCCTTCCAGTACGATGGCCTGACCCTTTTCTACGGCTACTTCCGGCTTTTTATCCGGACAACCGTCTTTATCTTCATAACCGTTCATGGTTTCAGCTTGATTGGGGCACTTGTCGTTTATATCTAAAATACCGTCGTTGTCATTGTCCGCATCCGGGCATCCGTCCTCATCCTGGAAACCATCCATATCTTCTTTGGTATCGATTCCGTTGGCTACCGTAGAATCCGTTCCCGGACATTTATCCTTAATATCGGGAATACCGTCACCATCGTTATCAGGATCGGGAACCCCGTCTTTATCCATGTAATTATCATGGTCTTCCGCCTGCAAAGGCGCCTGATCCAACTGATCCGGAATACCGTCATTATCATTGTCCAGATCCGGAGCGCCGTCCTTATCCTGGAAACCATCAAAATCTTCAGGATGCAGAGGGTCTTTGTCGATCTTATCGGGAATACCGTCACCATCCGTATCTTTCGCTTTACCGAGATTCAAAGATAAACCGACGGCAGCGGAGACCCAATTGTCATTCTTACTTCCCTGTTTATAGCCATCCACATAGTCGATAAAGGAATAGTGAAGCAGCGCTTCGGCATCGACGGCAATACGTTCACTAAGGAAATAGGAGAATCCCAGACCAAAGGGCACGGCATTATTTACTTTTTTATAATCGCCGGAATTTATTCCTGCTGTAAATTCCGGAAGGCGGTGGCCGCTTCGTGTTTTAGGATCGATATCGAACCATTCGAAACCGACGGCCAGATAGGGGTTTAAACGGGAAGAGGGTATAACTTTAATCTTAAGCAAAAACGAATAATTCCATTCATCTGTTTTAAAATAAAGAGCATCTTCATTGGCCGTTAAATAACCTTTACCGTAATTGAATCCCAGACCGACTACATTGCTGATCCACCAGTTGGCATAAATATCATAATAACTGGCGAACTTGGCCTTGTCCAGATCACCGTAGTATTTTGTGGCCCCGCCTTTTATTCCGATGCCGAATTTACCGGCGGTCTCATCCGCAAAACTAAGCGATGCCAACAGGAAAACGGTTAAAATAATGATGAATAAATGTTTCATAAAACCTCCTTATAAATGATTGAGTTAGTGAAAAAGTAAATAATTTAGTACAATTTCTGTGCCATTGGTTTTAACAATTCAAACGAAAGCGGACAACCTAAGGGTATCGCTCTCCAATGCTCATTTTCTCCTGATAGAATAAATTTTTTCGGTAGTCTTCCTCCTTATTTCTTTATGATTCCAACGAACCAGTTTATGGCAATATTCACATCTATAATAATCACCTAATAGTTTATTGGGGACTATGTGCTGCACCTTCCCGCATTCAGGACATGTAACAGTCATCTGTGCTCACTCATCATGGATAAAATTTTAAATTGTGTCAACCGAAACTCACCGATCTATATGGTTTAACAGGAACTACTTTTTTTAAAGCCCTGGATACGGCGGATCGGACTAATTCAGACGGATCATTTTCCAATATTTTTAATAGATCCTTCAGGACTGATGTAACTTTCTCAGACCTCAGATACATCATGGTTAGAGTTATAACATATCGATCATATTTTTCATCACTGCCCGCTAAGATCAGAAAATCAGAGACAGGCAGAATCGACAAGGTATTATAACTAGAAGCAAGGTAAAACGCTAAAAATTCCAGAGGAAGCGGGTTATGATTCAAAGTAATGATATTTCTGATCTGGTCCGTTAGTTGTTTCTTTTTATCGAGAATGATCGGCAAAAGACAGGTGATCAGCCATTGTAATACCGACTTGGGGGATTGCCATAATTCAAAGAAGACCGATTCGGCCAGATCCTGCCTTTCTGTAAAATAATTTGTAAGCTCATCCCGGATCACCATAAAGTACATCTGATTATTACTTCCGGATATATAGGGGAACAATTGGTGGTCCAGAAGAAAAAGTAATTGTTCATGGAAAGTTTTAGGTGAAAGGTTCTGAACAAGAACTTTTTGCAGCTCGTTTTGAATATATTGAATAGACAAACCTGCTTCCTTTAAAATTTTAAAGATTTGAATTAAACCGCAATAATACAAGTAGTGTGCCATGGTATGGAAGTCTTATTAAAACAATAAGTTATGGAAAAACGGCAGATTTGTTTTGACAGATTGTGGGTGAATTAACCGATCTTTCGGTTAAATGACGCATCGTTTCAGTGACTCAGATCTTATCGGGAAATATATTCAGTCAATCTGATATTTTTCCAGCCGATAACGTAAGGTATCGCGACTAAGACCCAATAACCGGGCGGCCTGACTCTTATTGCCGTTACTGTTTTCCAATGCCGAGAGAATCAATTGTTTCTCAACCTCTTCCAGATCGATACCCGTGGCAGGAATCTGCCAACGGGAAGAGAGATTCACGGATTCTTTTGAAAAAACCAATTCACCTTCTTCAATCATATTTTTCTCGCTAAAGATCATGGCCCGCTCGATGCAATTGCTCAATTCACGTACATTACCAGGCCAGGTGTGTTTTAGCAACTTCTGCCTGGCAGCCGCCGTAAAGCCCTGTACTTCCTTTTTGAATTCAAGGTTAAAAACCTCGATAAAATGTCCGGCGATCAGCAGAATATCCTGCCCCATTTTGCGAAGGGGAGGTAATTCGATGGATATTACATTTAATCGGTAATAGAGGTCTTCTCTAAATTTACCTTCGGAAATTCTTTGAGGAAGATTGCGGTTCGTGGCGGCAATCAGGCGGAAATGGACTTCCTGTTCCCGGTTACTTCCCAAACGACGGAATCTACGGCTTTCAAGTACCGAGAGTAATTTGGATTGCAGGGTGAGCGGCATCTCGGCAATTTCATCCAAAAAGAGGGTTCCGCCATTGGCCTCCTCAAGCAGACCGGGTTTACTCTTTATCGCATGGGTAAAAGCCCCTTTTTCATAACCGAAAAGTTCGGATTCCAGCAAATTCTCGGGAATAGCCGCACAATTGATCTCAACAAAATTGGCATCCGATGAGCGGGATCCATAATGGATCACCTGAGCGGCTAAATTTTTTCCTGTCCCGCTTTCACCCAGCAAGAGTACGGTGGAGTTAGGTATTAGTGCTATCTTTCCAATTAATCTTCGTATCTCTTTAATGGGCGGTGAATTGCCTAAGAGACTGGATGACAGAAATTTTTTTCTGGTCTCACTGAGATGTTTCAAAAGATTGATTTCATGTTTTTGTTGGATGATTTTTTGTTTTTGCAGAGCAGAATTCGTTACATCCTGGATCAGACAGAGCAGCGGCCTGGATTGATCGGATAAATGGAAAAATGAGATATTGAGGAAGAGTTCCCTGCTCTCGTCGATTTGACGGCTCACATTTTCCAGAATAAGGTATTTTTCCTCTCCGGAAGCCACTTTGGCCAAAGGTTTTTCCAAACCAAAAACTTCCGGGATTATATTCTCTATAAAGGGGCTTTCGTCCAGGTGTTGTCCGGCAAATCCTGAAAAAGTGGAATTGTGTGAAATTATTATACGGTCTGCCGACAAATAGGCCAGTCCATAACCCTGTATGGTGAGGATTTCTTCACAAGTATTGTTCATAGTCGATTAGCCAGATAATAAAATAGTTTTTCCACATTGTATCCCGTTTTAGCGCTGGTCAGCAGATAATGGATTTTTAAATTATCTATTTGCCGCAATATTTTTATACTTTCTTCGGAATTTTCCTCATACAGGTCCCTTTTATTTGCGGCGAGGGTGAGACAGGCCCGGGGATTTATCTCTTGAAAAACTGCAATGGTTTTCTTCAGGGTCTGCACGGATTCCGGGCGGGTCAGGTCGGCTACGAAGATCCCCCCGGAAGCTCCCAGGTAGTAATTTCTAATCATGGTATTGAATTTATCGTGACCCTCAATATCCCAAATCAGAAATTTATATTGGATCGGCTTGTGATTGCTATCGAGAACAGGGGCTACTATTTTTTCTGTGACTTTTACGCCGATCGTCGAAAGATAATTGTCTTTAAATTCGTCGAATACGAAACGTCGTACCAAACTGGTTTTGCCCACTCCAAACGAGCCGAGGAGGCAAATTTTCTTTTTAATTAAATTGGATGATTCCATACGTGCACTCATCTGATCTCTAAGGTGACCCGTCGATTCTTGGCCTGGTTATTTGGATAATCCGTGGAGAATTCCGGATGGGTGCTGCCCATGGCTACAATTTCGATCTGATCGGCAGTGTATCCCATCTGTTCTAAATATAATTTTACGCTTCGGGCCCGTTCTTCGGAAATTTTCTTGTTGACAGATTCGGAACCGGTGCGGTCACTGAAACCTCTGATAATAATTTTATGGTTTTGAAGAGCCGCTTTTAAAGATAATAAAAAGGATAACTTGGATTTTTCATCTTCATTGAGCCGA
>JALSTK010000016.1 GCA_026983775.1 Calditrichia bacterium
AGCGATTTGCCCCAGGATCATCTGGACGGAGTGAAGATCGATTTTGAGGACAGTTGGGTACATTTGCGTAAATCCAATACGGAACCCATTATTCGTGTAATCTCGGAGGCACCGAACGTCGAAGAAGCGAAATCTTTGGGAAAACGTTTTATGGATGAAATTAAATCGATTCGGTAGGATACCATGTTGATCTGTAGGGTTATCGGTGATATTGTTTCTACGGTTAAAAACGATCATTTCAAGGGAAAGAAATTGATGATCGTTCAGCCTTTAAATTTGGATGGACGGCCACAGGGCGACGCGTTTTTGGCACTGGATACCGTACAGGCCGGCAGCGGCGACCGGGTTCTTATTTTACGGGAAGGAGGTTCGGCCCGGATTATTTTCGAAGATAAGGAGATACCGGTGCAGGCCGTGATTACAGCCGTAATCGATGGCATCCAAATGGATGAGATGCAAGAGAAAAACAATAAACAAAAGGTATAGACATGTCTACTATTACCAGTGAAGTCATCGAAAGCATTATCTCGCAGGTAATTGCCGACAAAAATTTAACGGTTCGTCCCTTCTCCTATGATGCGGCCAACGAGCTGATTACCTATGGGGCCAGCCGGGTTGGGGCGGTGGGACCGACCTGCCCTCCCAAATATGAACTGGCACGCTGGATTGATCACACCCTGCTTAAACCGGAAGCCACTGCTCGGGATATTGAAACAATTTGCCATGAAGCCAAAGAGTATCACTTTGCTTCGGTATGCATAAATCCCACCTGGGTACCTTTGGCTTATAAAAAATTACGCGGTTATGAACCGAAAGTATGTACGGTGATCGGCTTTCCTCTCGGCTCTACTTTTCCCGAAATTAAAGCGGCCGAGGCCAAACTGGCTATCGAGAACGGCGCGGATGAAGTGGATATGGTAATCAATATAGGCGCTTTAAAAAGCGGTGACTACGAACTGGTGGAGCGTGATATCCGTGCCGTGGTACGGGCCGCTCACCGCCATATTGTCAAAGTTATCATCGAAACGTGTCTGCTTACGGACGAAGAAAAAGTAAAAGCCTGTGTGATTGCAAAACATGCCGGAGCCAACTTTGTAAAAACGTCTACCGGATTCAGTAAGGGCGGAGCTACGGTAGCCGATGTGGCCTTGATGCGTGAAGCGGTGGGTTCACAAATGGGGGTGAAAGCCAGTGGCGGAGTGCATTCTTACGAAGAAGCCTGTAAAATGGTGGAAGCCGGCGCCACCCGCATCGGAGCCAGTGCCAGTGTGGCGATTGTAGCCAATAATAAGCAGCAGCCGGCTTCTACCGCTTATTAAACTCAGGAAAATCAAACGTAAGGAAATAAATGACTGCTTACGAAATTATCAGTAAAAAACGGGATGGATTACCCTTATCGGAAGATGAAATAAAATATATGGTCTTAGGCTTTGCCGACGGTTCTGTTCCCGATTATCAAATGTCGGCCTGGTTAATGGCCGTCTATTTACGGGGAATGAGTGCCGAAGAGACCATGGCCCTGACCAAAACCATGCTTCATTCGGGTGAGGTGGTCGATTTAAGTAAGATTAAGAATGTAAAGGTGGACAAGCACAGTACCGGAGGAGTCGGAGACAAGGTCTCATTGATTCTGGCTCCGATTGTGGCTGCTGCCGGTGTCTCTGTGCCCATGATTTCCGGAAGAGGCCTGGGACATACCGGCGGTACACTGGACAAACTGGAAAGTATTCCGGGTTTTCGGGTAGATTATACAATAGAAGAATATGCCCGTAAAATCGAACAAACAGGGGTTTGCCTCATTGGCCAGACACCGGAGATTTGTCCTGCGGATAAAAAAATGTATGCTCTGCGCGACGTAACGGCCACCATTCAGTCGATTCCGTTGATCACGGGTAGCATTATGAGTAAAAAACTGGCCGAAGGGATCGATGCCTTGGTATTGGATGTAAAGACCGGCCGTGGCGCATTTATGCAATCGCATGAGAACTCGGTGGCATTGGCGAAACAATTGATTTCCGTGGGAGAGCAATTCAACAAACCGACGGTGGCTTTTATCACCAACATGAATGAACCGCTGGGGAAGGCTGTGGGTAACTGGCTGGAAGTGGTGGAATGCATTGAGGCAATGCACGGTAAGGGGCCTGAGGATTTGATGGAAGTGACTCATCAGCTTTGCGGGGCCATGATCTATCTCGGCAAAAAGGCGGGCTCGGTTGAAGAAGGAGTGGCTCTATCCCGGGAGATGATTTCATCCGGGAAAGCCTGGCGGAAATTCTTAGAAATTGTGGCCGGCCAGGAAGGCGATGTGCAGATGGTCGAGCGTCCCCAGAACTATGATAAACCAAAATACAAGGAAGAGGTTGTCGCGGAAAAGGATGGCTATCTGGCTGAAATAGATTCTCTGCAGGTTGGACTGACTTCTGTCCTTTTAGGGGCCGGTCGTTTAAAAGCCGGGGATATCATCGATCCCAAGGCGGGTATTCTGCTTCAGGCCAAGACCGGAGAAAAAGTCAGCAAAGGGCAACCGTTAATGACGATTTACGCCGATAAGAAGCAGGTACTGGAAGAAGCCAAACGGCGTTTGGCCGAAGCGCTTACCTATTCCAATCAGCCCGTGGAGAAGGAACCCTTAATACTTCAGTATCTGGATAAAACCAGTCTGTGAAACGGGACCGGGTTGTGACTTATTAATGGGACGTTTGAGTAAGAGACAGAAGAAGAAGATTCATTATTATCTGCGCTCCAAAACAGACCTGAAGCAGAAACAGGATATGTTACATCGGGACGGAACACCGAAATTTCTCGAACGCCATTTGCCTTATGTGCGTAAACTAGCCCGCAATATCGATCAACTGGTCATTGCTGCTTCCTTTATTTCCCCGCCTTTAAAAACAGGCCTTATCGATCGTTTTCTTATTCTTGCCGAAATTGAAGACATCCGACCGATTGTTGTATTAAATAAAACCGATTTGCTCCAGGATAAAACCCGGGCTAATGAGATTTTTAATATGTACGAGCGGCTTGGTTACCATACGATTCTCACTTCGGCCAAGAGCGGACAGGGACTGAATGAATTGGATAGAGAATTGAGGGGGGCACGCAGCGCCCTGACCGGCCATTCCGGAGTAGGCAAAAGCAGTTTACTCAATGCCGTTGCTCCGGATCTGCAATTAAGGGTTAATGAGGTAAGCGAAACGACCCGCAAAGGGAAGCATACGACTTCCCGGGTGAAGATCTACAAATTGGATGAGTCTACAGAGGTTATCGATCTACCGGGTATTAAAATTGTGGATTTTATTGATGTGCATCGTAGCGAAGCCCGAAATTATTTTCCCGAATTTGAAGAGTATGCCTCCGATTGTAAATTTGCGGATTGTTTGCATATCAGCGAACCGCAATGTGCCGTAAAAAAAGCGGTGGAAGAGCGACTCATCCATCCCTTGCGCTACCGGTCCTATCTGAATTTTGTTGAGTCTCTTTCTTAAGTGTCCTGATTTTCAGATTTCATCACCCATTAAACCGGTGAGCAGGCGATACTGTTTATCCACAGTGCGGTGGTGATTTTCTTCCTCTTTGGCCAGATTACGGAATAACTCCTTAAGTTCTGTATTTTCAACCGATTCGGCGGCAGATTCGTAGCGTTTTCGGGCGGTGAATTCACGCTTCAGAGCTACATCGAGGATCTTGCGGATATCCCAGCTTTCTTCATAGTTCACATTTTCACCGCCATGCGCACCTAAAGTTGTTGCGAATAAACTCTCGTCTTTAATTTCCACATCCACATCATACAAGCCGGTTTCCCGGATATTGTAAAGCATCTTTTCGTGCTGGATTTCTTCTTTATAGAGACGGTTCAGAAAGTTTTTCGTTTCCGTGTCTCCGGCAATTTCCTGGCCCCTGGCATATAATTCTTGGGCATTAACTTCGGCTTGAATGGCAATATTAAGTAAATCTTTTAAAGTATGCATCTGGGCGCTCCTTTTGTGCAATAAATGGTATTTACTTTGTAGTAAGTTAAATATTGCAGGTTATTTGGGGCAAGGCAATTCTCATTTTTCAGGGAAAAGCCCGGAGACTTGATTATTACTGCCATATACGCCGTATCTGCCAATATCTGAACAGACCTGCGCCATTATTGCCAGGTGGTAAATTTTGTATTTTAGGTGAAAAATGTGCTCAGCAACTTGTTTTTTAATAAGTTATTGTTGCTTGGAAAGTAATTGGTACATATTTTGTTACTATATAGTCGGATATAAAGGGCTCTTAAGGTCTGGACGGGCTTACTGCCCGGGCGGAACGAGCCATTTTATTTGGAGAATTATACCGACCCGTAGCGGGAAATGACGAAGATTACATCTCCCAATTTCTGCCACCGTTACAGATCGGTATCAAGAAGAATTTGTGGAAATTATAAGGAGCCGACGTTGTCTGAATTAATTAAAGTATATCCGGAATCCCAGGAAGTGCTGCCTATCATGCCTTTGCGGAATACGGTAGTTTTTCCGCATCAGGTCATACCCCTGGCGGTGGGCAGGGATAAATCGCTTAAACTGTTGGAAGAACTTAGTGAAGAAAACAGAGTACTTGGGCTTATTGCTCAGCGCGACGGCCGGGTAGAAGACCCTGTTTTGGAAGACCTGTATACATGGGGTACGGCGGCCATGATTTTGAAGAAATTCAAGATGCCGGACGGAAGTGAGCAATTGATCGTTCAGGGATTATACCGTTTCAAATTAATTGAGATGCAGAAGACGGAACCCTATTTCGAAGGGGTGGTTCAGCAAATGCCCGATGAGTTTGAAAATGATGTGGAAGTGGAAGCCCTGGTTACCAATGTTAAGAACGTATTCCAGAAAATCGCCGATTATTCCCCCTATTTAACCAATGAGCACCGGGTAATGATTCTCAATACGGAAGAGCCCGAAGCTCTGGCCGATATTGTGGCCGCTCAGGTGAATTTTAATATTGCCGACAAAGAGCAGGTATTGGAAACCCGCGATGTGAAAGAGCGGCTGAAAAAAGTGAACTATTTGCTGAATAAAGAGCTGCAAATTCTGGAATTGGGTTCAAAGATTCAGTCCGATGTTCAGGGAGAGCTCAATAAAACACAACGCCAGTATTTTCTGCGCGAACAACTAAAAGCCATTAAAAAGGAACTGGGTGAATATGAAGATGTCAGTTCCGAAATAGATGAATTACGGGAACGGCTGGAGAAAACAAGGATGCCGGACGAAGTCAGAAAAGTGGCCGAGAAAGAACTGAATCGTTTATCAAAGATGTCTCCCATGGCCAGCGAATATACGGTCTCCCGTACCTATCTCGACTGGCTGCTGGAAGTGCCGTGGAAAAAGAGCACCCGGGACAGACTGGATGTAAAAAAAGCGGAAAAGATATTGAATGAGGATCATTACGGTCTGGAGAAAGTTAAAAAACGAATTTTAGAGTACCTTGCGGTTCGTCAGTTAAAAACCAACATGAAAGGTCCCATCCTATGCTTTGTAGGTCCTCCGGGAGTGGGTAAAACCAGTCTGGGCAAATCGATTGCCCGGGCTTTGAACCGTAAATTTTCGCGTATGTCCTTAGGCGGCGTGCGGGATGAGGCCGAAATCCGCGGTCATCGCCGTACCTATGTCGGTGCCCTTCCGGGCAGGATTATTCAGGAAATTAAAAAAGTCGGCTCCAATAATCCGGTCCTCATGTTGGATGAAATCGATAAGCTGGGTATGGATTTCCGAGGCGATCCTTCTTCCGCCCTGCTGGAAGTACTCGATCCGGAGCAGAATTTTTCCTTTACCGATCACTACCTGGAAGTTCCTTTTGATTTATCCAAAGTGATGTTCATCGCCACGGCTAATGTGCTGGATCCCATTCCTCCCGCTTTACAGGACCGCATGGAAATCATTGAGATTAACGGTTATATCGAAGAGGAAAAGATTCAGATTGCCGAGCGTTACCTGGTGCCGAAACAGATAGAGAATCACGGCTTAACCACAGAACAAATCACCTTCAGCCGATCGGCCATCCGCACCATTATCAATAAATATACGCGGGAAGCCGGGGTCCGAAATCTGGAGCGTGAGATTGCCTCTATTGTGCGTGGTGTGGCCAAAGAAATCGTGGATAAGAAAACCAGCAGGCGCAGAATTACAGCCGGAACGGTAGCCCGTTATTTAGGGCCGGAGCGTTTCTTTTCGGAAGTAGCAGAGCGTGTTGCCAAACCCGGTGTGGCCACCGGACTGGCCTGGACACCGGTAGGCGGTGATATTCTGTTTATCGAGGCTACCAAAATGAAAGGCAAGGGAAACCTGGTGCTTACCGGTAAACTGGGCGAAGTAATGAAAGAATCGGCATCGGCGGCCTTGAGCTATCTGCGCAGTAATGCCGAGAAATACGGTATCGAAGAAGATTTTCATGAAAAATACGACACCCATATTCACGTTCCGGCCGGAGCTATTCCCAAAGACGGGCCGAGCGCGGGAATCACCATGTTTTCCGCTTTGTTTTCGCTATATACCGGACGCTGCCTGAAAGACAATTTGGCCATGACCGGAGAGATTACCCTGCGGGGGATGGTTTTACCGGTCGGTGGTATTCGTGAAAAGGTTCTGGCCGCCAAACGGGCGGGCATCGAAACGGTTATTATGCCTTTAAAAAATAAGAAGGACCTGGAAGAGATTCCAAGGAAAAATATCGCCGGTATGCAATTTCATTTTATCAAAGAGGTCGATGAACTGATCGATCTGGCCTTTGCCTGAAAATCCGGACTTGTAAAGTGTAAAATAGCGATCTATAATTTTATGCATTGAACACGCTGTGCCGATTAGATAGGGCCATCCGAAAATATTCATAATTCGGATCTAGCGATAAATTTGAAAGACCTGAAAAATAAATTTGCCATTCCCTTTACATTCTGTTTATTTTAACCGCTCGAATTGAATAAAATCAGGTAGGATAATGGAACATCAATCATCGCTGGAAATGGCCCGTAAATATGTAAACGATCAAAACTTTGAAAAAGCAAAAGAAGCTTATTTACAAGCATTGAGTGAAGACCCGAGTGACAAAGAGCGTGGATTTATATGGGCTGAATTATCTAATATTTTTTACCAGCAAAAAGCGTATCAACAGGTGATCGAGGCCGTAGAAAATGCCCTCAATTATTACCCACAGTACCGGTCTAAAGAGGAACTGTACCGCCTGCTGGGTTTTACCTATCTTCAGCTAAACGAGGACCAAAAAGCAGTCGAAAATCTGGAACGGTCTCTCCAATTGGAACATTCTTCCGAAAAGCAACAGTATGCCTTGTATGAACTGGCCAAACTCTACTTTAAGCATCAGCAATATGAGAAGGCGGGACAATTATTCCGGGAAGTAGAGGCCTTCTTTTACCAGAATCGCAAGGATTACTGGCTGTCGACGCTCTTTTACAAAGGGTTTGTATTTTATTACGCCAATGAGCTCGAACAGAGCGAAAAGATTTTCGAGGAGTTGTTGGAAAATGCACCGGATGCTCTGCGTAAGGCCACGGGTCTGTTCGGTCTGGCTTTCATTGCCTTTCAGCGTAAACAGTATCTGAACGCCATCAACTTGTGTGAAGCGGTTACCAGCAATGACCCTAATTTTTTCGACATGGAAACGGTCGGATTTTTAACAGCGGCTTCCTTCTTCCATCTGGGGCGGGAAGATGTTTTTGATAAGTATTATGATCAACTGCGTATGAAATATCCCGAAGGACGCTATATCACGGAACTTAAGCAGCTCAAAACCTCCCGTAAAAATTAACGTATTGTTTTTACTTCCATGAACAATCTCAAAACAAAAATTTATTCTCTTTCCCAATTTGATCAGCTTAACCAGGATATCCGTTCCGATAAACCGCTCCACCTGAAGGGGGTGGCCGGTTCTTTCCGGGCCTTTATTGCTGCATATTTTGCGGAACAAATCCGGCGTCCGGTTCTCTATCTATCCTCCGATCAGGATTCGGCGGAACGGATGCGTGATGATCTGGAAATGATCGTCGGGGCGAATCGGGTGGGATTTTTAGCGGCTCTGGAATTTGAACCTTATGCCGATCAGGAGACGAGTCCCAGTCTGATCAGTCTGCGCATGGAAGCCATGCAAAAAATGATTTTGGACGAACCCTGGATCATTGTGACCACCCCGCAGGGTTTGGCAGAGCCTTTGCCTGTGGCCGAAGAATTCGTAGACCAGCAGATCTATTTAAAAACCGGAATATCCATATCATTTGATAAATTGATACCGGCATTAAGCCGTATGGGCTTAAAACGGGAAGATGTAGTACAGCAGGTGGGTGATTTCAGTGTGCGTGGCGGCATCATCGATATTTTTGCCTGGAGCTGTGAAGAACCCGTTCGGATCGAATTTTTTGGAAACCGTATCGAGTCAATCCGTAAATTCGATGTATTTTCCCAACGCTCCACAGAAATACTGGATGAATTGCTGATCTTGCCGAATTTGTTTCAATCTGCGACAAGGAAGGCCTTTATCGGGGACCTTCTTCCCGACTCGGCCATTCTCTTTATCGAAGATGAGGCACTCGCCGAGCAGAAGATGGAAGAGTGGCAGGACAGGGCCCGCAGCCAGTATGAGCTTCGAATCGCCGAGGGTATAGAAGATTCGGCACCGCAGGAACGCTATTTTTCGGTATCCGATTTGACCTCTTTAAAAAAGCAGCATGCCTGGTGTGAAACGGGGTTAGTACAGACCAATAGCAAAGCAGTCATCGACTTTGGTACCAAAAGTCATCCGGATTTTAACGGCAGTCTGAAGCTTTTTCTGGAGTATATTCAAAAGCAGGCCGGGATCAGACCCAATCCTCAGATTATTATTCAAACCTCGACCAAAGAGCAAAGCGAACGTCTCGAAGATATCCTCGATGAAGAATCGGTGCCGTTTAACGGTAAGATTGTTTCAGGACCCGTACATAACGGATTCATCATTCCGGAGCTACATCTGCAAGTTCTGACGGATCATGAAATCTTCAACCGTTTCAAGCGTCGCCGCACCTACCGTCGCTTTAAAAGCGGTGCATACCTGCGTCAATTGAGCGGTTTAAATGTGTACGATTACGTGGTACATGTCGATTATGGGATTGGAAAATACCTTGGCATGGAGCGGGTCGATTTCGGCGGAAATACCAAAGAGTGTATTAAGATAGGTTATGAGAATAACGATTATCTTTATGTGACGGTCGATCGGTTAAACAGGGTCCAGAAATTTAGTTCGGAAGAAGGGGTAACGCCTAAACTGACCAAATTAGGCAGTAAGGAGTGGGAAAAAACCAAAGCCAGAACCAGGGAATCTCTTAAAAAGGTAGCTGCCGAACTGATTCGAATTTATGCGGCCAGGAAGGCTCAGGGCGGACACGCTTTTTCTGAGGATGCGCACTGGCAAAAGGAACTGGAAGCTTCCTTTCCCTTCGAGGAAACGGAGGATCAGCTGATATCCATTTCTGCCGTTAAGCGGGATATGGAGAATGAGCAACCTATGGACCGTTTGCTGTGTGGGGATGTAGGTTTCGGGAAAACCGAAGTGGCCCTGCGTGCCGCGTTTAAAGCCATTATGGACGGTAAACAGGCTGCCGTTCTGGTGCCTACAACCATTTTGGCTTTCCAGCACCATCAGACATTTAGTCAACGCCTGAAGGAGTTTCCGGTTGTTGTGGAGATGCTGAATCGCTTCCGCACCGCCAAAGAGCAAAAGCGAATCGTGCATGGTCTGGCCACGGGTCAAATTGATCTGGTGATCGGCACCCACCGTCTTTTGTCAGACGATATACATTTTAAGGATCTGGGTTTATTGATCATCGATGAGGAGCAGCGTTTCGGAGTCAAGCAGAAGGAAAAATTGAAAGAATACCGTCTGTCTGTGGACATCCTTTCCATGACGGCCACACCCATTCCCCGAACGCTACATATGGCCCTCATGGGAGCCCGGGATCTGTCCAATATCGATACACCTCCGGCTAATCGCTTGCCGGTTCATACGGAAATTATGCATTGGGATGATGAAAAGTTGCGCTATATTATCACCCGGGAAATACAGCGCGGCGGACAGATCTATTTTGTACATAACCGGGTGCAGACCATTGGGGCCATAAAGGAGGCCCTGGGTCAAATTGTCCCCGAAGCGCGAATCGCCGTAGGTCACGGACAGTTGCCGGAGCGCCGCCTGGAGAAGGTCATGCTCGATTTTATGGATCAAAAATATGACATCCTTTTGGCCAGTATGATCATAGAAAACGGTCTGGATATACCCAATGTGAATACAATCATCATAAATCGCGCCGATAAATTCGGGTTATCCCAGCTTTATCAACTGCGGGGAAGGGTCGGACGTTCGACCCGGCAGGCGTATGCCTATCTGCTCGTACCGCCGATAAACAAGCTGACCGAAGTGGCCAGAAAGCGATTGCGCGCTATCCAGGATTTTACAGATTTAGGTTCCGGATATAAAGTTGCTTTGAGGGATCTGGAAATACGCGGCGCGGGGAATCTGTTAGGCAGAGAGCAAAGCGGGTTTGTTCAAAGCGTAGGTTTTGATTTGTATTGCCGCATTTTGGACGAGGCGGTAAGAGAATTAAAATCGGGCACCTTGGATGAAAAAGAAGCGCTTCAGCCTGAAGCCTATGTGGATGCCAAACTGGATGTGGATTTCGATCTGTTTATACCTGAAACATATATTTCCAGTGAATTGGAACGAATTACCATTTATCATCGTTTAGTAAATTTTACGTCGTTAAGCCAGATAGAAGAAATTCGCCGGGAATTGACCGATCGTTTCGGGCCTTTACCGCAGGAAGCGGAAGTATTTATGCGGGCCGTTGAAATTAAAGTGCTGGCCGGAAAACTCTATGCCGGCCGGGTTATAGTCAAGGGTGAAAAAATTAAAATAATATTCTCTGAAGAAGCGCAAAAGGATGAGGGTTTTTATAGGGAAATTATTCCGTCCATCATGAATCAAAAATTGGCCCCGGTGCAATTTCTGGATCAGAAGGAATTGGCGGTAGAAATGCAATTGTCTGGCCGGGCATTGGGCGAAAAGCTAGACTTCGCCAAAAAAATATTGCAATCTATAGCAAGCGTTGAGTAACTTCATTAGTTTGAAAATAAATATATACCAGGAGGAACCATGTTCAAAAAAGCAGTTCTTATTTCTATTTTACTATCCGGATTATTTTATTTGGCAAGCTGTGGTCTGGATGATAATACGGTAGCCAAGGTGGGTAGCCTTAAAATCACCAAAACAGATTTCACAAAAATGTTGCAACGTCGTTTCCCCGGAAAGACCGATTTTACAACGGTAGATTCCGCGGCCAAACATATGGAATTGCAACGGGCGATCAATCAACTGCAAAAAGTAAATGCGGCTTATGACCTTGGACTAGATAAACAGGAGTCCTTTATCAGTGAAATGCGAGTCCAGAGAGGTCGGGCTATCGGCAATAAATACTTTGAAAGAATGATCGTGGATAAACTTTTTCCGGAAGAAGCTCTTAAAGCCCAATTTGAGAAACAGAAGGAAGAAGTGAAGGCCAGTCATATTTTAATTGCTTATAAAGGAGCCCGGGGAAGCCGTGTCAATCGTACTAAAGAAGATGCCTTGAAGCTCGCTCAGAAAGTGGCTGCCGAAGCCAAAAGCGGAAAAAGCTTTGCCTATCTGGCGGAAAAATATTCGGATGACCCCTCGGTTAAGAGCAATAAAGGTGAAATGGGATATTTTACCTGGGGCCGGATGGTGGGCCCGTTTCAGGAAGCGGCCTTTCGTATGAAACCGGGTGAAATCTCCGATCCTGTGGAGACCTCGTACGGTTTTCATATTATTAAGGTCGAAGACCGTCGACCTAATCCCCAGTTTAACGAAAAGGGTTTTGAAGCACATAAAATGGAAATAAAACGCAATCTGTATTATACCCAAAAAGATAGCGCCATTAAAATGTGGAATAAGTTAACTAAAAATCTGAAAAAAGAATATAACCAGCAGTTGGATGAAGAAGGTATTGCCAAAGTTGTTCAACTGGCCAAGGAGAAGCAGAAATCCGGTAAGTTTAAACCGGCCGATTATTTAGCGGATGAAAAATCGATTGTGCTGGCCAGATGGAATGGCGGACAATTAACCCTTAACGATTTGTTTCAGATTTATTATGGCCGTCGTTTTGATTATCTTCGTCGTAAGCTGACTAATAAAAAAGCCTTACATACGGATGTGGATCGTATGGTATCTCAGGAATTAATGATCAAAGATGCCGAAAAACGGGGCATTGCCGATGATCCCCAGGTTAAAGCGGAATTAAAGGCTGCTGCCAACCAGAACCTGGCTTCAGCGGCTTATAAGGCCGAAGTACTTAATAAAGCGAAAGTAACGGAAGATGAAATCAAAAAATTTTATAATGATAATCCGAAAGATTTTACCCAGCCGGCAGAGATAGAAATCTGGGAAATCTATGTTAAAGATAAGAAAAAGGCGGATAAGATTGCCAAGTTAGCTAAATCCGGCCGGAACTTTGAAAAGCTGGCTCAGAAATATACGGAAGATAATTTTTACAAGAAGAAAAAAGGGTACGTCGGATTCCGGGCTGAGAACAGACGCGGCGCGGTTTCTAAAGAAGCATTTAAAATTGGTGTGAATAAAATCGGCGGACCGGTACACTATCGCTCCGGATGGGCCGTTATTAAAACGGGTACAATGCATCCGGAAACCATTCGCAGCTATGAAAAAGCGCATGCCCAGGCCAGAACACGGTTACGTAATAAAAAGATTAAAGAATTACGTGATGCCTGGGAGAAAAGCCTTAAAGATAAGTACCCTGCCAAAATTAATGAAAAATTAGTAGAAGCGATTTAATGACCGAGCAAACTCATAAAGGCCATGTCGGGCGTTACATGTTGGGCATGGCTTTTTTCGTAATAATTTTATATTTATGGGCTTGTAATAAGCCGAAAGAATTGCCGGAAAATTTGGTAGCTCAGGTCAATGATCAATATTTATTGAACAGTCAACTGAGTTACCGCGTCCCTCCGGGTTTGGATCATGACGTGGCCCTCGCTTTAAAAAAGAGTATCATTTCGGATTGGGTTGAAACAGAGGCTCTATATCAGGAGGCCCGGACAGAGGGTATGGCTCTGAATGAGAAGGAGCGTTTTTTTGTTAACGAGTATGCCAAGGCTTTATTGGTCCAGCGCTATCTGGATCAACGTTTGGATCGGGATTACAAAATTCCTCAGAAAGAGATTGAAAACTATTACCGGGATCATAAAAAAGAATTTGTGCGTACGGAAGATGAAGTACATTTAATTCATGTTTTCATAGAGCAGAAGGACCCGGCGATTTTTAAGGAAATCCGGCAAAGTGAAAATTTGTTGCCGATTATTCATAAATATTACTTCGATAAAAAAACTACCCGGGAAAGACCCAATGGAGATTTAGGATATTTACCTGTTTCTGCACTTAAAAAGGAGTATGTACGGGTTCTGAAAAGAATGAAAACAGGCGACATTTCATCACCGATCAAAATGCATGACGGCTATCATTTTTTTCAACTCATGGATTGGCAAAAGGAAGGTTCCACGCGCGATCTTGATTTGGTGCGAAATGACATTATTTTACGTTTAAAGCGGGAACATCGTTTGGATGAAAAAGCACGTTTGGTTAAAACCGCTAAAGAGAAGGTTCAGATCCAGACCTATTTGAGTAAAATTCAGGATTAATAAGGATTGTAAAATATATGAAAAAAATGCTGTTAATTTTTAGTCTAAGCATAGCCTTTTTATCTCAAGCCGGATTTGCCCAACAACTAGTAGATGGCATAGCCGCTGTGGTAGGGAAGGAAATCGTTCTCCGCTCTGAAGTACAGCAATATGTTCAGAACTATCTGGTGCAAAACAGGATCGATGCGAATAAGAACCCGAAAATAGTTGCTCAACTCAAGAAACGAATGCTCGATTTCCTGATCGACCAAAAACTGCTGTTGGCGAAGGCGGAACAGGATACCATTAAAGTAGACGATCAGATGTTGGATCAGCAGGTAGAGCAACGGATTCAATATATGATCAATCAGGTGGGCTCCGAAGATAAGCTGGAGAAAGTATTCGGCAGCCCCATGAAAAAGATAAAAAAAGATACGAGAAAGATTTTAAAAGAGCAGTTATTGGTTGAGCAGGTGAAAGCAAGCATGAGGCGATCATTAAAAATATCTCGCCGCGAAGTCGAAGATTTTTACAAAACTTATAAAGATAGCTTGCCAGGCCTGAAAGAGACCGTGGATATCAGCCATATTTTAAAAACCGTCAAACCTTCCAAAGAAGCTCAGCAAGCCGCTTTGCAGAAGGCGGAAATGCTTTTAAAAAAATTAAAAGAGGGCGCGGATTTTGCCGAATTGGCGAAGAAATATTCCGAGGATCCCGGTTCCAAAGATCGTGGTGGAGATCTGGGAATGATTAAGCGCGGAGACTTTGTCCCCGAATTCGAAAATGCAGCCTTTAAGCTAAAGGACGGTGAAATATCCGGTATTGTCCAGACCCAGTTCGGTTATCATATTATTCAGATGATAGAAAGACGGGGCGAACGGATTCATACCCGGCATATTTTAATCCGTGTCGCTCCGACGGAGCAAGATGTCCAACGGACCATCGAATTATTAAAGAGTATAAGAAAGCGTATCTTAAATGGTGAGGATTTCGGGAAGTTGGCTCTGGAATACTCTGACGATGAAAATGTTGCCAAGGATCATGGCCACCTGGGCCAGTTTGAAGTGGATAAATTAGCCATTCCACAATTTAAAGCTGTTGTGGAAAAGTTAAAGCCGGGTGAAATAAGTCAGCCCTTTAAAACGGATTTCGGCTATCATATCGTACGCTTAAACTCTTACCAACCGGCAAGGCGGTTGAATTTAAAAGACGACTGGCAACGTATAAAGGAATTTGCTCTGAATAAAAAGATGGAAGAAAAATATAAAAAGGTCATGGAAGACTTAAAAAAGACGGTGCCCATCGAAATTCACCAACCCATTTAAAGGGTCGTGTATTTGCTGATATTTGAACCGGACGCTGAATTTGGAAAAGAGATCGTCTCCTATTTTAAAGAGCGCTATCAATTAAAATGGGTGAGAAACTTAAAAAACCTTCGGCGTTCCTTGGAGCACGATGCCCCACAGCTCATATTGTTCAATATGGATGCCTGTGATCTCGATTCAATTATTCAGTCAATTCAAAACGTATCATATCCCCCATTTAGCTCGCCCCTGCTGTGCGCCTTTAATGCCTCGGGACAATATGAAGGGGTCAACCCAAAATCAAATTGGCCGGTTCTTATTTTTTCAAAAGATGAGCTGATAAACGATTTTACTTTGCTGTTGCAGCATATGGCCGGTAAAGAAACACGGGATGAAAATGTTGATAAAATAGACACCAAAATATCGTTTGTCACGGAGAATGAAACGGTAAAAAATTTATTGGATAAAATAAATTTTTTAGCTGATATAGATATCCACATTTTACTAACCGGAACCACCGGTACCGGTAAAACACTCTTGGCAAAATATATCCATCAGCATTCGAAACGGCGGTTCGCCCCGTTTTTACACATTAACTGTGCCGCCATTCCGGATACACTATTGGAAGCGGAGCTTTTTGGTTATAGGAAGGGAGCCTTTACCGGTGCAGTAAAGGATACACCGGGAAAATTTAAAGCCGCCGTAAATGGTACCATCTTTTTGGATGAGATCGGAGAAATTCCCTGGCATCTTCAGGCCAAATTGCTAAAGGTTCTGGATGAAAAAGAATATTATCCCGTGGGTAGCGTGCATCCTGAGAAAGTTCGGGCCCGAGTGATAGCAGCGACGAATATCGATCTGGTGCAAGCGGTAGCGGGTAAAAAATTTCGACAGGATTTGTATTATCGACTCAACACCTTCCAACTTCACATTCCTCCTTTGAATCAACGTCCGGAAGATATCGAACTCTTGTTTAATACGTTTGTCGAAGACTATGTAAAAACACACCATATACACAAACCCCGGATCGATCCGGTTATCTTCGGAGCACTCAAAGAGTATGATTGGCCCGGGAATGTACGGGAACTGGAAAATTTGGTTGAGGCCCTGTTATTATATAAACCGAACGGAATTACGGCCGATCTTTTGCCTTCCAAAATATTTCAAAATCCCTTGTCCAGAACAATTCAGGTTGGGAATGAGGTACAGACCTTACGGCAGATTAAGCTTTTTTATGTTCATTATCTTTTAGACCTGAATAAGGGGAATAAAAGAAAAACAGCGCGTCAATTGGGAATTGACCGAAAAACCCTGCAAAGAATACTGGATAAAAGCTAAAATAAGTATATATTTTACAAGATAATACTGCATAAAACTTTTTTTGAATTATAAAACTTTTTATATTTAAGAATAAATTTTAAGAAATACTTTCCTGATTCCAAGGCCACATCGAAAAAACCAATGAAAACGGAATTCGAATTTGAGCTTCTGTATGAGATTCTTTGGGAAAACAGATTGTCATCAAATTGGCAGACTTATTTTAAATAAGATCACTGAATTGCAGGACGGCCAATTTCCTGAAAAGGAATTTGTTCGGTTTTTCGACGAACATATTACCCGTTTCATGGATCGGTTATATCCCACGGCAGCATTTCTTTTTCATGACCGGGATGAGGGGAATAAATGGAAAGCGCTCAGAGGAGTTAGTGATAAGCACTTCATCGAATTGGATTTCACCTTCCAATTACAATTGTTGGCAGGCGAGGGTAAGCCTTTCCTGCTTTCTGCACAAACCCCGATTCTACAAAAAATTTGTGCGGCTCTCCACTACAATACCAAACCGAATGTTCGTGGATTCTTATTTCAGTTTTTTCAAAAGTACGATTATCTGATATTATATTATGAAAGTAATTCGAAAAAGGCATTGAATAAATTTCAATGTATGAAATTCTATCTGGATGAAATCACCATAAAATTAAAATGGTTTGCAGAGTTACAAGGAACTGAAGAACGACAAAAGATTCTTCAGGCCGAAAAGGAACGATTGGAAAGCCAGCTAAACGAAACAAAAAAATCATTGCATAAACGAGTGTTTGAACTGAATGATCTGTTGAACGTCAGTGAGAAACTATATGCTATTTTGGACTTTGACAAACTGGTGAATGCAGCCCTTTTGATACTGATCGGCCAAATGCCCTGTATGCGGGTCTTTGCCCTTGTAAAAGAACCTTATAGTGAGGCTTACGCCCGTTTTTATTCCAAGGGTATTGGTAAAAAATCGGTTGATTTACAATTGGAGCTGGATCATCCTTTAATTAGATATTTTTCCCGGCAACCCCATGCCATACTGATCGAGGATCTGAGTGATACAAAGGAGCTATTTGAAATTGTCGATCAGTTTAAATCTTATCAAATCGAAATGCTGGCTCCTCTCTTTTATTCGGGTAGAATGCACGGTATACTCGGGGCGGGAATAAAAACGGACGGACGGCCATTTAAAGAGAATAATCTCAGAATATTCCAGATTTTGGTCAATATTATTTCTTTGTCGATGAGTAATGCCCGGATGTATGAAGATGTAAAACGCATGTCATTCACAGATGGCATGACCAATTTAAATAATTACCGTTATTTTGAGGATCGTTTGAGAGAAGAAATCAGCAGAGCACAGCGTAATAAGTCCAGTGTCTCTTTGTTGATGATCGATATAGATAATTTTAAAAATTACAACGACACTTTAGGTCATCAGGCAGGAGACGAGGCTCTGCGTACATTGGCCGAGTTACTGAAGGCCAGTGCCCGTGAAGACGATGTGGTCAATCGGTATGGGGGTGAAGAGTTTGCTGTTATTCTGCCGGCAATGGAGAAAAAATCAATTTCAATTTTGGCCGAGCGTATACGGCACCGGATTGAAGAACATGTTTTTTACAAGGAGCACATACAACCGGACGGTCGCTTAACCATTAGTCTGGGTGGGGCCAGTTTTCCGGAAGATGCAAAAGATTTTGAAACTTTGGTTTCCAAAGCAGACCAGGCCCTGTATTTTTCCAAAGAAAACGGGAGAAATAAATTTACACTTTATACAACAAATTTGGCTTAAAACGGGCAGACCCTTGCCTTCGGTTCAGATTGATTGTATAATAGATAAATATATAAAAAACAGAGGTACTCATGTCAGATATTGGCTATAATGATAATGTGGATGTTGCCGGTCGTAAATTCCATGTCCAAACAGCCAGTAATTTGGAAAAAGGTATTGCACGATGTGAAGTTTTCGAATCCGGGAAATTAATTACTTTACAAACGGTGAATTTTGAACGCCGGCAGGCCCGGGATGAACAATCGATGGAGCAAAGGGTTCGCAGAATCGTATCGGACTTGCACCAGGAAACCATAAATGAAATTGATTTGATTTTTCAGATTGCCGGTAAGGTTAAAAAGATACGGCACGCTCCTTCCAATATAAAGTTAGGGCTCATTTTTCTTTATAATAATTTAATTAAGGATGCCATTGAACAATTCGAAACCGCTCTGTCGATCGATCCGGATTCGGCTGCGGCTCTCAGTAATCTTGGCCTGGCCTATATACAAGTGGGTAATAACAACAAAGCCATCCAATATCTAAAACAAGCGCTGAGTAAAAATAAAAATTATGCGGATGTTTATCATAATCTCGGACTAGCCTATCTGAACGAAAAGCAGCATTACCGGGCTTTACAGAATTTTCAGGAAGCCATTCGGATGAATCCGAATTATGATAAAGCGCATTACAACCTGGCCATTGTTTATCTCGAAAGCATTCTTACCGATAAGGGAGATACGCTGTTACCGCCGCCTTCCATTCGTCTTGAGAGGGCTCAGCAACAATTGATTCGTCTGAAAGAAGCGCATCTGAATATCTTTGATGATTTATATCCCAGAATAGAAGCAGCTATGGCTAAATCTGAAATTGAAAAAGTGGTCGAGATTCTGGTTAGTAATCGTGATCGTGTTTTTCCTAATGAAATATTAAGCCTCATCGGAGTCGATTTCTATCTGAAATTCATGTATGGGGGCAAGGGGCTGAGCAACCAGGTAATCAATCGATTCGAGAAGAAATTATACCATGCTATTGACGAACATCCCAATTATGCCGATTTATGGAATAACCTGGGAATTGTTCATTTGATTCAATGCCGAAATTTATTTCTTCAGGCTCTGGGTGAATTTGACAAAGCGTTGGAAATAAATCCATCTTTTGAAAAAGCGAGAAAGAATAAGAAACTTGTTGAGAACGACGGGAAAGAATTTCTTATTTTATTACGTGCTATTCTCAGATAGAACAGATTACCGGAGAATGGAATGAGCAATGTTCTTACATATATATTCGGTAACCGTACCCGGACTTTTTTCTATTATCATCTGAGTAACACGATCTGGACCTTTCTTCTTTTATGGATCACTTCCTATCAGCCGGGTTCTATTTACTACAAACTCTTGTTAAGCGGATTGATTATTTCCCTCTTTTTTACTTTCTTTTGGTGGGCCATTTATACGAATAAGGCTTTTTCCGTAACGGTTGCCCAAAGTATTCTATATGTGGATGTGTTTGTTGTTTGGGCTATTATTTATCCGGCCGGATATGGCAATCTGTTGTTTCTGATCTTGCCTCTCCTCTCGCTGCTAAGCGGGATTTTTTATATTTATGCAAAAAGAATTCCCTATTTTTTAGCTGCTTTTACCCTGCTTTTTACTCTTTCCCATTTTTTTTACAGTTTTCTTTTATCTACTAAAAATCCTCTGAAAACGTTTGTTGCCGAGACGATTCTATTCGGCATAGTCGGTGGCGTTACCTATACCACGGTTCGTGCCTGGATCGAGGTGAATAAAAAACGTCAGATATTGGAAAAAGAACGGAAAGAATTATTGAAGAAAGCACAAGCTCTGCAATATAAATTACAGGTTAGCAAGCAAGAGTCAAAAATATTGCACAAAGATGTCCGCCGCAGAGATATAGAGATTCAAAATATATTGAATCTCAGCGATCAGTTAAAGTCAAGAAATGATGCCCGCGAGGTTATCATTTCCTTTCTCTTGACTGTAATCGGTCAGATCGGCAGCAGCCATGCCGCTGTTTTTACCAGAGAGAAAAAGGAACATAACTATTTAAAAATATTTGCCCAAAAGGGGTTGCGGGGCCAGGAAGTTGAAAAGTTGCGAATTTACCTCGATAGTAATCTTATTGAATTACTGAGAGCTATCGGTGAACCCATGCTGATCCAACAAATTCCAAGAGAAACTTTGTTCAGTGATGAGGTAAATTTATTAAACCGCTTTAATGACGACCTGATCTGTCCGATATTTATCCGGCAGAGGATTACAGGTATCTTCATTATCGGTCAGAAGATTAATGGGTTGCAATTCGAGAGGTCCGATATTAATCTTGTATCGATTCTTGCCAATCAGGCGGCCTTTGTTCTGGAACAGACCCAAATGGCTAATGATTATCGCGATTTTTATTCCAAGACCATGCGGGCCATGCTGCAATCACTTGAAGCACGTTATACTTATGCCAGAGGGCATAATGTGCGTACTGCAAACTATGTGAATCTGGTCTCCAGAAAATTAGGGCTTTCTGCTCAGGAAATAAATGAATTTAGCTATGGCGCCCTTTTACATGATATCGGCAAAGTTGTTGTTCAGGATAAATATCTGCTGAATGCGGATCGTTTTTCTGCTAAAGATGAATCGATCAAAGAAAAAATTCTGTTGCATACCATCGAAGGCTCAAAAATCTTAAAGGCAGCCGGTTTTAACGAGACCATCACCGATCTGGCTTTACATCACCATGAATTCTTTAACGGAAAAGGCTTCCCGCATCATCTGGGAGAGAATGATTTATCATTGGGCTCCCGCATTCTTGGCGTTTGTAATGCCTTTGATGCCATGGTGTCAGACCGCCCCTATCGCCAACCTTTGTCCATAGAGGAAGCTAAGGAAAATATTCGTATTCAGTCCGGAAAACAATTTGATCCTGAAGTTGTTCATGCTTTTTTGGATGAATTAAGCCAGAATCCGGGTATGTTAAAATATAATTAACAGAATACCGTTCAGTAGCCAGAGTTTGATTTGCTGTGAAATGCCGTTACGGAGCGGCCGCCAAAGGGGGACGGTTTCAATAAATTTTCATGAAAGAGTTGTGTTATGGGTCACTGATAAATTTTTCTAACACAGCATATTATTGTTTTAAATTGATATAAGTAAACTTTTCCTTTTAATTGACGATTCTATGTTAAAATATATCGATATATTTACGGAGAGCGTTTCAATGATTTATCAAAAAAAATTGATAAAGATCATTATTTTTCTTTTTATAGGAGCATCGTTTCTTTTTGCCCAAAATATTCCTGAAAACAGAGTGGTTTTAAACGGCAAAACGGGTGTTTCTGCAGAGCTGAGTCTGAATTGGTCTGCGAAAAATTTGCGCGGCAACAGTCTGCTTATTAAAACTCCCCCTCAAATATTTTCCGTACCGCTACAGATCAGTTTGAATGGTCAATCTTTATGGCTTATGAAATCAGACCGGATTCCTCAAAAAGCGGATGTGGTACACTGGCAATCGAGGGGTAATCAACTTGTTATGCGATTCGCATCCGGGATTTTAAAAACCGGGAGTCGGTTATTCTTTCGTATTCATCAAAATATCCAATCTCCATCGAAGAAAATAACGGGTACGGAGGCACTTCAGCTTTTTACGGTTCGGAAGAACAATCAAAATAAGCCCATTCCCGGCGAATTATTGAATCAATTACAAATTCCGGTCGAGTCCGGTTTGAATAACAAATAGGAATTTTGAACAATGCGTAAAATATACGGATTATTCGTTGTAATTCTTTTCTTTAGTAACACGTTCCTCTATGCCGATCAGGGGGGAACCGATCTATACGGGCATATGTGGACGGACTCAAAAGGGGCCGTAAATGTCGATTATAGCTGGATCGATATAAAATCAACCGGAACACGAATTATGGGTCCCGGTTTTAATTCTTCGACGCCAATTGTTCAGGAGACACTTCCATTCTCGTTTGCTTTCTATGGGGTTCCACACCGGAATCTGTATATTTCTTCTTCAGGCTGGATTACTTTTCAGGATCCCGGTGGAAACGATGCTGCTAACGACACGATTCCCGCCGCAAGCGGACCGGATTCCATGGTGGCTCCTTATTGGGATAATCTTAGCAGTTCTGCTGGCGGAGGCGGCGGTATTTATTATGATATACAAGGAACAGCCCCCAATCGCAAAGCTATCTTCCAGTGGGAGGTCTATAACGGAGCTGTGAATCCGGATATATTGATCTTTGAAATTATTCTGTATGAACACAGCAATTTAATAAAATTTCAATATAATAAAATGGATGCTGCCTATAACGGAGGAGGTGGTGCCACGATCGGTATTGAAGGATCTGCTACGGATGGTGTATGTTATTTTTACGGTGATGGAACAGGAAACGGCCCTCTACAAGAATATATGGCAATTCTCTTTCATACCCGCAGAAACGACGGGGTGGCTTCGGCAAAAATATCTCCATCCACGGCAAGTGCAGGATCATATACAAATTTCGATTATACTATCTATGATATCAGTCTGTCCGGCCCTGCCGGTTTAGGAAAGGCGGACCGTTTTGCGATTCACAATCCTTTTCCGGCCCAGCCGTCTGTTACCGAAATAAAAATTAACGGTTCATCAGCCTATATCCAGAACAGTACTACAAAGCCGGGAGAGGTAGGTTATGCCACCTGGTATTATGATGGTAGCGGAGACTCGATCATCGTGCAGACGTCCGACTTTGACGTCATCGATTCACTGAATGTCTTCTTCGGACAAACTATGCCGACCTCTTTATCCGGAAACAATATTTATAGCAGTACCTTTGATGCCGAATTGGATTCCAGCAGTGCCAGCGCTTCTACCGGGGTTGGCAATAGTGTCGATGTGGTAGGTTCTGCAATTACGCATTATACGTTCAATCCCTCGGCAGCGCAGAATGTAACGGCGAATACAGGCATCAATTATACGATCACTGCGCGGGATCAGTATGGAAACGGGGTATTAAACAGTGATCAGATCAATTTAAGTACACCCGGCAGTAGCACGGCCTGGTTTGATGTAGGTACGTCGGTCAATTTCAGTAACGACAGTACGGTTACCGTGACGGTAACGGATACGACGGCGGGCAGTTTTACGGTTCATGCCGAGAACAGCACGGACAGCGGAGTGAACGGGGAGAGCGGTTTAATCACGGTGGAAGCGGGTTCTGCGGATCATTTTACGGTGGTGTCGTCGGAGGCA
>JALSTK010000017.1 GCA_026983775.1 Calditrichia bacterium
TACCCCCTCCTGCTCACACAGATGTTGATCCCGCTTGAAATCACGCGGGTACTTATTCCAATCTTCGTTGGGCCCGAATTGGGTAGGATTGACATAAATACTCACTACAAGCCGATCGCTCTGTTTCTTAGCCTGACGAATCAAACTGAGATGTCCCTCGTGCAGATAGCCCATAGTAGGTACAAAGCCGATGGTGAGTCCAGCGGAATGGGTTTCCCGGGCCCAGGCTTTCATTTCAGAAATCGTTCTAATAACTTTCATCTTCATTCGGAAATTTTTTACTTTTCACATCTTCGATATAGTGAACGAAAGCAGCCATCATTTCCTTGCCCAGTTCGGCATAACGGCGCACAAATTTCGGTTTGAATTTTTCATACAGGCCCAGCATGTCATGGGAAACCAGTACCTGCCCGTCGCATCCCTTTCCGGCGCCGATGCCGATCGTCGGAATTTGCAAACTCATACTGATCGCTTCGGCCAGGGCGGCGGGTATTTTTTCCAACACCAGACTGAACACGCCGGCATCCTGCAACAGCAATGCTTCTTCTTTCAGTTGGGAAGCCAGCATGGAATCTTTGCCCCGTACCCCATAACCGCCGAACTGATGAATCGACTGCGGCGTCAATCCCAGATGTCCCATTACCGGAATGCCATATTGAACCAATTTCCTGATTAAACCGGCTACGGCCTTTCCCCCTTCCAATTTCACCGCTTCGACTCCGGCTTCCTGTAAAAAGCGACCCGCGTTGCGAATCGCTTCGGATTCACTGCACTGGTAGGAAAGAAAAGGCATATCGGCCACCAGCAGAGCACGGTTGACTCCCCTGCGAACCGATTTGGTGTAGATGATCATTTCGTCCATGGTCACGGCCAGCGTATTCTCATGTCCTCCCATGACCATGCCGCCCGAATCACCGACCAGAATAATATCGATGCCGCTACGGTCAAGAATTTCGGACATCAAAGCATCATAAGCGGTAAGCATGGCGATCGGTTCCCCGTTCCGCTTCATATTAATAATGGAGGGCACCGTAACCCGTTTGATTTTTTTCTCAACAGACATAAGTCGTTTCCTCTATGATTCCATGGCTTCAATAATACCGCCGCCAAGAACACGCTCCCCATCGTAAAACACAGCGGATTGTCCGGGAGTGATCGCTTTCATCGGCCGGTCAAACACAACCTTTACGCGATCCCGGCTTAACGGTTGTACCGTTGCAGGCTCGGCCGGATTGCGATAACGGATTTTTACGCGAGCTCTGATTTCCCTTTCGGCATCTGCAATGCTGACAAAATTAACGGCTCGCGCCGTAAAGCTTTTCGTGTACAGGTCTTTTTCCTCACCGATGACGACCCGGTTATGCTGCGCATCCGTATGAACCACATACATGGGTTTACCGAATCCCTTGCCGATTCCCCGCCGTTGACCGATGGTGTAAAAAGGATAGCCGGCATGTTCTCCAACCACCCGTCCTGCGCTGTCCACCAATTCCCCATGGGCCACGGTTTCCCGTAAGCCCTTTACAAAGCCGGTCAGGAACTGTTTGTAATTGTTATTGGGAACAAAACAGATATCCATACTCTCCTTTTTACGGGCCGTAATCAAATTATGCTCTTCCGCAATAGAGCGTATTTCCTGCTTGCTAAGATCACCGAGTGGGAAAATCGTCCGGGCCAGATTTTCCTGTTTAATACCCCACAAGGCGTAAGATTGGTCTTTCTGATGGTGGGCGGCACGCCATAGCTCATAGCGTCCGCTTTCCTCATTGTAACGTATGCGGGCATAGTGGCCGGTGGCGATATAATCGGCGCCCTGTTTCAGGGCATCCTCAATCAGCCGTTCCCATTTAATCTTTGCGTTGCACAGCACACAGGGATTCGGTGTATTCCCGGCCAGATATTCATCGACAAATTTACCGATTACTTCTCTGTGAAAATCTTTGCTGAAATCCGCCACATAATGGGAGATCCCCAACTTATCGCACACCAGACGGGCATCATTAATGGATTCCAGAGAGCAGCATCCGTTCTCGCGGTTGACATTCTCTCCGAGAGCTTCGTAATCCAGTAACTGCATGGTTACACCGATGCAATGATACCCCTGTTCTTTAAGCAGCAATGCCGCCACCGAGCTATCCACCCCGCCGCTCATGGCCACAACTACCGTTTTGGATTTATCTATATTCATTCTATTGCCTTGTTTTCTTTTCATACAGATTCAGAATTCAAATTAAAGACGTTTCATGAATTCTATTTTACCCCGGGCAGCGCTTTAAAAACAGTAATTTCACTGCCGGATTCGGTGATATTAAAACGAACATCATCCATGAGATGTTTGACCAGATAAATTCCGCGGCCGCTTTCCGCCAGCAAATTTTCCGGAGCCAACGGGTCTCTCAATTCCTCGGGTTCGAATCCTTTACCCTCATCCTTAATGGAAACAGTCAATCCCTTTTCATCCAAACGATAGGTTAATACTACTTTTTTGGATATATTATTTTTATTACCGTGGTGTACGGCATTATTAAACAATTCGGTAACGGCAATGGAAATATCGTCCACAGCGGAAGCTTCGAACCGGGCTTCTTTGGCGATTTTGGAAGTGATTGCTTCCGCTTCCTCCAAATAATCGGGGCTACTGGGAAAAGTGACCGAATACTTTCCATTTGTAAGATACGTCATGCGATCTCCGTTAAAACTAAAATTTAGAGAACAGCCTCTGATATGTCAATAAAAGATTGTTCCTATTAACGTGTTTTGGAACACATTAAGAAAACGCAAGTAAAAGTATTTTTATTCTGCCATTAAATATAAATTACAAGGTGAACCCTTTGAAAAAATTTTTAACCGTACATTTTCCCTGGCTATTATTGATGATTGCCGTTACCATCGAATCGTCTTTTTCTAATATCCCGGCCCCGGACCTGGGAATTAGCTTCTCAGATAAAATATATCATTTTATTGTTTACGGCATTTTGGGTTGGTTTTTAGCCCGTGGTTTTCATCTATCAAACACCGATTTTTTAAAAAAGCATGCTTTCCTGTTAGCTGTTATAGTCGGAGCACTCTTCGGACTTAGTGATGAATGGCATCAGTCTATGGTGCCGGGTAGAGACTCTGAGTTTCTGGATTGGGTAGCCGATTGCCTGGGGATTATCATTTTTGCCTGGAGCTACCACCACTTATTCCGGTTAAATAAATTTCCCTTATTCAGAAGAACAAAATCAACAAACTGATTGATACATGTTCCCGCACCGAATCAGGAAGGGTTCAGATTAAACCAAGCAAATCTATGAATAGTGCGCACCCGGTTGACTCAGCTCAGTTCAGATAGAGTCGGAATCCCTTGAAAATGGAAACCACAGGCCGGTGATCCGAAACCTCATATAGATAAGGGCTATATTCACTATCCAGGTACAGAACCTCGGTTTTTCCGCTTCCATATTCACTTAGTGCGTCATTGGTAATTAAAATATTATCTATCAAACTTTTGTAGCTGTTCGAGATATAGGAATATTGTCCGCTTAACCCTTTGGTTAGAAAGGTATACTCACTGCTATCATCCAGAAAGGCTGTAAAAACATTGCGATCGGGAGGATCATTCAATTGGTCGTTCCAGTCGCCTA
Organism: Calditrichia bacterium; assembly: GCA_026983775.1. GTDB lineage: Bacteria > Calditrichota > Calditrichia > Calditrichales > Calditrichaceae > JALSTK01. The sequence goes on from JALSTK010000017.1 coordinate 3,627, forward strand.
ACACCACAAAATCCGCATCGGCCCCATTGGAAATTTCAAGATCGATGTACTGTTTTAATTTTTCGCAGGCCGAGCGGCGTCGGGCTTCGTTTTCATCCCCGCTTTTTGCTTTCAGATGCAAAACAATCAGGTTAAAATTGAACGGTTCTCCGCGCGTATCCCGGATTTCCACATAGGCGGTCAGGGGCGGACGTGGGAAAGCGTAATAATCATCCGTAAAGATATTGTGTACATTGCTCAGACTAATGAAAGCGGTCTTATATAAGATACCGGTTTTCTGATACGTACCGTTGCTATACGTGTCGCCGGAAAGCTTCCCGTCCCAGCCGGGAAGGCTGTCAAGCAGTCTGTTAAAAGCACTGACATTGGAAATTTCTTCCACGGCAAACATATCGATATCCAGATTTTGAATAATCGTCTTTACATCCGAGACGGTTGTATTACCCTCTTTGGGGAACCATTCTATATTCCAGGTACCGATTTCAAATCGGGTGGAATCGCCTACCCGCTTAACCAATTTGTGAACATTGGTATTGCCATGATTATCCTCAGGCGGGAGGTTGGTGATCCGTTTCGAACAGGCCAGCGTGAGCAAAAGAGACAGAGAGAGTGTCAAAACTATCCTTGTTAAACGCATACTTCTTTTCCTGATTTATTAAATTAACAGTACCAAGTACAAACTGTCTGCAATTTACGAATGGATTGAAGAAATTAAAATTATATTTTTGCAAGAAATTTCCATAGCCTCTATATTTTCCGCGGAGGATAGAATGATAAAAGTACTTTTAATTATTATATTTATGATTTTAATCGTAATGGCAGGACTTATCGTTCTGTTTGAAAAAATCCTACACAAGGCTTTTGCCCTGTCTCCCGTCGCCACTCCCAAAACACCGCAGGATAGTGGATTACCATACAAAGATCTGCTGATACCCACCGTGCATAACAAAAAAATCCAACTCTGGGATCTTTCCGTTCATGAAAACGGACCCATCATTATGGGCGTTCATGGCTGGGGTAATACCGGCACTATTTTTTTCCCTATTGTTCGACAACTGCAAAAACAATGGAATTTTTTGCTGGTCAATACACGAAACCACGGAAGCAGTGACAGGGAACGCTATTCTACCCTTGTTCAGTATCATGAAGATATTACGGCGGTGATCCGTTTCATTAAAAAAAAATATCCCGAATCACCTATTGTTCTGTTGGGACATTCTCTCGGTGCGGCCGCCTCTTTATTGACTGCGGCCCGGGATCAACGGGTACAGGGAGTGGTTGCCATTGCTTCTTTTGCCGATGTGGGTGAAATGATTCGGGACGGTTTGCAGGGAAAACGATTTCCCTCCTGGCTTACTTTCGGCCTGATAAAATATATCGAATACCGGATCGGCGCGAAATTCAATCGGATTTCTCCGGTCAACGTGATTGCGAAGATTTCCTGTCCCATCCTTCTGATCCATGGTAAAAAAGATCGTGTGGTAAATTTTACGGATATGGAACGACTCGCCGAACGAGCGGACCCGGCACGACTCGAAACGCTTCC
>JALSTK010000018.1 GCA_026983775.1 Calditrichia bacterium
GCGCGCCAAGCGAAGCTTGGTGCATCTTACAGGGTGAAAGTCCCTGTCGGGTAAGGATTAACCATCCACCCGTATCGAGTGTTGCGTCGAAGCTGGTAACAGTTAGACGAAGCGTACACAGAGAATCGTATAGACCGCAGGGGAGTCCGCGCTCCCTTAAGTGTTGATATAGCTTCGAAATGAGCTTGTTCCGATTGCCGAGGGTTTTAACGTTCACCGAAGGCAAAACAAGAGCATCCGTAATGGTTTGGATGTGAAGGGTCGGCGGAGTTCACCTTAAACCGTGGTATGTACGAAGAGATGCATCTAAGAACTTGGGAGACCCAATCAGCTTCTGATTATTGATAAGTCATACCGATATTGAGGCACGTAAGGGGAAACCCGGACACAGGATTAGGCGGGAGACTAAGTCCATAATTTAGGAAGGAGACTTTAGTATTATTACGAGGGAATCTGGTTGGTTGGGAGTCGTATCAGGCATAGTAGTCAGAGATGGGGAAAGCCCATTACACGGCGAAGGGCCTGACGGAAGTACGTAGTCTGTAAAGGAAACTTATGCCTAACAAAGCAGGACAGGAACAACATAAGCAAACCTCCCTACAGGGAATAGCAAGAACAGCAGGTTACAAAGTAACACATCGCTTTAGAAATCTCTATGGTGAAATAGACTATGCGTTATTGAAAATGGCCTGGGACAGGCTTAATAAGAAGTCAATGGTCTCGGACAGGGATTTAACGATAAAAGAGTATGCAGAGCATCTTGAAGATAATCTGTTGAAACTTTTAGAACGTCTAAAAGCCAAGAAGTACAAAGCGAGACTGATTACACGACGCTACATACCGAAGGAAAGTGGCAAGAAAAGGCCGTTGGGCATTCCAACGCTTGAAGACAAGATAGTGCAGAAAGCGGCATCAATGCTGCTTGAAGCCATCTATGAACAGGATTTTAAAGACAGTTCATACGGCTATCGTCCCAAGCGCAGCGCCAAAGATGCGGTAAGCGATTTAACATTTCAATTGCAGTATGGTAAGTATGGTTATATTGTAGAAGCCGATATTAAAGGTTTCTTTGATAATATCGACCACGACCTGCTATTGGAGATGTTAGCAAAACGCATTAATGACCGCGCCTTTTTGAACCTGATTCGCAAATGGTTAAAAGCGGGTGTTTTGGAACCGGAGGGAATGGTAATCCATCCCGAAAGCGGAACGCCGCAAGGCGGAATCATATCGCCCATCTTAGCCAACATCTATCTTCATGTCGTATTGGATAAATGGTTTGAGGAAGAAATCAAACCTCGTCTGAGAGGAAAGGCCATCATTTGCCGCTATGCGGATGATTTTGTCTGTGCCTTTCAGTACAAGTACGATGTGGACAGATTCTATGAAGTATTACCGAAACGAATGGGGAAGTATGGGCTTGAATTAGAAGAGACGAAAACGAGTGTACTCCGTTTCAGCCGGTTCCATCCGAGTAGAAAACGGACGTTTAGTTTTCTGGGATTTGAGTTTTACTGGTTTCCCGACCGGGAAGGTACTGCCAGAGTTCAAAGGCGCACATCGCCAAAGAAACAACAGGCCGCCCTTCGCAGAATCAAAGAATGGATAAGAAAATACCGCCATTTGCCGAAGAAGAAATACTTTGGTACTTTAAAACGTAAACTTCAGGGACATTATAACTACTACTTTATAAGAGGGAATTCGCAATCGGTCTGGTCCTTTTATAGACAAGTTATGTATTATGTGTATAAATGGTTAAACCGTAGAAGTCAGCGAAAGAGTTACAACTGGAATACGTTTAAGCTCTTACTTCAATGGGTAGGATTGCCCCGGCCAAAGTTAACGGAAAAGAAGCGTCGTCATCAGGTAGCATTGTAATTTGTGTTGGTGCGGAAGCGAGTACAACCGAGGAACCGGATGAGGGAAAACTTCACGTCCGGGACTGTGTGGGGGGCGTCGGGTAACCGGCGTTCCTACCACGAAGGTTTATAAATATTTCACTTAAATAATGATGGTTTATCATGAGAAATATGTTGTTTATTTTATATTTGTTATTATTGATTCTTTTAAGTAGTTGTAAAAAAGATTCTTCAAATATGATTATCCAATATGAATTATCAAATGAAATTTTAGGCAACTGGATATTTATTAATACAGATAAAACTATCTCTGAGTACGATTCCACTTTTGGTATTAATTATACCTTTAAAGACAACAATGAATTTATAAGATTATACTTTCTATCAAGATTTCAAGAAAAAATGGATACATTATTCTATGAACGCGGTAATTTTATTAAAATATCCGATGGTTTAATAGCTCTACAAACACATTATATTGACAACGGTGAAAATATTGATACTACTTATATAAACAATGATACTTTAATCTATTTTTTCTCAAATAAACAGTTATACATATCTACTGGAACTAAACGCTATAAACAACTTTCCGGAGTTAAAGGTAAACTTTTTAATAGCACTTTTTATATACGTACTGCTTCTCCAATTATAGATTACAAATTTCTTCATAGGAAATACTTTTTCCGGCAAGATTCTTTATATGATTATTATAAATATTCCAATAATAGAGAAATGCCGAGTGATTGGATATTCAACAAACGATATAAAATTACAATTACGGATAATATAATTTTCATTTTTAATGACAATTCAAATGATTCTTACCAATCTAGTTATGTAATTTATAATTCTAATTTTTATTGGGGACAAAGTCCATTGATGTTCAATAAAGTTAATTAACCATATACAAACAAACCTAACGAATAAGGTTAGATTGTAAGAGCGGAGCGAAATCCAATATCTCGACAAAGCTCGATAACCATCTGAAGCGAGGATTGCCGTGCCCGTCCGGATGCTTCCTACCTGACACTATCTTAAGCCTTCTGAGCCCAAACCGCCAAGTTAAACAAGAATGTACTACCGGCATTTACGGCGCTGTTAACAAAAATGGAAGAATTGTGTATTTCTAAAATCTTTTTAACAATGGCCAGCCCTAATCCCGTACCGCCGGTAATGGTGCCTCTACTTTTTTCGATACGAAAAAAACGATCGAAAATATGGGGAATATCTTTTTGTGGAATTCCCGATCCGGTATCACGGACTTTTATCTCTATTTGATCATTATTTTGGATGGCGCCGATGGTTACCGAACCACCGGAAGGGGTATAGCGTAGAGCATTGTCTACTAAATTGGAAAGGACCCGTTCGATTAGACCGATATCGGCGTAAACCTGCGGAAGGCCGTCGGGAACATCGATTTCTATCTTGATTCCCGATTTATCTGCTTGAGGTTTGAATTTCATCAATACATCATAAATCAAATCTTTTATCGAAAAGGGTTCCATCTGCGGTTTAACCTGGCGCGCATCCAATTTGGAAAGATCAAGAAGCTGCTCGACCAACTCTTCCATTTTAGAGGCGGTATCATGAATTACCTGTAAATACTTTTGCCGTTCTTCTTTGCTTAAGGTATTATCTTTAATTTGAATGGTTTCCGAATAGCCGCAAATGGAAGCTAAGGGTGTACGTAAATCGTGTGAAATATTAGCTATCAATTGTCGGCGCTGCTGGTCGGCTTCCTTTAACTGTTCCATGTTGTAAACAATGGTTTGAGCCATGGAATTAAACGTGGCCCCTAACTTTCCCATTTCGTCTTTGCCTTTGAGCTTAACGCGTTGTTGGAATTGGCCTTGTTCGAATTTTTGCACCACCTCTTTCATTCGGCGTAAGGGGCGTGTTAACCAAAAAAACAATATTAATCCTATAAGACCGGTAAAGAAAAGTGTAACCAGTAAACCGCCGGCCAGTGTTTTTGTAATGTAATTTTCACGGATCGTATCGAATGCGGAATCGTATTGTTCCCCCCCGAGGATGACATAAAGATATCCGTTTAATTTTTTTCCTATTTTTAGCGAAGCGGCGGAGAAAGGCTTTTGCGTACCGGGATGACGCGGATCATCGCCCAGAATGGGAATGGTAAAATGGTCGCCGAGAAATGTTTGCACCGGTTTTAAATTTACATATTTTGATTTTACTTTTTTATTCGGATCGGCAAAAAAGGCCAGAATTTTTCCTTGTTCGTCTAAAACATAAATTTCTATTTTCGGATTAAGTACCATGATGTAATGAATGGTATTTCCTATGGAACCGATGGCGGCGCTATCCTGTAACAGCGGTTCGATTTCCCGGGCCATGTCTGCGGCCAGATTCAAATTAAGCCGCTGATCGGCCTCCCGATAATAATTACTCCAGGTGTGAGCGGTAAAAACGATTTGCACGGTACCTAATACGAGCAATAAAAATAAGAAAATAAGAGATAATCGACCGTAAAAGGATTGAAATATATTTTTCATTGTTTTATTTCCTCAGGAATTTGAAAACGATAACCAACGCCCCAAAGGGTTTTAATAAATACCGGATTAGTCGGGTCTTTTTCTATTTTATTTCGTAAACGGTTAATATGTGAGTTTACGGTATGCTCATAACCGTCATAGGTGTAACCCCAAATTCGCTCTAATAAGGTTTCACGATTGTAAATGCGTCCGGGGTGTCGGGCAAACAAAACTAAAAGATCAAATTCTTTGGCCGTTAAGTCGATTGCTCTCCCTTCAAGTACGACTCTATGTCGATCGACATCAATAGATAAAGGTCCAACCTCAATAACTCCTTCGTTTTCGGCTTGCTTGTTTTTCTCTTTTTCCAGATCTATTCTGCGCATAATTACTTTAACACGGGCGATAAACTCTCGAATCCCAAAGGGCTTAGTGATATAGTCGTCCGCACCGATTTCTAAACCGAGCACTTTGTCGATCTCATCGGAACGTGCGGTTAACATCAAAATAGGGGTATATTTTTTTTCGGCACGAATGCGCTTGCAAATTTCCAATCCGTCTATTTCCGGCAACATTAAATCCAAAACAATTAGACTGTAGGATTTGGAAAGAGCTTTTTCCAGCCCGCAAGAACCGGTATAAGCCTTATCCACAATAAAGCCTAAATCTTTTAAATGAATGGAAAGTAAATCCACTATTTTTCGGTCATCTTCCAAAACCAGAATTTCATCGGTCTCAGGCATTTTTATCCTTTAAAAGCTTTTATTCAAGAAAAGTATGTTAGGTTTTTAAATTTTATTCTATTCATCTAACATCAAAACTTTAGACAATTATTCCTTGAGTTGAGATTAAAAAACAAACGGCTCACCATCAACAAGTGAACCGTTTGCTTCTTTTATTGCGGATGCTACTTTACAAGTGTAATAGTCAGCCTGGCAACCGGATCATCCCAGCCGTACATGTCGGGGGAAAGGTCGCCGATGCCCATGATTCCTTTGTGTAGGTGAATACGCTGGTGCGTCGGAGTGCCGTGGAAAGGCGAACCGCAGCATGGGCCGGGAATATCGTCCGCGGATTCCGTATTTTTTTCCGTACCTGCATCATAAGCATGTAAATAAACGACTTCAGGCCTGCCGGACGGTAGCCGAATGGCGTCCACACCTGCAAAGGCATCATTCGTATTGACCAGCATGCTCACCAGGGATAAAAAGCGGTAGCCCGGTTTGGCTTTAATCCGAATCGTGGTCGAATTTCCGGGCAATATTACCCCGTCTCCCCGGGCAACGTCATAAACCCGCTTTGATTCATTCAACATTTCGACCATGGGATCACTGACGGCATCTTGAGCAATCTGAGCTAACTCATCGGTTGCAAAAGTACCTGCTTTAAACATATGATAACGTAAGGTGTGGGTTGCTACGACCGGCGGAGCAAAAGGTTGACTGGCGCCGGGGCCTGTAGCCGGAGTCAGATTCTCGATCGTAATATCAAATTCGAATTCGCGGGTGCTAAAAGCCGCAGCACCGGGGCGCCTGGATTGCAAATTATTGTCAATCTCCGGTGGTGAGAGTGGTGAACCGCTCTGTTGTTGGTTGCAAGCAAAAAACAATGCGCTGATGGCAAAGAATGAAAATAAACGGATGAAGTACTTCATGGTGTAACCTCCTTTGGTGTATGTGTTGTGATTTCGTAAACAAGATAGAGGCCGTTTCTAACAAAGAGTTCACAAAGTTCTTAAATAAAGTTCATTTATTAAATCACAGGGGATAAGGCACAAAAAGCGGTTATAAAAGAATTTGGGATTACGTTTAATGGGTTATGATTTCGTTCTTTTCGTTGAAAAGGTGTACTGAAAATACTATAATGAGCATCCACAAAAAGGTCCATACTTTCCCATAGGATGCAAAACGGTCGTTAATCTTTTGCGGATGGGCAATCATATATTCGGCAATATTTCTGGCGCTGACGGGATCGGTTGTCCCGACGCGTTCCCCTTTCCTTCCGTCAAGTTAAAAAAAATGCTTTATAATGGAATATTTTTTCATAAATTCAATATACAACACGTCCGGTTCTTTTGAAAGTTCTTTAATACGAAGAAATATTTTAGTAAGTTGAAGTTACTGGCCGCGGGGTGGCAAATCCACTGATGCTCGACCGTTATGCAAATTAAAATGGATTAATAATGAACAGAACACTTGGAAATTATAATACAAAACAGAATTTAAGTTCTACAACTATTTTCCATTTCACGAACACTTTGGATATATTAAAATCAATATTAATAAATGGTTTCCAAGTAAGATTTATATATGAAAAACTTCCAGGGACAAAACTGGCCTATTTAACAAACACAGTATGTTTCTGTGATATTCCTTTGAGTTATATTAAAGAGCATATAAACTGGTATGGGGAGTATGGTATTGGAATATCTCGTAAAATAGCAACACAACTTCAGTTAACACCAGTATTTTATATTCACTCAAAATCAAGAGATATTCCTAAAGGAAGTTCAATTAAAAACATTAAATGGTTTGAAAATTTTCCATTTACAAGATATTTAAAGCAAGTTCGTGGGAAACAAATGTTTTTTGATGAGAAAAATAAACCATACTGGAAATGGAAAAAGTTCTATGACGAGAAAGAATGGCGATATTTTTCCAGTAACCCAATTTTGAAAATATCAAAATACACTAATGAGATTGAACTTGATAATCAAAGAAATCAACTTAATGAAAATAAAAATTTAGAATATCTTTTAATTAAACCAGAATGGATTGAATATCTTATTATAAAAGATGCTAAAGAATTAAAATACCTAAAAAGTGTGTTTCCAAATAATGATTATTATGATATTTTATTGACAAAGATTATTACTGTTAAACAAATTTTGAATGATTTTTAACAAGGTTTTGCATAACAAAATAAGGTATTGAATGCTGCGCGTGTACAAACGACTTTCAAGCTGCCGCGGTCTTAAGCCGGCATCTAATACCGGTGTTATGTAAATAAATATGATGTATTTGGTATTTTTAAAATCAAATCATAGCATCGGGTATGGAAAAATGAAAAATAATCTATTTTTTAAAAGAATCGTTTTTGTGCTATTTGTTTTAATTGGCATAGTGGGCTCATGTCAAAAAAAGACCACCATGGTACCTGTTCATGAAACAATCTTAAAAGATTTCCCTAATGAAATCGGCGATGAATGGACCTACTTTTATTATGATAGTCTGGCATCTTATTCGGATACGGTTACGGTTAAAATTGTTTCTGAAATGAAATTGGATGCTAATCGTCACGTCAAAATCTGGGAATATCACTATCAAACAAAAATAGATACAAATTATGTAGAAATTTCCGGGGATACTGTAAAGATTTACAAGAACTTAAAAACTCAATGGGAAAACACAAAACTTGTTTTCCCCCTTTTCGTTGGTAAAGGTTGGAAAGGTGATTTTTTAAATGATTCAAGTATGGTTAAAGATAAACTTTCCATCTCCGTTAAGGGTCATTCTTTTCCAAATTGTTATATAATTGAAGAATCCTGGGGATCATTCAATGATTATGGCCGGGTTAAGACCTATTTTGTTCCTGCAGTTGGTATCGTAAAAAAGCACTTTTCAAGGGGGACCTTTGTATTCTCAAACGAATATTGGGAATTGTTAAATTTTAGTTTAGTTGATTAGAAATTGCATAAGCCGGACATCAAGGTGGAAACTGCCACCCGCCTGCCCCGGGCACGGCGCGTGCGGTGAATCCCATAATGAAGTTTTTTGAGCGTGGCAAATTCGCTAAGCTTAATCGTTCCAAGCGTAAAAAATTACGATTTAAAAAGATAACGAATACCGGGTATTCTTTGCAGAAGGTAAAAGGTTCCTAATGGTATCCCTCTTTTGGAGTTGAAAATAAATTTTTAAAAAACAGGAATAATTTTCTTTCTTCCGGCGTTGCCCATGGTGAATAAAAAATATTAAATAATTACGGAGAAATAAATAATGAGTGTATTAGTAACCAAACCAGCCCCTACTTTTACCGCCAAAGCGGTTATGCCGGACAATTCCTTTAAAGATGATTTTAAATTGGAAGATTATCGCGGAAAATACGTAGTGCTTTTTTTCTGGCCGTTGGATTTTACCTTTGTTTGCCCTACCGAAATTTTGGAACACAACCATAAACTGGCCGAATTCGGAAAACGCGGTGTGCAGGTTATCGGTGTTTCCACCGACTCTCACTTTAGCCATTTGGCCTGGAAAAATGTGGCTGTTGAAGACGGTGGTATCGGTGACGTCCAGTTCCCTATGATTGCTGATTTTTCAAAACAAATCAGCCGGGATTATGGCGTGTTGCTGGAAGAGGGCGGTGTGGCCCTGCGCGCCTCCTTTCTGATTGATAAAGAAGGAAATGTTCAGCACATGGTTGTCAATAATCTGGATATGGGACGCAACATCGACGAAATGCTTCGTATGGTAGACGCTCTTAAATTTACCGAAGAACACGGTGAAGTCTGCCCGGCCAACTGGCATGAAGGTGAAGAGGCCATGAAACCCAGCGTGGACGGGGTGAAAGAATTTCTACACAAACATGTTGCCGATTATAAATAGTTTTCATATTCTGCTGCTTTAAGAGAGAGACTTGTTGGTTAGTCTCTCTTTTTTTTTTATATTGCCAAAAATCAGATGTGCGACGAATTAAACAGGTGAGCCATGACCCGGAAAATAGCCATTCCTTTTATACTTTTAGCCGTATTTTTTACAGGATTGTTGTCTTGCGGCAAGAAGCAAAATGCACACATACAAAAGGTTAACGCGGACACATTACGTATAGCCGGAGAGAAGCATCTTAAACATGTCAGGATGCTAACCTTCGGGGGCGAAAACGCAGAAGCCTATCTCAGTTTTGATGAAAAGAAGCTGATTTACCAATCCACCCACGGTCCTTATCGATGTGATCAAATTTTTACTATGAATTTGGACGGCAGTGATAAGAAACTGGTTAGTACCGGCAAAGGACGCTGTACCTGTTCTTATTTTTTACCCGGTGATCAGAAGATCCTTTATGCTTCCACTCAGGGCGCGGATTCGGCCTGTCCGCCGCCTCCGGATATGTCCAAAGGCTATGTCTGGAAAATATACAGCAGCTATGATTTGTATATGGCCGATGCGGACGGTAAAAATGTAAAACCGTTTATCCCCGCCCCGGGTTATGATGCCGAAGCTACCGTTTCGCCGAAAGGAGATAAAATTGTATTTACCTCGCAACGGGATGGCGATCTGGATATCTATACGGTGAATCCGGATGGTACCGACTTACGACGTTTAACCACGGCGTTAGGCTATGATGGCGGCCCCTTTTTTTCCTGGGACGGGAAGAAAATTGTCTATCGGTCTTACCATCCCAAAACCGAAAAAGAGATTGCACGATACAAAAAATTGTTATCTGAGGAAATGATTGAACCCAATGCCTTTCAACTTATGGTGATGGATGCGGATGGCAGCCATAAACGTCAGATTACCCATAATGAGTTCGCTAATTTCGCTCCCTTTTATTTTCCGGATAACAAACGGATTATTTTCTGTTCCAACTTGAACAGTAAAGATCCACATCATCCGGACTTTAACCTGTGGATGATTAATGAGGACGGCAGCGGTTTGCAGCAAATTACCTATTTTAAGGGTTTTGACGGCTTCCCCATGTTTACTCATGACGGGAAAAAACTGGTTTTTTGTTCCAATCGTTTTAACCGCAAACCACACGAGACCAACGTATTTGTAGCGGACTGGGTGGAGTAACCGGTTTTTGGTTCTATGTCGATCATCTGTATGGGTTATCCATGTTTAATGGCAAGATAGTGGGATTTACAAATCTACATAAAAGAAGAATTAGGATCTGCAGCAGATATTCTTTTCATTTAAGTCTAAGCGAATGAAAAATCCGCAGAAATCATGGACTGTAAATAAATCCTTATTTGGCTCTACCGGGTTTCTTGAGAAGCCGTATATTACCTGAAGACGGATAAAAGGAATGAAACAATTTTTTATGGTTTCTTTCATCTTGTATATAAAAACAATAGTATCCGAAGGATACGAATATGAGTAGCCACAGGCGGAGCCTGTGGTAAAGTAGAAAAAGAGAGTGCGACGCTGAAGGCATCGAATGTGGAACACAGAGCATGCTAACGAAATAGGATACCCTATACATTGAAAGGACTGGTCTATTTTACCGCTTTGCGGTAACCTATTCGGTTACATCTTACCCACAGGCTTCACTCCTGCCCGGCGGTTGACGGGTGCGGCTACCCATATTGCATCACTCCGTGATGATTTAAGGATGCGGCGTTTAACCGCAAGAATCCCGGTAGAGCCAATTTATTTATGATAGATATATCTCAGATATAAATACCTCCGATTCGAGTTGAATTGACGAAAAAACAACTCACCCCTCTTTCCCCTCTCTTACTAAGAGAGGGGAAGTTGAAAACATTAGATGGACGGAAATACCCAGGGAAGGGGTGAGATACTATCCGAGCCGGTTAAAATGATTGCTTCATTAAAAGACGTGGGCATTTGGAAAAAGGAATCCGGCTATCTGGCCGGATACTTATTTTACCTGAAGAGAGTCTACCCATACAAAAGGACATAGAACCAGGTTTTTTTATAGCCGCATAAAACGGTTTAACCTAAGTTCTTCTGCTCCTCCGGGAAGAAAACTATTTCGTGCCGACAGTTGTACAAGATGAAAACCCGTTGGTAGAAATTAATTGAATTTTGGAATTTGAAAAAAGTTTTGTGAAGTATATTAATCCTTTTCTTAAACGGTTAGTTATATTATATTACCTCTGTTCATTCAATAAAACTCTTGATCCGATTCCTGTAAAAGGCGATTACTATGATTAAGGAAGACTTAGTACATCTATTCGAACAAAGCATTAAGGATCACTGGTCCGCTCCCGCTTTTTCCGATTATAACGGTTCCACACTGACCTATGGTCAGGTTGGTGAACAAATACTGATCTGGCATCGGATTCTGAACAAGAGCGGAATCCGTAAGGGGGACAAGATAGCGCTTATCGGCAGAAATTCGATCCATTGGGCGCTTACATATCTGATGACCGTTAGCTACGGGGCGGTTATTGTGCCCATCCTGGCCGATTTCAGCAGTGACGATATGGAGCATCTGATCAACCATTCGGATGCACGTCTTTTATTCGCCGATCCGAAGATTCTTGATCAATTGGATGTGGACAGGATGAAGGAACTGGAGGCGGTCATCTCATTGAAAGACATGCAGTGTGTCATTTCCGGCAAAAAAAACATGGCCAGAAACAGGGAGGCCGTTTTTTCCGAATATGAAAACCGAAAAGTAACGGCCGAACGATTTACTCTGCCCGAGGTGGATAAGGATGTACTCAGCGCTCTTGTCTATACCTCAGGCACGACCGGTTTTTCCAAAGGAGTGATGTTACCCTTACGCAGTTTAACGGTCAATGTGGTGTACGCTTTGCATCATTTTGACTTAAAAACCGGTGATACCATGTTATCCATACTCCCTCTGGCACATGCTTTCGGCTGTGCCTTCGAATTCCTGTTCCCCTTTTGTACGGGTGTGCATATTACGTTTCTCAATCAATTACCAACCCCCAGAATTTTACTCAAAGCGCTGAGTGATGTCCGTCCCAAACTATTCCTTACGGTGCCTTTGATCGTGGAAAAAATCTACAAAGGTCAGATTAAACCGCAATTGGAAAAAGGGGCCTTAAAAATTGCCTGGAAAATTGGAAAAATCAGGGATATAATAGGTAAAAGTATCCATAAAAAACTGATCCGCACCTTTGGCGGTAATTTAACGGAGGTGGTTGTGGGCGGCGCCGGTTTGAATATCGAGGTGGAAGCGTTCTTTAAATCCATAAACTTTCCCATAACCGTGGGCTACGGAATGACCGAATGCGGGCCGCTCATCAGCTATTCGGAATGGCAACGGCATAAACCGGCCTCCGTGGGACAAATCATCGATTATCTGGAAGTAAAAATCGGTTCGGATGATCCCTTTTCCGTCCCCGGAGAAATAATGGTGCGCGGGGAAAATGTTATGGCCGGGTATTATAAAAATCCACAAGCCACGGCCAGAACCATCGATGATGAGGGCTGGTTACATACGGGAGACATGGGGGTGATTGATGAGGAAAATTTCATCTTTATCCGGGGTCGGGTGAAAACGATGATTTTAAGTGCCAGCGGTCAGAATATCTATCCGGAAGAGATCGAGGAAAAATTGAACAATATGCCTTTTGTCCGGGAATCGCTGATCCTGGAAAAGGAGGGCAAGCTGTTTGCTCTGGTCTATCCCGATTATGAACTGGCCGATACCCGGGGCGTGGCAGTGGAACATCTGGAAGATACTATGGAAGAAATTCGCAGGAAGTTAAACCGGAAGTTACCCAAATTCAGCCAGGTTGCCAAAATCAAACTTTATCCCAAAGAATTTGAAAAAACGCCTACCAAGAAAATTAAAAGATTTCTATATGAAATATAATTAAAAGGCTAACCGATGCGGCACGCTTTTTACGGGTTGTTTAAAACCAATCTCTTAATTTTCACTTTTATTTTTATTTGCTGGATATCGCTTCCGGCACAGGCAGTTGATTCGTCACCTAAACCGCTCCATTTTTGGTTCTATGCAAATGCCGGTCCTGCTTATTATGGCGGATCAGCGGGGATACGGGGAAGTCTGGGCGCGGAATATGTCCATGATCATTCGCTTTATTCCATAGAATATTTTGCAATGGATAAAATAAAAGTTTACCAACCTCTGAACACAAGTACCGAAAATACGGGTTTTGTTCAGGGTATCGGTTTGCTGTACGGCCGCTTATATGGCAGGGGAATATTCAAATTTTTCTATGCCAGCGGTCTGGCCGTGATCGCTAATCATGTTCGGGAAACGGAAGGGGATGTGGTAATGGAGAGAATGGCCTTTACAGTGGGATTACCCGTTTCCGTACAACTGCTGGTGACTCCCGTAAAACTGGTAGCCGCCGGTATCAGGATCTTTGCCAATGCCAATCTCTACAATTCCTTCGTCGGGGCTGGCCTGGCTATCTATTGGGGTAAAGTGCGTTAAGCGTATCATTAATTATTGGAGATCTATCATGAAGCGAACGATTGTATTGATTTTGTTCCTTTTTGCAGGCCTGATGGCTCAAAAGCCTTCCCCTTACCATTGGGGAATCGTAATGGGGTTTGATTTTTCAACCATCAGCGGCGAAAGGTGCGGATGTTGGAAAGAAGTTCATAGTAGGCCGGGATTAAGAGGCGGAGTGTTCATGGAAGATCGGCAGAGTGATCTGAAGACCCTGCATATAGGGCTCTTGTATAATGAAACCGGTTCCAAATGGGGTCAGCCTCTGTTCGGCCTCGGCTATGACGGGGATTATGCGATTTATAGCCTGACCTATATTTCTATCCCTGCCTATTACAAAATAAAGAGCCATATCGGAACCCTAAAATTCGATTTTATCATTGGTCCCATGTATTCTTACAATCTCAGCGCAAAGCAAGAGTGGGTTGTCGAAGTAGATGGGCCGTGGGATATCGGTCCGGACAACATCCGTAAAGAAATTAAACGCCATGAATTCGGTATTTTGTATGGAGCCGCTCTGCCCATAAAAGCAGGGAAAATAAACCTGAATTTCCTGTTTTACAAAGCGATAACCAAACTTTACAGTACACCGATTAAAACTTACGCGAATGATTTTCAAGATAAGTATTATTTCCGCAACAACACGTTCTCCCTGGGAATGGAATATATCTTCTGAAAAACCGAACGGCGAGACTCCTGTTTTTTAATATTCTCATAAGAAGCGGAATTTTTTAGATTTTGAATTTTGTTTTTTGTAAATTTGTTGTTGGATGTTTTAAGGTTAAAATAAATCCGCAATTCTGCGATTATTCCCTCTCCCGCGGGATAGCGGTCTGTTATTAAAAAAAGGAGTATGCTATGGCTTTTGATTTAGATATGATTAAACAAGTATATGCGCGTCTGCCGCAACGCATTGCTGCCGCCAGAAAAGTACTTAATCGGCCCATGACTCTGGCCGAGAAAATTTTATATTCCCATCTGACAGAAGGTCCGGCCACAAAGGAGTATACACGCGGTGCCTCCTATGTGGAATTCAACCCGGATCGGGTGGCCATGCAGGATGCTACGGCTCAGATGGCCCTTCTGCAGTTCATGATGGCCGGAAAGGATAAGGCGGCCGTGCCCTCCACCGTACATTGCGACCATTTGATCCAGGCCAAAGTGGGAGCCGAAGACGATCTGAAAACCGCAAAAATGACCAATAAGGAAGTATATGATTTTCTGTCAACGGTTTCTAATAAATATGGCATTGGATTTTGGAAACCCGGTGCCGGTATCATCCATCAGGTAGTACTGGAAAACTATGCTTTTCCCGGTGGGATGATGATCGGTACGGACTCGCACACCGTCAACGCCGGAGGTCTGGGTATGGTTGCCGTGGGTGTGGGCGGTGCCGATGCCGTGGATGTAATGGCCGGCTTACCCTGGGAGTTGAAATTTCCCAAACTTATCGGCATCAAACTAACCGGCAAACTCAACGGTTGGGCAGCTCCCAAAGACATCATATTGGAAGTAGCCGGTATTTTAACGGTTAAAGGCGGCACCGGCGCTATTCTGGAATATTTTGGTCCCGGGGCGCGCAATCTCTCCTGTACCGGAAAGGGCACTATTTGTAACATGGGCGCCGAAGTGGGCGCTACCAATTCCACTTTCGGATATGACGAGCATATGGCCGCTTATCTACGGGCTACCAATCGGGCCGACGTGGCCGACCTGGCCGATGCCATTGCCGAACATCTGACCGGAGACCCCGAAGTATATGCGCATCCCGAAGAGTATTTTGATCAGGTAATTGAAATTAACCTGGACGAATTGGAACCCCATTTGAACGGTCCGTTTACACCGGATCGCGCCACACCCATTTCCAAAATGCGCGAAGAAGCCGAAAAGAACGGCTGGCCGACTAAAGTGGAAGTGGGCCTGATCGGCTCCTGCACCAATTCTTCTTATGAAGATATTTCACGAGCCGCTTCCATTGCCAAGCAGGCTGAAGAAAAGGGCTTGCAGGCCAAAGCCGAGTTTACCATCACGCCCGGTTCGGAACAGGTACGCTATACCATCGAGCGGGACGGCTTTATCGACATCTTTGCTAAGATCGGCGGCAAGGTCTTTGCCAATGCCTGCGGGCCGTGTATCGGTCAATGGGCGCGTAAAGACGCCGATAAATTGGGAAAGAATACCATCGTCCATTCCTTTAACCGTAACTTCGCCAAACGGGCCGACGGTAATCCCAACACACACGCTTTTGTGGCTTCGCCCGAAATGGTGACCGCCCTGGCTATATCCGGTGATCTCGGCTTTGATCCGCGCAAAGATACGTTGATCAACAAAGACGGGCAGGCGGTTAAATTAGAAGAACCCTCCGGCTGGGAATTACCGCCCAAGGGTTTTGATGTGGATGATCCCGGCTATCAACCTCCGGCAAAGGATGGCAGCGGCATTGAGATAGCTGTGGATCCCAAGTCGGAACGTTTACAATTGTTGACTCCTTTCGAACCCTGGGACGGTAAAAATATTACCGGTATGAAATTATTAATCAAGGCCAAGGGGAAATGTACCACGGATCATATCTCCATGGCCGGACCCTGGCTGCGTTATCGCGGACATTTGGATAATATTTCCAACAACCTGTTAACCGGCGCGGTTAATGCCTTCAATGATAAAACCAATTCCGTTAAGAACCAGTTAACGGGTGAATACGGCCCCGTACCGGATACGCAACGGGCATACAAAGCGGCCGGTATACCAACGATCGTTGTGGGCGATGAGAATTACGGCGAAGGCTCTTCGCGGGAACATGCCGCCATGGAACCCCGTCATCTCGGGGTAAGAGTGGTTCTGGTTCGTTCTTTTGCCCGCATCCATGAAACGAATCTGAAAAAGCAGGGCATGCTGGCCCTTACGTTCGATAATGCGGCCGATTATGATAAAATCCGGGAAGACGATACCATCGATATAATCGATTTAACCGAATTTGCGCCCGGCAAGCAATTGACTCTGGTTGCGCATCATGCCGATGGAAGCGAGGACGTCATAAAGGCCAATCATACCTATAATGAGAATCAGATCGAATGGTTCAAAGCCGGCTCGGCGCTGAACCTGATTCGCCGCCAAAACAAGAGCTAATCCGGGGATTCAAATTATATTCAGATATAAATAAAAAAGCTGCCTGTTTTCAGACAGCTTTTTTTATTGATCTATGAGAATTTATCCTCTATTTGCTTTAAAACGTTTTTGAAAAATAGTTTTCTTTCTTCCCGTTCCGCCAAACCGGGTAAATGCTCCTGATGAAAAGCAATAACGGTCTTAGCGCCATTGGGGATGACCCGTACCTGGATCGTGGAAGGGCGTGGCCAATTGGGAGGCTGCCAGGTAAGACGCAGATGGGACTGTGTTGAAAATACCCTAATTTCGCCATAACAACCGTTATCAAGAAAATAGGTCAATCCCGGCTTCAAGGGGCGATTGTGCATGTTTCCAAGCCAGATAGACAAACCTTCGGAAGTAATAAAATTCCAAGCTTCTTCTAAAGGAATGGAAAAAGTCTTTCTGGCACCGACCTGAAACCCGGCATCTTTGGTCTTGCCGGTTATGTCTGAAGATTGGGTCATCCAATTTTCTTCTTTTATCCCGGGGGCTATCTTTAATTTTATCCGTTAATAAAGTGATTTATTCCTTCCACACTCCGGGAATGGGTGTGCCGCAAAATTTACAGCGTCCGTTTACTATGAATATATCGCTCACGACAAAGCCGTTGCGGGTAATAATTTTCTTCCCACAATGCGGGCAATAGGTGCTTTCCGCAGGATGACCGGGGACGTTACCGATATAAACATAGTGCAATCCTTCGGCATCGGCAATAGCTTTACAGCGTTCTAAGGTGGAAACGGGGGTCGGGGGTAAATTTTTGAGCAGGTATTGGGGATAGAAGCGGGTAAAATGAATGGGCACATCCGGGCCGAGATTTTGATTTATCCATTTCACCAAACCCTTGATCTCCTGATCCGAATCGTTCAATGTCGGTACTACCAAATAAACAATTTCATTCCACACACCGGATTTTTTAATACTAACCAGGGCATCCAGAACGGGTTTCAGTTCCCCCCGAACAATATCCTTATAATAGGTATCACTAAACGCTTTTAAGTCAACTTTAATGGCATCCACCTCTTCGGCCAGCTCCCGAATCGGTTCCTGCTCGATATAGGCTGCGCTGATAACCACACTCTTCACTCCCTGTTCATGTCCGGCTCTTGCCGTATCCCGCATGTATTCAAAAAAGATAGTCGGTTCATTATAGGTATAGGCGATACTGGGACAATGATACTTTTTGGCTGCTTCGGCCACGCCGTCCGGGGGCAGATAGATACTTGGCACCTGTTCGGGAGTTACCTGGGAAATTTGCCAGTTTTGACAAAATTTACAATTTAAATTGCACCCTGCGGTAGCGATCGAAAAGGCCAGGGTCGCCGGCAGAAAATGGAAGAGGGGCTTTTTTTCAATAGGATCCACATGATAGGTGCAGGGCCGGCTATAAACCAGCGTGTAATAAGTACCGTTACGATTTTCCCGTACACCGCAATAACCGCGTTCGCGGTCATCAATTACGCAATGCCTGGGGCATAGTTTACAACGTACCTGCTTATGCTGCAATTTCTCATAATAGGCAGCCTCGGCAATAAATTTCCGATCGTCTTTTTTACCTTCCCCCGCATTTGCCGGCATAGCCCAGAATGTGCCGGATAACGCGCCCAACCCGGCCAGGGCCGATGTCTTCAGGAAACGGCGGCGTTTGAGCGGTAATCCCTGTAGGGTTAGCGGCAGAAGGTCATATAATTCCGGTTTTTGGTTATGCTCGTCCATTGAACCGACCTCGTGTTTAGACGCGAATCACATCGATTCGCTGCGGATCGTTGGTGCCCAATGCATGGCTGGCATCGGCAGCGGTTGAAATATATGTTGGTTCGCGTCCCTCTTCTTTCAATGATTTAAAACCCATCTTAGCCCGTTTTTGTTCAATGATTTTCCATCCGGTATAATCCATGGCTACCCGGTCGCGACCCACAATGAGTGCGCCGAAGGGCCACCGCCATTGCGGCATAAAAGACGGACCGCCGTGGTACTGGGCCTGGGCCGCATCACAAATAGTAAAACGGACCTTATGATAAATAGCCGGTAGACGATTTACATCGGCAATATAGGGATCCCCTGTATTTAAATGATATTTATTGGGATTATTAATCGCGCCGAATAAATTTTTAAGCGACATGGTAATTCCGGCAATGGAATGATCTTTGAGCAGTGGAAGGTTGATCACACCGTCCACTACCCGGGTTAGGATTTTAGTCACCAGACTGCTGGCCTGCCCGAAGGTCTGCAGATAGGGATCGAAGCCGATGGCATCATTTCCGAAAACGCGCAATCCTTTTTTACCGTAATTGATACGGAATCCACCGTCTTCCAGATCGCTGTTCAAGCGATCCCAGACAATAATATCATTTTCCTTGATGCCCGCTTGCTGAAGACGTTCTGCAACGGCCTGGACCAGTAAAGTGTGGGTGGCACCGTGACCCGACAAACAATTCACTTTTAAACCGATCACTTCCCCGGGGCGGACGATTTTTGACCAACCTTGCCGGACATGGTCTACCTGAAAATAGGTTTGAATCGCCTTATCTAAAACCTTTAGCATGCTGTCGGAATCTACAGTACCGACCGAGCGGCTCCAGGAAGCATTATGGGAGATCACAATTCTGGATTTGGCAGGCAGGGCGGGGAATGAGGCGGTTAACAGTTTCGGTACCAGTAATCCCCCGGTAAATGCCGCCGTCTTTTGTATGAAATTGCGCCGATCCATTGTAACCTCATCCTGTAAAACTTTCTATAAAAATAGAAGATTCGAAGGGAAAAGGCAATGGCAATCATGGATTTTTTGGGATCTTCCGGTTGTCATATTAACCGAAGAGGGAAGTTTACGGGAATAATTCGCGTTTTCTTTGGTTGAAGAAATAGGTTATTATTTTGTATATTGGATTAGCGAAAATCAAACGATCTGAACGGAGCTCTCATGAACAGTAAAGCCATCATCTTTTTTTCGATTCTTTTTTTGTTTGCCTTACTATTAATTGTCGTTTATTTAAATTCGACCGATCCTTTTAAGAATAGGCCGAGTCAGAAGGCTCAAACCGCCGGTCAGGAAGCGAGTAATCCCCACGCCCATGATCCGGGGCTGACCCTGTTTGAACAGAATTGTGCGTCCTGCCATGGACCGATGGGCCAGGGCAAAGGAAGATATCCGGCCCTTCTGAACAACCGACTATCCGTTGATCAAATAAAAGCCATCATCCACAAAGGCAAAGGGGAGATGCCGCCTTTTCCTAAATTCAAAGATCAGGATCTAACCATTCTTGCTCAGTTTGTGCGGCGTTTGCAATAAGTTGCAGGATTCGATTAAAATAAGATTCGGGGAAGCGGTGCACCGGTTTAATAACCGCCGATTCTTCGATTGCCATGATGTACTGGAAGATATCTGGATGGATATTCGCGGCAGAGAACGTCTCTTTTATCAAGGTATTCTTCATGTTGCCGTCGGACTTTACCATTATGAAAACCGAAATTATAAAGGCTCCTACAGTCAGTTGGGAAAGGCCGGGCAAAAATTGAAGAATTTCTTACCCGTGTATCGGGGAGTGGATACACGGAAACTTTTAAACGAAGCCGTCCTGTTTCGAATTTCCGCCCAGAATCAGTTGAGCAACGGGTTTCTTCAAAAGAGATTGTTCAACTTTCCTCTGCTGGTGTGGCACGAGGCTGATTTTTATCAGACTTCGGTAATAAACAGGCTGTAAAAAAGAGAACTCAGAGTTAAGCGAAGGGGAACCCATGAAGGTCGGGAATTATGAAATATTTACGGTAGAAACCGGTTATGTTTGGTTGGACGGAGGGGCCATGTTCGGAGTAGTGCCCAAGGTTTTGTGGAACAAAACCAATCCGGCCGATGATTTAAATCGTATTCAACTGGCCATGCGCACTATGGTTATACAAGATGAAACACGCACTATTTTGGTAGATGCCGGAGTGGGCTATAAATTAAATGAAAAACTATCAAAAATCTACGGCGTGGATCATTCTGATTTTGATCTGGTGAAGGGTCTTAAAGAAAAAGGTATTCGTCCCGCAGATATAACGGATGTAATTGTTACCCATGCCCATTTCGATCATATCGGCGGCGCCACCTATTACCATAACGGGCAATTGAGATTAACCTTTCCCAGGGCAAAATACTATATGCAGGGTGAACAATGGTACTGGGCCAATCATCCTTCGGAAAAAGACAGGGCCAGTTTTATGCCTGAGAATTTTAAACCGATTGAAGAAGCGGGCCGCCTGGTGGAACTGGACGGGCCGAAAGAGCTTTTTCCCGGTATCGAAACGTTGGTCATGTTCGGCCATACGCCGGGTATGCAGTTGCCGAAAATATCAGACGGTAAAACGACCATCCTTTATTGTGCCGATCTGATGCCCACGGCTTCCCATATTCCTCTGCCTTATATTATGGGATATGATAACCATCCCTTAACTACTTTGGAAGAGAAAAAGCGCATCCTGCCTCGAGCCGTGGAAGAGAATTGGATTTTGGTTTTCGAACACGATCCGTACCGGGCTGCCTGTACGGTGGAAATGACAGACAAAGGATTCCGATTGAAGGAAGAAGTGCTTCTTTAACCAGGAACCGACGGTAGTTTTTTCGGATCGGATTTCCGGGAAATCTAGTCACAATCACAAACGATTTCATTCTCTACCGGACAAACCGCTTTGCACTGGGGTTCTTCGTAATACGTTTCGCAGCAATTGCATAAGTCCGGATCGATCTCATATATATCATCATCCTGACCGGTAATAGCATCGGTGGGACAGACCGCATAACAGACTCCACATGCCATGCATTCTTCTAAAAGGATTCGACAGCTCATCTTTTCCCCGCGATAAATGATTTCTTCAGTGCATATTTATCAATTTTATATAAGGCTTGTATCGTTTCCCTGGGATGGATGAGAAACGTTGCCTTTTTTTCAACACCGGAAACAAGGTAATAACTGGTTTCTTTGCGGATTACATGTACTTCCAACATGTTTAAGGCCGGTAGATTATTTTTTTCCCGTAAGGTCATTACAAAGTAATGGTTACCGGCGGCATAGATATAATCGTTGGCAATTTTCATTTCGCCGGATGAATTGACTCGAGGGGATACTTTGGCAATACGGTCCAGCGCGGAATTCAATCGTGGTTTCGGCTGCTGAAAAGTATCAACAGGCTGGTCACAAGAGGATAGGATGGAAACAAAGGTCAGGCCGGATGAAAAAAGACCGATTTTTAGAAAACTACGTCGGGAAAGACTTTTTAGATCGGACATAATAAGCCTCCGGATAAGGTTTGTATTTGAAGAAGTTATTTCAATATAAAAAATATAAGCGCAGGAAACAAGTAAACGCTTTAATTTTTTACCTTTTCCGAAGAAAAGGAGCGGTCCTAAACGATTCGATTATCTTTTCTGGCTCTACTGGGGTTCTTATGAAGTCGTATATTAAATAAAGACGGACAATATGATTTTACTGTTTCGTTCAGTTCGCATTTAATAATAAAAGTATCCGAAGGATACTAATGTGATTAGCCACAGGCGAAGCCTGTGGTAAAGCGGTAAAAGCGGGCGTGACGCTGAAGGCGTCAAATGTGTAACTAATACTAGCATTATAACGAAATAGGAGACCCTATACCTTGAAAGGCCCGGTTTATTTTACCGCTTTGCGGTAATCCTATTCGGTTACATCTTGCCCACAGGCTTCGCTCCTGCCCGGCGGCTGACGGGTGTGGCTACTTATATTACATCACTTCGTGATGATTTAAAGATAGGCTGTGAATTAACTCTAATTTTTTAGAAAAATGATTTAAGGATGACATTTTTGCGCGTTTAACCACAAAAAACCCAGTAGAGCCTCTTTTCTTTATCTGCCGGATAGCCAATCATCCAAAATTTTTTGCTGAATTTTAGTGGATTTTACTAACTGTTTTATCTTAAGAGCCTCCTTTTGCCGAACGAGTTGTAATCCGGCCGCATTCAGCAGGCGGTAATTCAGAGCCCGGATCTGACGAACGCTGTTTCGAAAGAATGTATCCAGGTTGGCTCCGACCA
>JALSTK010000019.1 GCA_026983775.1 Calditrichia bacterium
TTCTTTTTAATAATTGCTTTGAAGGGCAGCGTCCGACGAATAAGATTAGCTTGCGTGACCGTTAGCGAGCCACGATCGGAACCGTTTATTGGCGGGCCTTATGCATGTGGGCAGACCACGACAAATGTCGGATGTGCATTTGAGGTTTGGGCTCAGTTGATTACCGTAATAATTGGTAAAAGGGTAGCGCTTTTGGAAGGATACGTTGTTTCATTACCGTTGCATAGCCTGTAGCGGTCTGTTTTGTATGGACGATCCATTCTCAAGAGATGCGATGAATGGAAAAGGCTGCCTGTTTGAATACATCTATTTTATTACTTAACTTGCTAAAAAGTAAAGTGGAATCTTGCGGCTCAATATTATGTTAGGGACTTCTGCTTAATTAAACCTTCGATTGTAAATTCCCGGTATTTTATAATAATTCACCAATTTTTTTCATCATTTTTTTATTTATAAGGTTCTTGACAATACATATAAATATACATATATTTTCTTATGAAATTTGAATGGGATGAAAAGAAAAGAAAATCAAACATCAAAAAACACGGTTTTGATTTTGTCGATGCAAAAAAAGTATTTGAAGGCGCTACTTTCACAATTGAAGATGATAGATTCGATTACGGCCAGAGAAGATATATTTCTCTTGGGATGTTAGAAGGAACAGTTGTTGTTATCACCCATTCAGAAGATAATGATTTAATCAGAATAATTTCTATGAGAAAGGCGACAAAAAATGAGCAAAAAATCTATTTCAAAGGATTCTCATACTAATTGGGAACGAATAAAGAAAATGAAGGACGAAGATATAGATTTATCTGATACTCCTGAATTATCAGAAGATATGTTTTCAAATGCAATTCTTCGCTTAGGTGGAAGAAAAGTTCCCAAAAGGAAAGTGAGAATAAATATCCTACTTGACGCTGATATTGTTGCCTATTATAAAACATTATCCGGTGGAAAAGGCTATCAAACTTTAATTAATGAAACTCTAAAACGTAGTATTTTCCAACACGACCTTGAAACTATAATGCGCCAAGTTATTAGGGAAGAATTAAAGTATAGTGCCAAACCGGCCCCTAACGAATAAGGTTAGATTGCCTGACCGTTAGCGAGGCTTAGTCAGAACCGTTTGTTGCCGGGCCTAATGCAGCCGGGTAAACCGCGACAAAGCCGGGTAAACCTTTCCGGGTGCATACCGCCGTTATCGGTAAAAGGGCAGCGTTTTCAGATGAATATGTTGTTTCATTACCGTTGCATAGCCTGTAGCGGTTTGTTTTGTATTGCTTACCCTTTCGCAAGAGATGCGATGAATGGAAAAGGCTGCCTGTTTGAATACATCTATTTTATTGCTTAACTTGCTAAAAAGTAAAGGGGAATCTTGTGGGGTAATATTGTGTTAAAGCTTAAATAAGCATGTTATCATGAATCAAATAATTTCACACCATAAAGGCATCTAAGATGAAATTGGAAAAAATTCTAGATCAATTAAGTTCATTTGAAAAAAATTCTTTCCTCAAAATTGTGGACAATATTATCTCATCAAATCCTCAAAATTCCAAGGCTATTGATAAAATTCTTAGCGATACAAGCAAAGATTTAAAGAGTGTAGACAATATTAATATTGCACGTGTGTTTCAACTTATTGAAGATGAGTTCAAAAAATTTGTACAATCGGAATTTGCAATTACTACATCCCAATTGAATATTCTCATTGACATTTTAATACGAGATGGCAACTGCATTATGAAGCATGATTGGTTTTCCCGCTTATATGAGAATGAATTAAAGAGCATAAAAAAACAAGTTAAAGGATTAAAATCTGTTTTTGAATCTGAAAAGCCAAAAATTGATGTGCAAAAATTACGGGATTACAGAATTTATAAAACATGTCTCAATACTGCCTATTTTAATGACCTTCAACATAATAGAGAAGCAAAAATATCAGATGATGAATTAACTATTTTGACAACACTGGCAAATGAATTAGATCTATCTCAGGAAGAAATAAAACTGATTACCTATTCCATCGTCCCGCTTAAACTTATGGAAATAGATTCTGTTATTAATTATTTAAAAAATTTGGGTATTATTTTTTATTCTAAGAAAAATAGTACTGTATTTGTAGCTGATGAAATGGTAAGGCTTCTTCGCAGAATTCGTGGGAAGGAAGTTGCAGATAAATATTTTAGGCGTGTATTAAGGTTGATATCTGAATCTCAAATTAATTTGATTTGCAAAAAATATAATATTGACCGGAAATTGTCTGTTTATGAAAAAATTAAGAAAGTTATTTATAGTGGCATTTCTTTTCGCTCTGTTTTAACAAATGACGTTTACAAAAATGGCACTAAATTATCCGAGAAAAAAGTTTTTATTAATGAACTTTGTGATAAAAAGCTGAAATTACCTAATCCAATTAAAGGAACAACTTTAGACGAAAAAATATCAAATTTGATTAATTATTTTAATGAAATTGAACTTGATGAAAAGGTCGGAATTTCAATTGATGGTTTTGAAAAACTATTAGTTGATTTAGGAACAATTTTACCGTCTATAAATAATTTGGTAAAATCTGAATTTGAGTTACAGGAAGAAGAAGTTTTGAAGAGTAATTATCTTTTGGATTATAATATTAAACCAAGAGATATTTTAGATTTAATACATTTAGAGGACCTATATAAATTTTGCGAAGCAAAAGGCATTAAATCAAGGGGAAATTTAATTTCAAATATTTTGAAGGCATACAAAGATGTTGAGAATTTATATCTTGAAAATTATGTAAGCATTGGTTATAGAGACTTGAACCATCTTAAAGAAAATGGTATTGTTATTAAAGAAGCTGAATTAGGAATAAAATTTGAAGATTTAACGAAGGTAATTTTTACCAAATTAGGTTTTAATGTTGATGAAAAATTGCGAAGATCATTAAATACTAAAAAAGATAAGCTTGATATTATTCTGAATCTCGATAATAATGATTTGATCCTAATCGAATGCAAAACTGTAAAAGAAAGCGGTTATAATAAATTTAGCTCTGTTTCTCGTCAGCTTAAAGCATATGCGAACTTAGTTAAATCAAAAGGTTACAAAGTTATTAAACTCTTGTTAATTGCGCCTGAATTTAGTGATGATTTTGTTAATGAATGCGAATTAGAATATGAATTAAATTTATCTTTGATTAACGCTTCCTCTTTGCTTAAAATATTAGAGGGATTTAAAAATTCCAAACACAAACAATTTCCATATAAATTGTTAATGCGTGATGTTTTAATAAAAGAAGAAAGGATATTAAAAGCCATTAGTAATTAAATGGTGGGCAGCGTTTAACAAATAGCTCAAACTGATCGGAAAAGGCGAGGCATATTTTTATGTTTCACATCAATTTTTTTTACTGTGTTTTTCCGGCAGCTTAGCTTGGAGTTAAACGGCACTACAATTTTTCATCCATTTTTTTTTAATAATACCCTTCAATATTTTGTTTGACATACGATAAAGCAATCGATATATTGAAATGTTTTACATAAATTATCGAGGTATGTTTTATGGTTACAGTAACCGTTTCGCCCAAATTTCAGGTCGTCATACCGAAAGACATTCGCAATGAATTAGAACTTAAACCAGGGCAAAAATTGCAAATTATAAATTATGGCGATAGAATTGAGTTTGTTCCTATAAAGGATATAAAAAAACTAAAAGGATTCCTCAGAGGAATTGATACTTCTGTCGAAAGAGAAAAGGATAGAATATGAATTTAGTTGATTCTTCCGGATGGTTGGAATACTTTGCCGATGACAAAAACTCAGGCTTCTTTGCTCCGCCAATTGAAGATACTGAAAGGTTGATTGTATCAACCATTAATATTTATGAAGTTTTTAAGAAGATATTACAACAAAGAAATGAAAATGACGCAATACAGGCTGTATCCGTAATGCAACAAGCGCAGATAGTCGACGTAACATCTTCCCTTTCCCTTTTTGCTGCTCGAATAAGTTACGAAAATAAATTACCTATGGCAGATAGTTTGATTCTTGCAACTGCAAAATCTAAAAATGCCATACTATGGACTCAGGATTCGCATTTTAAAGGGATTCCGGATGTTAAATATATTAGAAAATAACAGGTTTGGTTACTGTGCTGTCTAACAAGTTTAGGACTGAAAGCGAGAGCAAGAAAGAGGAAAGGGCAATGCGCTTAGATATATACACGCCTCGCTGTTGAGCTGCCCCATTGAAATGAACCGGCCCTCCCCTTTATGCCTTCGCCCTGAGTCAATCCAAACAACGAAGGTACATTTATGCCCTAACCGGAAGGGAAGTTACCCCTTAAAAGAAATCGCGTGCAGCGATTGCCCAGCTGAGCGGTTTGTAACATAGCGAATCTACCCGCTATTTCAATGATTCTTTTTCTTCCTCAAACAAATATTCAAGCGGTTTTAAACTATGTTCGATGTTCTGGGGTAGCTCCTTGGCAAAAATGTCGAGCACAATGATTGCGTTGATATTGGCATCCCGGGCACCGATACCACGCAGTCTTTCGGCCATACCGATATTCACTTTTTGTACTTCTTCATAGGTCTGCATCAAACCCTTAAAATCCCAATCCGCTTCCAGTCCCTTTTTATAGCGAAAATATTGTCCCAATAGATAAGTGCTGGCCGAACGAAAAATAGTCTCTTCCACGGAAGCGAAAGGTAAATGAAAACGGACCATGGGCTTCAGTTTGGCCATCACCGGACAGCCGCTGGAAACCATGTAAATACCCAGCATGGAACCCAGACCACGTTGTAAACTGGTCCTGGCAAAATAGGTGCGCTGTTCGGTTTCCACAGCGATCTCAGCCTCCTCAAAAGAGTAATCATCCGAGAATTGAGGAATTACCTGCACCAGGTTCAGGGCGATGGGACAATATGGATGCGTATCCGAACTGAGAGGACAATTCATACATTGATGGTTATCCAGTCTGGCCCATTCGGAGTAAGTTTCCGCTCCGGCAGGAACGTATTGGAGTGTGTTCTTATCAAGATGGATTTTAATCGAAAAAGATTTGCCGTTTTTAAATTTAAAATGATAATAAAATTTCAAATTTCCGTCTGCTTCCATGAACTTCCCCTTGTTAATAGAAATCCGGTTTCAATAAAAGTATCCCGGGTTCGTTCCCAACAAAAATAATCTTCTTTACGGCCATAGCGGGCTCAATAGATTTCTATGGCTGATTTTAGAATAAAGAAATAATCGACAAAGACAGGGAATGCTTTAGCCCGCTTAATAGCTCAGATTCGGAGCCAGCCAGCGTTCCGCAGTTAAAATACTGATGCCTTTTCTGCGGGCGTAATCCGCTACCTGATCCGGGCCGATTTTCCCGATACCGAAATAGCGGGAACCGGGATGGCTGAAATAGTATCCGGCAACAGATGCCGCAGGTTGCATGGCAAAGGATTCCGTTAATTTTATATCGGCCGGAGCATCCGCTTTTAGAACTTGGAACAGAATCTCTTTTTCGGTGTGATCGGGACAGGCCGGGTATCCGGGAGCCGGGCGAATTCCCTGATAGGATTCATGGAGCAAACCGGCCAGATCCAACTGTTCCTGCGGGCTGTAACCCCAGTATTCCTTACGCACCATCTCATGCAATTTTTCGGCGAATGCTTCGGCCAGTCGATCGGCCAGAGCCCTGGTTAGAATGGCACTGTAATCGTCATGGTTCTGTTCAAAAGATCGTATCAATTTTTCAATTCCCAAACCTGCCGTAACCAGGAAGATTCCAAAATAATCTTCGATTCCTTGTTCCCTGGGGGCAATAAAATCAGCAAGACAAAAATTCGGCTGTCTTCCGTTTCGTTCCATCTGTTGACGCAGAAAATGGAAGGTAGCCAGAGTAGAAGTGCGTTTTTCATCTCCGTAAATTTCAATATCGTCTCCGATGCGATTGGCAGGGAAGAGGCCGATTACACCCCTGGCCCGTAACAGACCCTGTTCGCTGATCCGTTTAAGCAGTTTCTGAGCATCGTCGAATAATCGATGGGCTTCCGGCCCGACCTTTTTATCTTCGAATATTTTGGGATACGTGCCTTTTAATTCCCAGACTTTAAAGAAGGGGCTCCAGTCGATATAGGGTATTAAGTCCGTAAGGGGGAAGTCTTCGAACCGCCTGGTGCCGATCAGCCTGGGCCTGGGAGGTTGATATGGACCCCATTCGAATTGAAAAGCGTTCTTCCTGGCTTGCTCAATGGGAATCAGTTTGCTTTGTCCCTTTTGTTCATAGGCCTTCACAAGGGCGGCATATTCTTTTTTGATTTTTCGTTTGAGTGCTTCTTTCTTTTTGGAATGCAGCAGGTCGGCTACGGTGGGCACGGCCTGGGAGGCATCTTTGACATGAACGACCACATTGCCCGAGTAGGCCGGGGCGATTTTAATGGCCGTATGTTTACGGGATGTGGTTGCGCCGCCAATCAGAAGGGGAACTTCCAACCGCTGCCGTTCCATTTCCCGGGCGACATGCACCATCTCGGTTAAGGAAGGGGTGATCAGACCGCTCAATCCGATGATGTCCGCTTTTTTTTCAATCGCAGTTTTTAAAATTTTATCGACAGGAGTCATAACTCCCAAATCGATTATTTCGTAATTATTACAGCTTAAAACAATGCCTACGATGTTTTTACCGATATCATGGACATCGCCTTTTACCGTAGCCAACAGAATCTTTCCTTTGGCCGCTTTCGGCCGACCCTTGTTTTGGGCCTCAATAAACGGCTGCAGGAAAACCACCGCTTTTTTCATGACCCGGGCGCTCTTAACCACCTGGGGAAGAAACATCTTCCCGGAACCGAACAGATCGCCGACTTTGCCCATACCGGACATCAACGGCCCTTCGATGACCATGAGCGGGTCTCCCAGGCTTTTGCGTGCTTCATCCGCATCTTCTTCGATATAGTCGATGACACCGTGGACCAGAGCATATTCCATGCGTTCCTGCACGGGCAGGGTTCGCCAGGCCAGTTCCTCTTCCTTGCTAACCGTAATCTCTTCCAAGGATTCGGCAAATTCGATCAGACGATCCGTGGCATCGGGCCGGCGATTAAAGATAAGGTCCTCCACGTATTGCCGTAAATCGGAGGGGATATCTTCATAGACCATGATTTGTCCGGCATGCACGATCCCCATATCCATTCCGGCCTGAATCGCATGATAGAGGAAAGCGGAATGCATGACCTTACGGATCGTATTATGTCCGCGGAATGAAAAAGAGAGATTGCTGACTCCGCCGCTGATTTTTACATAAGGCAGTCTGGATTTTATTATTCGGGTTGCCTCTATATAATCCAGGGCATAATTTTGATGGGCTTCTATACCGGTTCCTATGGCAAAAATATTGGGATCGCAAATGATATCTTCGGCCGGGAAATTTAATTCTGCGGTAAGAATATTGTAAGCGCGCTGGCAAATAGCCACTCTACGTTGCACCGTATCGGCCTGACCCTTTTCGTCAAAGGCCATAACCAGCACGGCGGCACCCAACAGCAAGGCTTGCCGGGCGTGGGCCTTAAAAATTTCTTCTCCTTCTTTCAGACTGATGGAATTGATAATACTTTTGCCCTGAAGGCATTTTAAACCGGCCAGAATAACATCCCAGTCGGAAGAATCGATCATGACCGGCACTTTGGCAATATCCGGTTCCGCCATCAATAGGTTCAGAAAACGGACCATAGCCCCTTTGGAATCGATGAGCGCCTCATCCATATTAATATCCAGAATCTGAGCCCCGTTCTCCACCTGGGAACGGGCCACGCGAATGGCTTCTTCATAATTTTCTTCTTTTATAAGCCGGGCAAAGCGCCGCGAACCGGCTACATTACAACGTTCCCCGATGTTGATAAAATTACTGGTGGGTAAAATAGTCAGCGCTTCCAGACCTGAAAACTGGGTCTGGATGGCCGGTTCCGGTAAGGTTCGCGGTTTAAGATTTTTAACGGCAGTATGAAAGGCACGGATATGATCCGGCGTGGTTCCGCAGCAGCCGCCGACGATATTTAACCAACCTTCTTCCGCATATTCCTGCAGAATCGTAGCCATTTGCCCGGGCGTTTCATCATATTCGCCGAACGGATTGGGCATGCCGGCATTGGGATAAAGGCTGACATAGATTCCGGCCATGGCGCTCAATTCCTGCAGATAGGGGCGCATTTGTTCCGGGCCCATGGAACAGTTCAGACCGACACTGAACAGATCGTATGGTTTCATGGAGATCCAAAAGGCTTCAAGGGTCTGGCCGGAAAATGTCCGTCCGCTCTGGTCGATGATGGTCACCGATAACATCAGGGGCAGTCTTCGTCCCGTCTCGGAAAAATACTTTTCAGCGGCATAGAGGGCCGCTTTGGCATTCAGGGTGTCGAATATGGTTTCTATGAGCAACAGGTCCGCGCCTCCGTCAACCAAACCTCTGATTTGATGGTAATAGGCATCACTGACTTCATCAAAGGTTACCTCCCGCGCTCCCGGATCCTGGACTTTACCGGACATGGAAAGGGTGCGGTTGGTAGGGCCGATAGAACCGGCCACAAAACGGGGTTGGGTCGGTTCTGCTTTTGTAAAAGATTCGGCGGCTGCCCTGGCCAGACGGGCAGAGGCCAGATTCAGTTCATAAACCAACTCTACCATATGGTAATCGCGCAGGGAAATACCGTTGGCATTAAAGGTGTTGGTTTCAATGATATCGGCACCTGCCGTAAGATATTGACGGTGAATTTCCGTGATGATATCCGGCCTCGTTAATGAGAGTACATCATTGTTGCCTTTCAGGTCGATGGAGTAATCTGCGAAGCGTTTACCGCGGTAGTCTTCTTCCTGAAGTTGGTAGCGTTGAATCATGGTACCCATGGCACCGTCTAAAATCATGATACGCTTTTTTAAAATTCGATGCAGCGCTGAGTCGGGATAAAAACGAGTGGACATACATTCACTTTCTCTTATTTATGTACTTGCATCACCAGGCATAGCGATCCGCCGCTTTAATGGCTTCTACCATGCTGATTTCATTGGCCTTATTTTTTCCTGCAATATTAAGCGCCGTTCCATGATCTACCGAAGTACGCAGGAAGGGCAACCCAAGGGTGAGGCTGACCGTTTTATAAAAATCATAGGTTTTGGCGGCGATATGGCCCTGATCGTGATAAAGCGAAATCACGGCATCGTATATTCCTTCTTTGGCCAGATGAAAAACCGAGTCGGCCGCGATCGGCCCTTCAATAGGGATTCCTTTTTTACGCAGAAGCCGAACAGCCGGAATAAGTATTTCGGTTTCCTCGTCGCCGAATAAACCTCCGTCACCGGCATGGGGATTGAGCGCAGCGAGGGCCAGTTGACCTCCTTCGAGTCCGATGCGCTGCAGGGCCGATACACAGCGTTCCGTAAAACGAATCAGTTCCCTTTGATTCAGATGGTCTGCTATGGAACGGAAAGGAATATGCCGCGTGTAAAAGAATATGCGTAGCCTGCCGGTCATAAACAGGGTTAAGGGATCCTTACTATGAGTGAAACGGGCCAGGATGGCCGTATGATCCTGTTCCGTAATTCCTGCCCGTTTCAGGGCTACTTTATGGATGGGTGCCGTCACAATAGCCTGAATTTGTTTATGCATGGCCGCCTTAATAGCCTGCTTCATAATTTCATAGGACAGTTTTCCGTTTCGGGCCGAAATTTTTCCCGGATTAGGATCAAAATGTTCTAATCCTTCTTCAAAGCAATAAATCGTGTGATCATTCGGTTTAACTACTTGCGAAAAATGTAAGACGGGCCGAATATCCACATCTATGGCCAGGAGCCGGGCATAAAAACGCAAAACAGAAGCCGGTGCGAATACAACGGGTATAATCGAAGGGAAAGATGAGCGGTGTTGGGTCAGCGCTTTGAGGATAATTTCGGGACCGATACCGGAAGGGTCGCCCAGGGTGATGCCGACGATTTTTCTATTCATTTTCTCAATAGCTTTCATTACTTGAGGAATATCCGGCAGAAGAAACGGAAATATTGTGTTCTTTTAGCCAGTTCAGGGCCGATCGTTCAAAAAAAGTGTCACGTGTTTCCAAAAACCGGCGTAATTGCGAGGGATGTTTCTGTAAAACTTCATGAAAAAGTTGATAATCACCCTTTTGATGGATAATTTGGCTTAATTCATTATAGAGCTGAATTTCCGAACCGTCCAGTTTACGCACAAAATGGGTCATGATCGTGTAGATCACTTCGGAAAATTTATCCGGAATGGAAATTAAATTACGATCCTTGGGAATCATAATATCGACCAAATATTCAGTCGTATACAGGTTGCCTTTTTCGTCATCCAATTTTAAAAGGGAAATGAGGGCTTCCCGATTCGTCGGGTAATTTTCGATCGTACCCGTATCCAGATCAAGAAAGCAAGCTAATTCCAATTCCGGTCCGCGATGTAACACAAAAGACAATTCATCTAAATTTATGGGCAGTTTGATCATATGAAAATAGTTGATTCATCATATATTTTATTGCAAAAAAGTTACGTGCTCATCACTCTTAAAGCAAGTATTAAAGTGCGTTTCAACAAAAATGACTATTGTTTTTTTCTTTAGCATAAAGAAAAAGAACTAACCTGAGGATTGTTCGTGAGACCGAAAATAAAAAATGCTCTCTTTTTTTCGTATATCTTTTTGCATATTTGCATTGCTTTTGCCGCTGTCAAAACGTATGCCTACCCGAAGCAGGATATTCGTTTGCAAATAGTGAAAGATCGCATTTCTGTTGAAGTAAAGGATCGTACCTCTCCGGAAGAGCTACGAAGCATCATAAACCGGACCTTCCGGATTCCTGTTGAATCGGTCAGGTCGTTCAGCGCCGGAAATCGGAAAATCATTGCCTTTGTTTCCCCTCTGAATGCGGATCGATTGCAGCAGGGAATTGAAGCCCTCAGGAATGAACAGGGGCTGCTTTCGGCTTCAGCGGTCTGGGTACAACCCGCCACAGGAGTTCGGCAAACAACAGACCGGACCTTTCTCGTTCGTTTCCGGGATGGGGTTGGCTCTCGGGAAATAAAACGACTGAATAAGCGCTTCGGGGTACAAATCGTTAAACATTTGCCCGAGAATACCTATGTATTGCAGGTCGATCCCCGGGAAAAGAAAAATGGTTTGCAGATGCTGCCTTTATACGAAGAGGAAAGTTCGGTATTATGGGTCCAACCTAATTTTTATTACCTGGACTGGGGGTTACTCGATGCCAGTGTGGATGATCCGTATTGGCCTCAGCAATGGGCCCATAAAAATACGGGGCAACAGGTTACGACCGGTGTGGGCGATGACGGCTTCCCCCCAAGCGTTCAGGGATACAATGATGCCGATATGGACATCGATCAGGCCTGGGATCTGTTATCGGAACAGGGTAGCCAGCCCGGCGGAAGCTCGACGGTTTTGGTGGCCATGCTGGATAGCGGAATCGACCTGGATCATATCGATTTGGACGATAATCTATTCAGCACAGGCAAAGATTTTTCACCGGATAATGGGGACGACGCCAATGATATTCAGGGTCATGGGACGGCTACGGCAGGGATCGTGGCTGCAGAAGGCAATAATGGACAGGGCGTGGCAGGTATTGCCTATCAGGCGCAGCTCCTTCCGGTTAAAATATTTTCTCTATACGGTTCGGCCAGTGATGCGGATATTGCTTCGGCCATCGACTATGCCTGGCAAAGCGGCGCTGATATTTTGAGCAATAGCTGGAGTGGTACGACTCCGAATCAGGCGATCGATGACGCTTTCCACCGGGCCAGAACCCAGGGACGGGACGGTAAAGGTTGTGTCATCGTCTTTTCCAGTGGAAACGAGGGGCATGGAACGGTCAGCTATCCCGGTTACCTGGACGATGTCATTGCCGTGGGTGCTTCCAATATGTTTGACGAAAAAAAAAATCCGGGGAGCATGGATTACCAGCGAAGCTGGGGAGGTAATTACGGAGCCGATCTGGATTTTGTCGCCCCAACTATCGTGTATACCACCGATATTGCCGGCGGAGACGGATATAATAAAAACGGAGATTATTTCGATCATTTCGGAGGAACATCGGCCTCCTGTCCCCAGGTTTCCGGTGTGGTCGCTTTGATGTTATCCGCGGATAATTCACTTACTGCCGATGAAATAATCAGTGATTTGAAGATGAGCGCCGATCGCATCGATACCTATCCTTTTAATAGCCAGGGTTGGAATAAACATGTGGGCTATGGTCGGGTCAATGCCTGGCAGGCTCTTAAAACAGTCTATGGAGAAAATGGTGACGTGCCGGTCATTGCCCATATTCCGCTTCAATCGACAAGCTCGGTGGACCTGCAAGCCGTGAACGCCACCATAACAGACCGGGATGGTATCAGCCAGGCACTTTTATTCTACCGTACTATTTTCGGAACGGACACCAGTAGCTGGCAGAATATTACGGATGCGGATGGTCCGAGCGGTGATACCTACTCGTTTATGATTCCTGCCCAGAGTTGGGGGACGGAAGTGGAGTATTATCTTTCCGCTACCGATAGGGGTAATCCCGCCCAATCCAATACATTTCCCTTCAGGGGCAGCAATTCGGGCCCCCCATGGAAATTATTACGGTATCATGTAGGTGATTTCGAAAATGAAACTTATACGAGCAACGATGTTCCCGTATCTCTGCCTGACGACAATGTTTACTATACGTCTACGCTGGATATCGGAGACGGACGTAAGATCGTGGATGTGAATGCGACCATCAGCATTTCCGGAAATATTCAGGACTATGCCGTAGACCTGGAAAGTCCTTCGGGCAGAGCCAGCGGTATTGTCAATCATAACGGGCAGGTAGAGGATTACTACAGTAACACGACTCTGGATGACGAGGCCGGGACTCCCATCACGGACGGGAGTTCACCCTACAGCGGCAGCTATCAACCCGATAACCATCTGAATGTCCTCGATGGACGGGATGCCTCGGGAACCTGGACACTCCGCATTTTTGATAATACGTATTACAACAACGGTGGCTCTCTGGATAACTGGAGTCTGAATATCACCTATATAAAACCGTTACATCCTCCTCAGGTAACCGATATTCCCGATCAAACCATTATGGAAGGGGAAAGTTTCGCTACCATTGCTTTAAATGATTATGTGACGGATGCGGACAATTCGGATGATGAAATATCCTGGTCGGCAGAGGGGAATACGGATTTACAGGTTTCTATCGATCCCGTGAGTCATATAGCGACGATAAGTACGCCGGATAGTAATTGGTATGGGACGGAATCGATTACATTTATTGCCACCGATCCCTCTTTGTTAAAAGATAGTGATTTGGCAACCTTTACGGTTAACGCGGTGAATGACGCGCCCCGGGTTTCCGATATTCCGGATCAAACGATTGACGAAGGACAAAGTTTTACTTCCATTACCCTGGATGACTATGTAACCGACGTGGATAATACGGACAGTGAAATGACCTGGAGCTGGAGCGGGAACACGGATCTGATAGTACACATAGATGAACAGCGGATCGCCACGATTGCCACACCGGACAGCGAATGGAACGGCAGTGAGACCCTTACTTTTAAGGCCACGGATCCCGGCGGATTATGGGATTCCGATCCGGCGATCTTTACGGTTAACGCGGTGAACGATGCTCCCCGGGTTTCGGATATTCCGGATCAAACGATTGACGAAGGACAAAGTTTTACTTCCATTCCCCTGGATAACTATGTAACCGACGTGGATAATACGGACAGTGAAATGATCTGGAGCTGGAGCGGAAACACGGATCTGATAGTTCACATAGATGAACAGCGGGTTGTCACGATTGCCACACCGGACAGCGAATGGAACGGCAGTGAGACCATTAGCTTTAAAGCCACGGATCCCGGCGGACTATGGGATTCCGATCCGGCGATCTTTAAGGTTAACGCGGTGAACGATGCTCCCCGGGTTTCGGATATTCCGGATCAAACGATTGACGAAGGACAAAGTTTTACTTCCATTCCCCTGGATGACTATGTAACCGACGCGGATAATACGGACAGTGAAATGATCTGGAGCTGGAGCGGAAACACGGATCTGGTAGTTCACATAGATGAACAGCGGGTTGCCACGATTGCCACACCGGACAGCGAATGGAACGGCAGTGAGACCATTAGCTTTAAAGCCACGGATCCCGGCGGGCTATGGGATTCCGATCCGGCAACCTTTACGGTTAACGCGGTGAACGATGCGCCTCTTATCACTTCGCAGCCTGTTCTCAACGCCACTCAGGATATAGTGTACCATTATCAGGTGGTTGCCCAAGATGCGGATGACTCTAACCTGAAATACTATTTACTGGTTTATCCCGGTTTTTTAAACATCGATTCCTTAAGCGGTCTGATTAGCGGTACTCCGGGTAATAATGATGTGGGCATACACGACGTCCTGGTGCAGGTAAAAGACCCGCAGGCTGCGGCAGACAGTCAATTTTACCAACTCACCGTTGATAATACCAATGATCCTCCCGTTGTTTCCGATATTCCGGATCAGATGATTGACGAAGGGCAACAATTTACAGAAATTCATCTGAACGATTACGTAGAAGATGCCGACAATGCGGACGGTGATCTGAGCTGGAGCTGGAAAGGGAATGATCGGTTAACGGTAAGCGTTGATGACCAGCATGTGGCTACAATTGCTATACCGGATAGTGAATGGAGCGGCAGCGAGGCCGTCTGGTTTATTGCTACGGACCCGGGTGGTCTTTCCGATAGCAATCAGGCCGTTTTTACGGTGCATGCGGTTAATGATGCTCCTCATATTACGTCCCAACCCGTACTCAATGCAACCCAGAATATGCTCTACCGCTATCAGGTTACGGCGCAGGATGTGGATGATACACTGCTCGTGTACACGCTTATTGCAAGGCCGCCATTTTTAAACGTCGATTCACTAAGCGGACTGATTACCGGGACTCCCGAAAACAGTGATGTTGGAAATCATCAGGTTACGGTACAGGTCAGGGACGCAAAGAATGCGAGTGATGTGCAGAGTTATACTCTGCAGGTCGATGATACCAACGACCCGCCTGAATTCACCGCCGCATTACCCGTATTAACCTTTTTGGAAGATAATTCCCTGCTCGTACCTTTTGCTCACTGGTACGGTTTTGT
This sequence comes from Calditrichia bacterium, assembly GCA_026983775.1. Taxonomy (GTDB): domain Bacteria; phylum Calditrichota; class Calditrichia; order Calditrichales; family Calditrichaceae; genus JALSTK01. The sequence goes on from JALSTK010000019.1 coordinate 15,169, forward strand.
GAATGATCCGGACACCGAGGATAGTCAGTTGGCCTTCTCCGTAAAAGATGACAGCCGGAGCCTGCGCGGTGAAATAAGGCAGGATTCTCTCCTTTTTAGTGCAGATACGGATTGGTTTGGGTTTGATTCTTTACAACTGATCGTGAGTGACGGACAGCTAAACGATACCAGTAGCCAGGCCATTCGGGTTATTCCTGTAAACGATGCTCCTCAAATTATTGATTTCCCGGATTCAATTGTCTTTAAAAATTCGGAACAGACGCAACTTGATTTGAAATCTTACGAACATGATATAGATTCTGCCGATAGCTTATTAGGCTGGTCCTTTAGCGTTAGTGACACCTTGATTCGGTTCCAGTATAATGCTGAAAACAAAACACTGTTGTTAAGCGCACCCGATTTCAGCGGATATGGGCATCTTTTTGCAACCCTGAGAGACGACAGCAATGCCACGGACCGGGATACCTTACTCATTCATGTTTTAAAGCAGGGTACGGGAATCAGGGATATTACCAACCGAATTCCGGACAAACATCAACTTTTTCAGAACTATCCCAATCCCTTTGGTCAGGCTTTCACCGGGTCTAAAGGGAACTCGTATACTTCCATACGATTTGCTTTATCCCGGAGGGCTGGAGTGGAACTGGATATCTTTAATCTGAACGGGCAAAAGGTGGCTCATTATACGGCTGGTGATTTAAACGCCGGATATCATCATTTTCGTTTTTTCCCGACACATTTGTCCAGCGGTGTCTATGTGTATCGTTTAAAAGTGACCGATACGGTCGACAAGAGGAGTTATTTTTACGTGAAAAAGATGTTGCTTCTAAAGTAAAATAAGACTTATTTTGTTCTGACTGAAAATTGCAGGGAGCTGAATTGAACGATTCTTCATAGTTCAATGAATGAATCGTATGGATAACCGGGATCGCTCAATTCAGGTGGGAAGTAAAGAGAAATGGTATTGATTTAAAAAGGGGTACCTGATCATGAAATATTCCATCGTCGTATTCCTGTTTTTGATTTTTCTGGGCGGCCAATTAGGAGCCGTTCCATCGAATTGTACAACGTGTCATCAAAAACATATGCCGCGTCTGGTTAAAGATTTTCAGCAAAGTGAGATGTCCAAATCTTTAAGCTGTATTGATTGTCACGGAGAGCAACATCAAACGGCGCAGGATGCAGATAAAGCACAGATTCCAACCCTGGAGATTTGTCAGAATTGTCATGGTGAGCAGGTAGACCACTTTCTGCAGGGTAAGCATGGGAGATCACCTATTGATTTTACCAAAACAGACGGTACCCATCTTCCTTTCGCACAAGCCGGGGCTGAAAATTGCAGTGGCTGTCATACATCGATGAATCCGAAAAACATTTCCTGTCAAAATTGTCATAGTCGGCATCTGTTTTCGAAAAAAGAAGCGCAGCAACCGGAGGTTTGTCAAAAGTGCCATGGCAACGGCGGGGAAGTGAGTTGGCAAGCCTGGCTATCCTCTGCGCATGGCATTATTTATAGGGCGGATCGCGTGGCCGCTGCCCAACATATAAAGCGTACAGCGGATTGTCAAACCTGCCATATGGATGATGGAGACCATCGGGTACGGACTTCGGGTATCTTGTGGACATTGGATTTGCCGGCTAAAGATAAAAGCTGGCGGAAGTATCGTGAAAAAATAAATCTTTTTTTCAATAAAAGCGGAAAAAGTCCCGATTATAGTCGTTTTATTCGCCAGGAATACCGCAAGGTATGCCGGGATTGCCACAGCAGCCGTTTCATGGAACGAAGTTTTAAACGGGCCTATCAATTTATGAAGGAAGCCGATGCTTTGGCCTTCTCCGCCATAACCATAGCCGGTGGCCACAATCCTCATTATGCTACTCTGCAGGGAAATATCAAGCATCCCCGGATACACAGCAAAGCGTTATTGGACATTTTGATTACCGACCGTAAACTCGTTTATTCGGCAGCGAATCACATGAATTTTCAGATGGCGGTCAATCAGGGTTTGATGAATATGCGACGGGATGTGAATGATTTAAAGGATCAACTTAGTCGTGAAACAGAGTAATCGGTGTATATTTGAGGAACGGTTAGTTCTTAGGTTCAATATGATTATGGCAAATCGTAAGTCGGAAAGCGGGTAAAGCTCTATATTTTCTATTGTATTTGTGTTTCCTGTTCCGTAATATTATCAGGTTAGAAAATGACCCGAAAGTAGATATATCATAGCAAAGAAAGGTGTCGTATTTATGTCTGACGGAAAACAAAAATGGCAGGAAGCTCAGCTAAAAGCGCCCACCAGGAATGCCAAATTTATCACGGCTTCCGGTGAAGCGGTGGAAATCCTGGGTACCCCGGATATGCTTAAGGATTTCGATTATGATCGGGACCTTTCCTATCCCGGACAATTTCCCTATACCAGAGGAATTCATCCCAATATGTACCGCGGACGATTATGGACCATGCGCCAGTTTGCGGGATTCGGTACGCCGCAGGATACGAATCAGCGCTTTAAATACTTGTTAAAAAACGGGCAGACCGGCCTGTCCGTGGCCTTCGATCTACCGACCCTAATGGGCAGAGACGCCGATGATCCCCTGAGTGAAGGGGAAGTGGGTGTATGCGGCGTTTCCATCAGTTCTTTAAAAGATATGGAAGTTTTGTTCGACGGCATACCTATTGAACGGGTTTCTACCTCCATGACCATCAATTCCCCGGCCATGATTCTGCTGGCCTTTTATGTGGCCATTGCCGAAAAGCAGGGTGTCTCTTTGGATAAAGTGCGGGGAACGATTCAAAATGATATTCTTAAAGAATACATTGCCCAAAAAGAGTACATCTATCCGCCGGCCCCTTCCATGCGCATCATCGTGGACATGATCGAATACTGTACGGAACATTTACCGCAGTGGAATACTATCAGTATTTCGGGCTATCATATTCGCGAAGCCGGATCCACGGCGGCTCAGGAGCTGGCTTTTACCCTGGCCGACGGGTTCGCCTATATAGAAGCGGCTATGGAAAGGGGATTGGACATCGATTCTTTTGCTCCCCGTCTATCCTTCTTCTTCAATTCTCATAATGATTTTTTTGAAGAAATTGCCAAATTTCGCGCTGCTCGTCGTATTTACGCCAAACGCATGAGAGATAAATATGGCGCCAAAAATGAGCGCTCCTGGCTTTTACGTTTTCATACTCAAACCGCCGGATGCACCTTAACGGCTCAGCAGCCGGAAAATAACATTGTTCGGGTGGCGTATCAGGCTCTGGCCGGTGTGTTGGGCGGGACTCAATCGCTGCATACCAATTCCATGGATGAGACCCTGGCCCTGCCCTCGGAAAAAGCGGTAAAAATTGCCTTACGCACCCAGCAAATTTTAGCCTATGAGACCGGTGTGGCCCATACGATCGATCCCCTGGCAGGAAGCTATTTTATCGAAGACCTGACCAATAAAATGGAACGGAAGGCGGAAGAATATTTTCGAAAAATCGAGGATTTAGGGGGCGTTATTCCTGCCATAGAAAAAGGCTTCTTTCAGCGAGAGATTGCCCGGGCCGCTTATCAGTACCAAAATGAAATCGAACGCAAAGATCGTTACATCGTGGGCGTCAATGCTTTTCAGGATGAAAACGAGAAAATTGAAATTCCCCTATTGCAGATTTCAGAACAGGTTGAAAAACAGCAAGTCTCCAAGCTGAAGAAGCTGCGTCAGGAACGCGATAACGAACAGGTCAACCACTGTCTCGATGCCTTAAAAAAAGCCGCAGAAAACGATCTGAATCTGATGCCGAAATTAATCGCTTGCGCCAAGGCTTACGCCACCATCGGCGAAATGATAAATACCTTGAAAGAAGTTTTCGGAGAATATGTGGAGCCGGCTGAATTTTAACAATGATAAAATTTGACTGATGCACTATGAACCGACAATGGTTAAATGCATGGTTCGGCTTTCCTTTAAAAGGGAAACTATATAGAAAGTAAAAGAGGATAGAATGGATAAAAAGATTCGTGTATTGGTAGCCAAGGCCGGACTGGACGGTCATGACAGAGGCGCCAAAGTAGTAGCCGCTACTTTTCGGGATGCCGGTTTTGAAGTCATCTATACGGGATTACGGCAAACCGCTGAGATGATTGTAAAAGCCGCGATCCAGGAAGACGTGGATGTGATTGCGCTGAGTGTCCTGTCCGGTGCTCATATGACCATATTCCCCAAAGTCCTCAAACTGATGAAGGAACAGGGTATGGATGATGTTTTGCTTACCGGTGGTGGAATTATGGGGGAACAAGATATGCATAAATTACAGAAAATGGGGGTAGGCCGTTTATTCGGCCCCGGTTCCTCGCTGACGGAGGCCGTTGCCTATATCAAAGACTGGTACACAAGCCGGCGCAAAAAATAAGTTGATGGCACTATACGTTTAACAAACTATGACACGTATAAATGAACCCGGGCAATTTCGGGCCCGGATTACCGATTGGCCGGTAGACGAACGCCCGAGAGAAAAATTAATCCGCAACGGCGCGCAATATGTGTCGACTGCCGAACTGATTGCAATTTTACTGGGACAGGGAACAAGAAAATTAAATGCAGTCGATCTGGCCAAAAAACTCTTACGCCACTTCGAGTCGCTGGAAAAGCTGGCCCAGGCTTCTCTTAAAGAATTGCAAACCATTCCGGGTATCGGCCCGGCCAAAGCGGTAACTTTAATAGCCGCTTTTCAACTCTACCGCCACCTGCAAAAAGACCTGGCCGAGCACCAGATTCTTTCCTTTACCAATCCGGAACAAGTTGCCAAAATTTACCGCCCGCTTATCGGTCATCTGAAACAGGAAGTCTTCTATGTGCTGTTGTTAGATGCAGGAATGCACCGTATCGGGGACGTGGAAGTAACCAGAGGCATTATCGATTCTTCCCTGGTACATCCCCGCGAAGTGTTTCATCACGCGATCAAAAGTATGGCCAAAGGAATTATTGTCATGCATAACCATCCCAGCGGCCGCTTACAACCCAGTCAACAGGATATGAAAGTGACCCGACAGTTGGTGGAAAGCGGTAAAATTCTTGAAATTCCCCTTTATGACCATCTGATAATCACTTCGAAAAGTTTTTATAGCTTTAAGGAACACGGATTGATATAATCGTTGAACTGAATAACTTTTTTTTCTTACCTTCACCTAATAAATAGGCAGATGAGACTAAAAAAATACTTAGACGCCAGGAGAACACATGGGGCATCAGGAAAAATTAGACCGACTCGAAAAGCTGAAAGCCGAAGCCCTGCAGGGAGGCGGGCAAAAACGGATTGAAGCCCAGCATGCCAAGGGTAAGCTTACCGCCCGTGAGCGACTTGATTATTTGCTGGATGAAGGAACCTTTGTCGAACTGGATATGCTGGTCCGGCATAATTCACGGGATTTCGGTTTGGAAAAGCAACGCTTCCTCGGAGATGGCGTGGTTACCGGTTACGGACAAATCGATGGACGGTTGGTGTTTGTATTCTCCCAGGATTTTACTGTTTTCGGCGGCAGTCTGGCCGAACGCCATGCCCAAAAGATCCTTAAAATTATGGATCAGGCCATGAAGGTCGGTGCACCGATTATCGGTTTAAACGATTCCGGCGGGGCACGCATCCAGGAAGGCGTGGTGAGCCTCGGAGGCTATGCCGAAATCTTCTTACGCAATACACTGGCCTCGGGAGTTGTGCCCCAAATTTCTGCTATTATGGGACCCTGTGCCGGTGGAGCCGTTTACTCGCCGGCCATTACCGATTTCACCCTGATGGTTAAACATAGCAGTTATATGTTCGTAACCGGACCGAATGTGGTCAAAACCGTTACCCACGAAGAGGTCACTTCCGAAGAATTGGGCGGAGCCGATACCCACGGCAGCAAATCGGGTGTGAATCATCTGACCTGTGAAAACGATCTGGAGTGTTTACAAAATATTCGCCGTCTGTTAAGCTATATGCCCTCTAATAATCTGGATGATCCGCCCCGCATTGAAAGCAATGATAAAGCGGACCGTTTGATTGCTGAATTGAACGATATCATACCGGATAATCCCAATCAACCCTATGATATGAAAGAGATTATCGAATTAATCGTGGATCGCGATTCGTTTTTCGAGATCCAACCCGATTTTGCCCGGAATATCCTGATCGGATTTGCCCGCTTTAACGGTCAGGCGGTGGCCATCATCGCGAATCAGCCGGCTCATCTCGCCGGTGTACTGGATATTGATGCTTCCATTAAAGCCGCCCGCTTTATTCGTTTCTGTGATGCCTTTAACATCCCTCTGGTGACGCTGGAAGATGTTCCCGGATTTTTACCCGGAACGGCTCAGGAATGGGGAGGTATCATTAAAAATGGGGCCAAACTGCTGTACGCCTTCGCCGAAGCGACCGTGCCCAGGATTACCGTCATTACACGCAAAGCTTACGGCGGCGCCTATGATGTGATGAATTCCAAACATATCCGGGCGGATGCCAACTTTGCCTGGCCCACAGCGGAAATCGCCGTGATGGGGCCGAAAGGGGCGGCGGAAATTATATTTAAAAAAGATATTGCCAAAAGTGAAAATCCGGAAGACATGCTGGCTCAAAAAGAAAAAGAGTACCGGGATAAATTTGCCAATCCCTACCTTGCGGCGGAAAGAGGGTATATAGACGAAGTGATCGAACCGGCCATGACCCGGATTCGAATCATCCAGTCCCTGCAGATGCTGGACAACAAGGCGGATTCCAATCCACAAAAGAAACACGGTAATATTCCGTTGTAACCTATATTTCAAATGGTCTTAAGATAGTTATTGATATATATTTACGATAAAACTAAATGAATACTTTAGAAAATATACAGAATAACTTTAAAGCCACCAGTGGAAAAATAACCCGGGCGGAATATTATTTGGGGAATAGGCGCCGGGCGGATGATCTTTCCATAGCCTATCAATTAATTATTTCCGTGCTTCTTTTATTTAATCTTAGCCTTGTTCCGCATGCGCTCCCTTTCTTAATCGGGCATCTGTTGATTGTTTTTCTACTCTGGTATTTACCCTATGGACCGGCCAATCGCCTGTTTACATTCGTACGCTTCTGGAATCCGATCCTTATCGTACCCTTCAATTTTGCCGAACTGCATTATCTGGTTCATGCCATTCGTCCCCATGATCTGGATGCTTCCCTGATTAAAATAGACTATGCTTTGTTCGGTGTCCATCCCACTGTGTGGCTGGAACATCTTATGAACCCCATACTGACCGAATATCTGCAAAT
>JALSTK010000020.1 GCA_026983775.1 Calditrichia bacterium
TTGAATAAACCTCTGAGCCCGTCCGTGAACCCATAGAATGATCTTCCGCTACCGGGCTTTTCAACCGGATTATTTCAGAGCGTTGGCTGCAGGCCGGTTCGCCTTGCACATCGCCCCGGCGGGGTGCCTTTTATAAGGGAAAATTTGCTGGAAAATACTAAACCCTCTCAATACCTTGATCAGAAGTTGCCTATTCGTGTTCATTCGTGGACAGAATTTAAACTGCGACAGCCTTTATAAGAGAGAGGAAGTTGAAACATCTGATTGTTGGAAATACCGTGGGAAAGGGTGAGTTAATAACCGAACCGGTTCAAATGATTGGCGCTTCAAAAAACACGGGCCCTTCCCTGGCGAGGGGTTCATTTTCTTATAGGAAAAATTTATCCGTTCATAGTTTCAGAGCTTATTTTTGGTTCTATCTCATTTAGGTGGATAAGCTAATTATTAAATTTCACAATGATATCGATTCTTCAAATGAAAATCTTGCGGGGACATTCGGCTAATCATTCGTCTCTACGGGACGGCCCCAAATACGCTCTTATCGTTTCCCGCCAATAAATTGGCGGGTTAATCTCAGATTTTCCCTCCGGGAAAATGAGTACACAATCAAAAGAAAACAGCCTCAAGGCGAACCAGGCTCATTTAACCGTGAACTTAATAATTTTTACACCTTTAAATTTAACCTGAAATTCCAAAGTACAAATAACAAAAATCAAATAAATCCCAAAAAACAATAACTCAAATATCAAGCAACCCTTCCTTTTCTGGGTGACTTATTAAATTTTGGATTTTGGCGCCATTGTTATTTGTTGTTTTTTTTGTGATTTCCAAAAGATCACTTTAGCAAGTACGGCTTTTAACCATCGCTCTCGTATTAATTCACACGATTCGACATGAGCCTTATTTTACCTGACGGAATCTTGCCCCCATAAAGCAACCGAGCCCAAAGAATACAGATTTGTTAACAATAAATCCCGTCAGGGATGGTTGCTATTAGCCCGGCGATTCTTCGCCGGGAAAAGGTATTCAAAAATATATATTTTGTCCCGTCAGGGACATTTGAATAAACCTCTGAGCCCGTCCGTGAACCCATAGAATGATCTTCCGCTACCGGGCTTTTCAACCGGATTATTTCAGAGCGTTGGCTGCAGGCCGGTTCGCCTTGCACATCGCCCCGGCGGGGTGCTTTTTATAAGGGAAAATTTGCTGGAAAATACTAAACCCTCTCAATACCTTGATCAGAAGTTCACTTTTATGCCTATTCGTGTTCATTCGTGGACAGCATTTAAACTGCGACAGCCTTTATAAGAGAGGGTAAGTTTAAAACTTTTTATGCGGTTGGATACTTATTTTACCTGACGGGAACCTGCTCGTCGCAAACGACACGGGACCTGCATTTTTAATTGCCCTATGATTAAAAAATATAGTTTAGCTCTTTTTATTTTTATACTTTTCAGTCTTTCCCTTTTTGCCGGGCCCGGATATCATCAAACCCGTTCGCTGGAATCGTTGTGGAATCTGGGTCATATTATGCTCTTCGCCTTGTTAATCTATTTTTTGCTGGAATTTTGGCCCTGGTTACAACGCCAAAAACAGGGTCGCCAAATTTTGCTGGTTTTTTTAATTACTCTGATGCTTGGAGTCGGCATCGAACTGACCCAGGCAGCCCTGGGCAGCGGAAATCCGGATCTGAAAGACGTGGTTCGTGATTTGTTAGGCGGTGTTCTTCCTCCGGTTTTTAGTGCAAGAATTCGGTTTAGATCCGGTCTGCGCTTTGGATTGAAAACAATATTACTCTTGCTGATCATCGTGGCCTTGCTGCCGACCGGCCTTGCCGCTCTGGATGAATATCGAGCTCAGACCCGCTTTCCGCTTCTGGGGGATTTCGAATCGCGGTTGGAATTAACCCGCTGGATCGGGGATGCGGATTTTCGCCTCTCAACAACCAAGGTATGGCACGGCCGGAAATCTTTGAAAATTCGGCTGACAACCGAGCGCTATTCGGGTGTGAGTCTGGTCTATCTGCCTTCCGATTGGTCCGCTTATAGCACACTGCATTTTCATATCTATAATCCCGATAGTCTTCCTTTAACTCTGACCGCCCGGATCCATGACGCCCGGCATGTTAAAAACGGCCAACCCTATTCGGATCGCTTTAATAAACGTTTTACGGTCCATGCCGGATGGAACGAGATTATCATGGATCTGAACGAAGTAAAATCCGCCCCTAGAACGCGTACAATGGATATGAAAAAGATAAAAAATTTTGCCGTCTTCGCCACTCGTCTGCCGGCAAGCCGGGTAATCTATCTGGATGATGTATTTTTGTCCAAAGAGCCCCCCTCCGGGGCCGGGGGATGAGTTAACTCCTGCGCTAACTCACCCTGAATCCCTCTCTTGAAAAGAGAGGGACCTGATTTCCCCTTCTCTTCGTAAGAGAAGGGGGCAGGGGATGAGTTCCATGACTTCACAAGCATTCCTGGATTCCCGATAAAAACATTCGGGAATGACACTTTGCGGAGGGTAAAGAATCGGTGTCATGCCTGCCCGTCCTTTGGCGGGCCGACCTGATCGGGCATCCAGAAAAAGCATCAGGTGCTATTGAATGGGATGATTCATTTAAAGGGATGCGTTGAACTCCCGCGGTAACTCACCCTTAGAAAGAGAGAGACTTGATTTCCCCTTCTCTTCGTAAGAGAAGGGGTCAGGGGATGAGTTCCATGAATCCACCAACATTTCTGGATTCCCGATAAAAACATTCGGGAATGACACCGTGCAGATAGCGCATTCCGGGAGAAGGGGTCAGGGGATGAGTTCCATGATTTCGCAAACATTCCTGGATTCCCGATAAAAACATTCGGGAATGACACTCTGCGGAGGGTAAAGAGCCTGCCTGCCTCGGGCACGGCCTGCCCGGCTCTGTCGTGGCCCGTCCTTTGTCATGTCTGCCCGGCTCTGTCGTGGCCCGACCTGATCGGGCATCCAGGGGAAGCAGCGGGTGCGATTGAATGTGATGATTCCTTTAAAGGGATGCGTTGAACTCCCGCGGTAACTCACCCTTGGGAAGAGAGGGACTTGATTTCCCCTTCTCTTCGTAAGAGAAGGGGTCAGGGGATGAGTTCCATGAATCCACCAACATTCCCGGATTCCCGATAAAAACATTCGGGAATGACACTCTGCGCCTTGCTCATTGCATCGCACCCATCCTTCACTCTGCGGAGGGTAAAGAATCGGTGTCATGCCTGCCTGCCTCGGGCACGGCCTGCTCGGCTCTGTCGTGGCCCGGTTTAACCGGGCATCCAGAAAAAGCAGCAGGTGCAATTGAATGGGATGATTCCTTTAAAGGGATGCGTTAACTCCCGCGGTAACTCACCCTAAATCCCTCTCTTAGAAAGAGAGGGACTTGATTCCCCCTTCTCTTTGTAAGAGAAGGGGTCAGGGGATGCGTTCCATGGCCTTACCAACATCCCTGGATTCCCGATAAAAACATTCGGGAATGATACTGTGCAGAGGGGCTTTCCGCAGGAAAAGGGGGCAGGGGATGAGTTATCCTCAAGCGGCTTAAAATAATGACGATGATGGTTTTTTGGACAATCAATAACAAAGAAGAGTTCGTATGTGTGGAATCGCCGGAATTTATGACTTAAAACAAAAAGATAAAATCGATTCATCGGTTATGGAACAAATGATCGCCGCCCAGTACCATCGCGGACCGGATGAGTGCGGTTTTTTGTATGATAGAAACTTCGGGATGGGCATGGCCCGCTTGAGTATCATTGATTTGCAAAGCGGCAGTCAGCCCATTCATAATGAGGATAAAAGTGTATGGGTCGTGCTCAATGGGGAGATCTTCAATTATATCGAGCTTCAGGCCGATTTGGAAAAACAGGGACATCGCTTTTACACCGCATCGGATACGGAAGTGTTGGTTCATCTGTATGAAGCGTACGGGGCTGATTTTGTCCGCCATCTGAACGGACAATTTGGGATTGCCATCTGGGATAGAAAAAATCGGAAGTTGGTTTTGGCCCGCGATCGGGTGGGTATCCGTCCGCTTTTTTATACGCAGCACAAGGGAAAATTCTATTTTGCTTCGGAAATGAAATCTTTCTTTGCAACCGGTACAATCAAGCCGGAAATAGATACCGGGGGGTTGGCGGATATCTTTACCTTTTGGGTGAATGTCCCGCCGCAAACCTCTTTTAAAAATATTCAGGAGCTGCCCCCCGGTCATCTGATGACCGTTGCCGAAAGCGGAACGAGCATTCATCGTTACTGGCAGCCGGAATTTCCGGATCGGAACGAATTCTCAAAACATTCCCGGGACCGTTTAGTAGAAGAAACGCAGCACCTCATTCACGATGCGGTGCAACTTCGTTTACGATCCGATGTGCCGGTAGCGGCCTATCTGAGCGGTGGGCTGGATTCTTCGATCATTTCCAGCCTGGTTAAAAAATATCATAATAATGAATTGATTACCTTTTCCGTGGCTTTTAAAGATACCGGCTACGACGAACGGCGTTATCAGGATCAGATGGCCAAACATATCGGAACCCGCCATCATGTGATTGAAGTGGATGACCGGGATATCGCTCAAAATTTCATCCAAACCGTCTGGTATGCGGAAAAACCGATGATGCGTACCGCCCCCGCGCCTCTGCTGGCTCTGTCCGGTCTGGTGCGATCGAATCATATTAAGGTAGTGCTCACCGGAGAAGGTGCGGACGAAATGTTCGGCGGTTATAATATTTTCAAAGAAAATCTGGTGCGTCGCTTCTGGGCCCGGCAACCGCAATCCGCCATAAGACCTTTGCTGCTGGCCCGGCTTTATCCCTATATTTTAAAAAATCAGCAGGGGGACAATCCCTTTTGGCAGGCCTTTTTCAAACGCCATCTGCTGGAAACGGATCATCCCTTTTATTCGCATCTGCTGCGCTGGGACAATACAGCCAAAATTAAATCCGTATTTGCTTCTCCGGTGCGTGACCGGTTTGATTTGCAAAAACAACAATCCCGTTTAACGGACTATCTCAGCACGGATTCACAGGGCTGGCATGCGCTCAATCAGGCTCAATATCTGGAAATCATGTTGTTTATGAGCGGTTATTTACTCTCTTCTCAGGGAGACCGGATGATGATGGGACACTCCGTGGAAGGGCGTTTTCCCTTTCTGGATCACCGGGTCATTGAATTTGCCGCTCAATTGCCGCCCCGGATGAAAATCAACGGACTCAATGAAAAATTCATTTTGAAGGAATCTTTTAGGCACCTGTTGCCGACGGATATTACCAAACGGCCCAAACAGCCGTACCGGGCGCCCATTGCCAGCGTATTTCTCTCCGATCAAACACCGGAACTGATTAATGAGATGTTGAGCACAAACCGGGTTCAGGAATATGGCTATTTTGATCCTAAAGCGGTGGAAGGTTTAGTAAGAAAATTGAAACGGATGCAATATCAAAGTTCTGCCCGCGATGATATGGCGCTGGTAGCGGTTGTTTCTACACAACTGTTGCATTACCATTTCATAGAAAATCTAAAGGAACATAATTTTGAACTGTCTGCGCACCGAACGGTCATCAACCTATAAACAGTGCAGGGTTATCGGTATTTTTTTTCAGAAGTTTCCGATAAAGAATGATCATAGTAATAATTTCATATAGATGAGTAATATTCATGGATTGTATCTCTATGCGTTTAATTAAATATACGGCTCTACCGGGGTTCTTGTGAAGTCATATATTAAATAAAGACTGACAATATGATTTTACTGCTTCGTTCATTTTGCATTTAATAATAAAAGTATCCGAAGGATACTAATGTAATTAGCCACAGGCGAAGCCTGTGGTAAAGCGGTAAAAGCGAGCGTGACGCTGAAGGCGTCGAATTTGGGACACAGAGCATAGAGATCCTATATATTGAAAGGCCTGGTCTATTTTACCGCTTTGCGGGGTTACATCTTGCCCACAGGCCTGGCTCCTGCCCGGCGGCTGACAGGTGTGGCTACATTACATCACTTCGTGATGATTTAAAGATAGGATATGAATTAAATCTAATTTTTTAGAAAAATGATTTAAGGATGGCATTTTTGCGGAGTTTAACCACAAAAAACCCGGTAGAGCCAAATATACTAAATTACAATATCTTGAAACAGGAAAAACGGGCCAACCTATATATGAAGATAATAATGGATAGGAAAGGCTCTGAATTTAAAAGTAAATCTATAAATTAGGAGGCGTGATGGCTTTTTCAAAAAATGATTTGAATATTAATCCGAAAGAGGTTGCCGATAGCATCGTGCGCCAGATGCGTGATATCATGCAAAATAAACTTCATCGGCGCGGTGCGGTTTTAGGTGTAAGCGGGGGGATCGATTCCAGCGTGTGTCTGGCGCTTTCCGTTAAGGCATTTGGCCCAAAACATGTGATCTGCATGGCTTTGCCGGAAACAGACAGCAATCCCGAAAGTGAAGATTTGGCCCGCCGTTTGGCCGAACAGTTTAATATCGAGTTTATTGTGGAGAATATCACTCCGGCATTAGAAGGTTTCGGCACTTATCGTCGTCGTGATGAGGCGATTAAACGGGTTTTTCCGGAATTCGACTCCGGTTACAAAGCCAAAATCGTTCTACCCGACAACCTCATGGAAAAGGATACTTTGAACATCTTCTATCTGGTCATTGTGGCTCCGGACGGTACGGAAAAATCGGCTCGACTGCCCTTACGTGAATATTTACAAATTGTAGCCGCTTCCAATTTTAAACAGCGCAGCCGCATGGCCATGCTCTATTATCATGCCGAACGTTTGAATTATGCGGTTATCGGTACGCCCAATAAAAATGAACTGGATCAGGGTTTCTTTGTGAAATGGGGCGACGGGGGGGCGGATATCAAACCCATTGCCCATTTGTTCAAAACTCAGGTTTATCAGTTAGCCGAATATCTGGGTATCCCCAAAGAAATTCAGGAACGCACGCCCACTACCGATACGTATAGTGCGGAAACCACCCAGGAGGAATTCTTCTTCCGGGTCCCTTTTCATATAGGTGATTTGGTTTGGCTGGGTATGGAACGCAAGGTACCGGTTTCTGAAATTGCTTCTGCAGTCGGTTTACAGGAAGAACAAGTAGTCCGTATTCAAAACGATATCAAACGGAAAATACAGACTACGGAGTATTTGAAGGCGTCGCCCTATTACCTTTCTTAAGGATAAAACAATAGTTAATTTTTCGGGAAAGTTGCTCTATGTATCCTATATTAGTTCAGCATTTTCTTGAGCAGAGCGCTCTGCGCTTTCCTGAGAAAAAGGCCCTGTTCGATCGAGGCACCTGGTATACTTTCCCGGAGATCAACCGCCGGGCCAATCAACTGGCCCGTTTGCTGTTGACAACGGGAGTAAAACGTGGCGAGCGCGTGGCCATTCTCCTTCAAAACTCGGTGGAATATGTTATTACCTATTATGCCATTCTAAAAGCCGGGGCGGTTACGGTAGATCTGAACGATGAATTACTTTGTGAAAATATAGCCTTCATTCTCAAGGATTGCGGTGTAAAAATCTTAATCAGCAATCTTAAAATGTTATCCCGAAATCAATGCTTGCTTCCTTCACGGCGAATCGAGTCTCTGTTTATTTGGGCTCCGAAAGGGAGCATCCGGATGGATATTCCGAATACCGCGGTGTACGCCTTGCCGGAAGAGATGCGCTCGCAGGGAGAAGACAATCTTTCTGGAACTACCATCGACATGGACATGGCTTCAATCCTCTATACTTCCGGAAGCACCGGTAAACCGCGCGGTGTGGTGCTGAGTCATTTGAATATTCTGACCAATACGCGTTCTATCGTCGACTACCTGGATTTGTCGGCGGAGGACCGGGTTATGGTTGTTCTACCGTTTTATTATGTGTATGGTAAATCCTTACTCAATACCCATTTTTTTGTCGGCGGTTCGGTGGTGATAGATAACCGGTTTATGTATCCCAATGTAGTGCTTAAAACCATGCAGGAGCAGGAAACTACGGGATTCTCGGGTGTGCCGTCCACTTTTACCATTCTATTGAATCGTTCCAACGTGAGAAAATTAAAATTTCCGGCCTTACGATATGTTACCCAGGCCGGCGGAGCCATGGCTCCGGCCGTTCAGAAAGAGGTGGCGAAGGTTTTCGCTCCGGCGAAACTATTTATTATGTACGGGGCAACCGAGGCTTCGGCCCGGCTTTCTTATTTGGATCCCGCTGAGCTCCCGCGTAAATGGGGTTCCATAGGCAAAGCCATCCCCAATGTCGAACTCTTTGTCGCCGATTCCAGGGGGAATCCGTTACCTCCTGGTCAGCAGGGAGAATTGGTCGCTCGCGGGGCCAATATTATGAAAGGCTATTGGAATGATCCTGATGAGACCGCCAAAGTTATCCGGGAAGGTCTGTATTTTACCCGCGATCTCGGCGTTATGGATGAGGAAGGATATCTTTATGTAATAGGGCGTAGTCAGGAGATGATTAAAGTCGGTGGTAAACGGGTCAGTGCCAAAGAGATCGAAGACGCCATTTACGAATTCCCGTCGGTAGAGGAAACGGCGGTTATTGCGGTTCGGGATGATATTCTGGGGGAAGTTCCCAAAGCCTATGTTGTCGTTAAAGGGAATCCGCCAGCCGAACAGATCACTCGGGAATTATTAGCTTTTTTAAACACGAAATTAGCGACCTACAAGTTGCCAAAATATTTTGAATATCCGGATGCCCTGCCGAGGAGTGGATCCGGGAAAATACAGAAGTTCAAATTAAACCAGTAAGTTTTGGAGTGAATATGGAAGTAACTGTTAAACCTCAGCGTCTTTTGGGCCAGGGAATGCTCTCAATAGCAAATAAAATTCCGGATAAACCGGCGCTGGTTGTCGAAGGAAAACCGATTACATACGGTGAATTGAAGGATTCGGCCTTACGCCTGGCAGGAGCCCTGTTGCGTTTGAATGTAAAACGGGGTGACCGTGTTGCGATTTATATGGATAGTACCTGGCCCTGCATCGTATCGATCTACGGCGCTTTATTGTCGGGAGCCGTGTTTTTGGTTATTAATCCGCAAACAAAAAAAGATAAACTACGCTTCATTTTAGAAGACAGCGGGGCAACGGTTCTATTAACGGACGCCCACCTGGCGCGTTCCTACTTACCTGCTATTAAGGGTTTGCCGGGTTTAAAAGCCGTGGTTTCTTCCGGCAAGCTTGCTGAGGATTTAAAGGGGCAAGAGGCTCCGCTTGCCTTTGATGAATTGCTAAAAGATCAGGATAAATTGGAGGAACCCGTGGCTGTGATTCCTAATGATCTGGCCGCACTCATCTATACATCAGGTAGTACGGGTTTTCCCAAGGGAGTCATGCAAACCCACCAGGCTATGGTATTTGCAGCCTGGAGTATTGTTGAATATTTACGGCTTTCTTCGGCAGACCGAATCATGCTCATGCTGCCTCTCGCCTTTGACTATGGTTTGTATCAGTTATTGATGTCCATGATCTTAGGTGCCACTTTAATTGTAGAGCGGTCTTTTATTTTTCCTTCTCTGGTTTATAAACGCATAGAAGAGCAGCAGGCTACGGTTTTCCCCGGAGTTCCGACGATTTTTGCCACTTTGATTGACAACTATAAAAAATCGGGATTACATTTCCCTTCGATTACTCGCGTTACCAATACGGCGGCTGCGCTGCCGGCCGATTTTCTGCCTCATATTCAAAAAATATTTCCTAATGCCTTAATCTTTAAAATGTACGGTTTAACGGAATGCAAGCGCGTATCTTATCTGGAACCGGAACGGTTGTCCGAAAAAGCGGATTCCGTGGGCAAAGCCATCCCGGGAACGGAGGTTTTTTTGCTTTCTCCGGAAGGCAAGGTTGTACCGCCGGGTGGACAGGGCATCCTTCATGTTCGCGGCCCTCATATTATGGCCGGTTATTGGAATCGTCCGGAACAAAGTGCCTACATGCTTAAACCGGGGAAGATTCCGGGAGAGCGCATCTTATGCACCCACGATTGGTTCCGAATGGATGAGGAAGGATTTTTGTATTTTCTGGGAAGAAGCGACGATATCATTAAAACCCGTGGTGAAAAGGTGAGTCCCAAAGAAGTTGAAAATGTATTGCATGGCATTCCCGGTCTTAAAGAAGCAACCGTACTCGGCATTCCGGATGATTCTTTGGGCGAAGCCGTCTGTGCGTTTGTGGTTGTAGATTCCGAATCGGGTCTCACGGAGAAAAAGATTAAAATGGTTTGCAACCGATATCTGGAAAATTTCATGGTTCCGCAAAAAGTCGTGTTTTTAGATCAAATGCCTTTATCCGCAAACGGAAAAGTGGATAAAAAAATATTAGCTACGGTGGAGGTATAATGAAGAATGAAGAGCTTTGGGAAACATATAGCAAACGATTGAAGGCCGATTTGAATTTTCTGCCGGATAAGCCGGAAGAAACCATAGAATCCACGTTAAGGTCATTATGGCTTGCAGCAACCGGTCGACCTGCTTCCGCCCAAAAAGCACTCACCCTTCCTTTACCCGAATTAACTACCGGCCAGAGGAAAGCCCTGGATGAATTAGTCGGTCAAAGGATTGCCGGCGTTCCTTTGGCTCACCTGACCAAACGCCAGCAATTTATGGGAGTTGAACTTTTATCCGGTCCGGAAGCGCTGGTGCCTCGTAAAGAGACGGAATTGTTGGGCTTTGCCGCACTGGAGCGATTGCAGGAGATGGGATCTCAAGAGAAGAGGACCCTTTGGGTTATGGATGTTTGTACGGGAGCCGGTAATTTGGCTGTCGCCTTACGCGTCCTCTATCCGAATATCCAGGTGTTCGCCGCCGATCTTTCACCGCAGGCGGTGCGTCTTGCCACGGAAAACGTAAAATTTAATCAGCTGGAAAGCAGCGTTGATGTTCGTATCAGCGATGTGTTGGATGCTTTTGATTCCGGATCATTATATAATAAGATTGATCTGCTGATATGTAATCCTCCTTATATATCCAGTGCAAAAGTACCCGAGATGCCTGATGAAATCTCCGGATATGAACCAGGTCTGGCCTTTGACGGCGGTCCTTTCGGTATAAAAATTTTAAGTAAACTTACCAGAGACGCTCCTAAATATTTACGAATCGGGGGATGGTTGGGATTTGAAGTTGGCCTGGGGCAGGGTCCCGCCATGAAAAAACGGTTAACCGGGCATAAGCAGTTTGACGATATCCAAACGGTTTTAGATAACGCGGGTCAAATCAGGGCCCTGTTCGCAAAACGAATTGCATAGAATGGACATCAGTACCATCCTCCTTACCGGTGCCACCGGTTTTATAGGCTCCCATATTCGTAATGTCTTATTAAGGGATCAGCGCTACAAGCTTATTACATTGCTCCGTAAGCGGGCGGCAATTGACCCGGCAGCAGATGAAACCATTCTTCACGGAAATTTCTACAACGCGCTCCTACTCAACAAAATTGAAACTCCGGTCGATTGCATCATTCACTGTGCCGCTATTCGCGGAGAAAGCGCGTTAGCGGAGTCCGAGTACTACCGAATCAATGTAGCCGGTACGCAGAACCTTTTGGAATTCGCGCAGGAACGAAATATTCCCCGTTTTATCTATCTGAGCTCGGTAGGTGTGCTGGGGACGATTCCTCGTCCGCAGCCGGCCAGAGCCGATCAAAGCCCGCATCCGGATGGTAAATACCATCGTTCCAAATGGCAGGCCGAGGAGCTGGTACGTACATTTCATTCGGATCGGCTGCAAACCCTTATCTTAAGGCCGACCGTAACCTATGGGGAAGGGGATGACGGGTTTATCCCCAGATTGATCGAAAAAATTCGATCCCGACGTTTTGTCTTTCCCAAAAAGCAGATTCGAATACATCTGCTGCATGTCGACGCTTTATCCGGATTGATTGTCCGCCTGCTGGAATCGCAATCGTTTAACGGTAAGGCCTATATCGTGGCCGATCGGGAATCAGTGACGCTGGAAACTGTACTGGATGTCATTTACCGCGAAGAATTCGGAAAGCCCTTTCCGCGCTATTTAAGATTGCCGGATTTTGTCTTCGGTTTCGGAAAAGAGGCTTTACACCTGTTGGGCCGCAATACGTTGCTAACCAGCGTAAGGTTGATCAGCGAGAGCTGGACCTATGATATTTCCGAGACGATCCGGGATTTAAACTATAAAGCGGTCGATACGATGGACAGGCTTTCCAAAGTGATCAAAGGATGGAGGGTAGATGAATGAAAATGCGTTTTTAAGTGTTTTACAGACCTGGCCGGAATACTATACTGATCCGGATGAAGGTCTGGGCACGACCTATGAACGCTTCATTTTGCATCGCTATTTTAGATTGATTCAATCCCGTTTTGCCATTGAATCGGTTCTGGAAGCGCCCTCTTTTGGCATGACCGGAATCTCCGGCATTAACAGTCTGTGGTGGTCAAAAAACAACATTACCCCGGTCGTACTGGACGATAATCCCGAGCGTATCCGTCAAACGGAACAGGTCTGGAAATCCATCCCATTGGCGGTAGACCTGCAACGGCAAGACGACTGGGAACAATTGCCTTTTGAGGATCAAACTTTTGATTTAAGCTGGAATTTTGCCAGTTTGTGGTTTGTGGCCCAACCGGAAAAATTTGCCCGGGAATTGCAGCGCATAACCCGGAAGGTTATCTTTATTTGTGTACCCAATATCTATGGCATCGGGTATCGCCTGCGGAAACGATTCAATGAAATTCCCCGCGGTATGTATGCGGAAAATATACATCCCAAACGGATTAAAACACTATTCACCGCAACGGGCTGGAGCCTGTGGAAATCCGGGTATTTCGATATTCCTCCCTGGCCGGATATTGCCATGAAAAAGGAAGAGCTGTTCTCCAAAATCGGCCTGGGCTTTTTGGTGAATAAAAAGAAGGATGCCGTAGCCACGGCGCGCACCTGTGTTGTGGATTATTTCAACGGCACACGTCCCCAACTGGAAAGCGAAATTTTGAAATATGCCTTTTTGGAAGGAATGCCGTTTCCGCTTAAACAGGTTTGGGCGCACCATCGTTACTTTATTTTTACGAAGACAAAAATATTCCAGTCCTGATGATCTATAAACTCCTTTTAATTCTTAATTATTCGCATAATGATCTTCTATCGAAATAATCTAAAATAGTTTGAGGCTTATAATGATTGTTCGAATCTATGCACTAATCTTGTTGTCCAGCATGGGGCTTTGGGCATTTTTTTCGGAAAAATATGAACCTCCGGACGGACGAGTTCTTCACGGCCTGGGTCAGTATGTTAATCTGACCTTTTACACGGAAGAAGAGAATTGGCAATTGGTAACGGAGTACCAGGATGCCACGGAAAAGGTTCCTGTAATTTATTCTGCTTATGCCTATACGGATCCCTACGTGGATAGTTTGGATTCAACTAATTTGATAGATATTGCAACCAATCATGGGTATCCTTATGTCCTGTTGGTAGGTTTATCTCTTTTCGATAGTTCTTCAACCACCTCCTCCGTCAATATTCCGGTACACAGTTTTCTTAATGGTGACCTGGATGATCAAATTATTAAAATTGCTCAGGAAATTAAAAATATAATTTCCACGCCTGTATTTGTTCGTCCCGGTTATGAATTTGGTAAGGGCAATGACGGATTGCATAATGATGATGATAATCCTGATTGGACTGCCGAAAATTTCAAGCTTATCTGGCTTCGAATTTATAATATTTTTGATCAGCAGGGGGTAACTAATGTCGCCTGGGTTTGGAACACAGTTAATCCACAAAGTTTTGATTTTATGGATTGGTATCCCGGAGACGAGTATGTGGACTGGTGGGGAATAGATTATTTTACTACAAGTCAGATCAATAATGCCGATGCGTTTTTGGATAGTGCGAATATTCATCAAAAACCGGTAATGATTTGCGAATCGAACCCGATAGAAAATGGCGGCACTACTAACGCGGACAACTGGGATGATTGGTTTGTACCTTATTTTGATAAGATAAAAAATATCTCTCATATAAAAGCTTTTGTATATATCAGCGACCCCTGGGATAAACCCGGTTTTTTTGATAGTTGGCCGGATAGTAGAATTACTAGCAACAATACTATTCTCACAAATTATTCGGCTGAACTGGAGAATCCTGTTTATATTCACATGGATGAATATCAGAATAATCCGGGAATAATTGATTCTCCTTTACCTGTTTCCTTAACTTCGTTCATTATAAGCTCATTATCTAATGAAAATCTCATTCAATGGCGCACCGAATCAGAAATAAACAATTTGGGATTTAATATATACAGAGCTTGTAGTAATGTGGATGTTCCTGTTGATGAACTTAAATTTTTTAAGATAAATGCCTCCTTAATTCCCGGTGCAGGAACATCGTCATTACCCCATGAATATCATTTTAAAGATTTTCAAGTTAAAGATAAATTCTTTTACTGGTATCAACTGGAAGGGGTGGATTATACCGGTAAAGCAACCAAACACGAAATAAAAAAAATATATCGAAATAAGAAAATTCCTGACAAAATCCATATTTATCAAAATTATCCCAATCCATTTAATTCGGAAACCATTATAGGCTTCGATATATCACGAAAAAGTAAAATTTGTTTATCTATTTATAATATAGACGTATCATATGTCGAAACAGTAGTATATCGTACCATGCCCGAAGGATATCATGAGGTGAGCCTCGATGCTTCCAACCTGGCCAGCGGGGTCTATCTCTTTTGTATCCAGGCAGAAAACTTAACACAGACGAAAAAAATGATCCTCATGAAATAAATCCATGATTTCTATTATCATCCCATCCTACAATTCGGAAGATACGATTTATCGGTGTCTGAAGGCACTTTTTAATCAAAGTTATACAGGTGACTATGAGGTTATCCTGGCCGATAGCTCGCAAGATCATACGCGGCAAATTGTTCGGGAAAAATTTCCCGGGGTAAGGTTAATACAATTTAAAGCAAAAACCGATCCCGGTACAGCGCGAAATGCGGCGATTCTGCAGAGCAAGGGGGACCCCATCCTTTTTATTGATTCGGATTGCATAGCCGAGCCCGACTGGATCGAACGCATGCTCGCCCGTCATCAGAACAGTGCGTATGCTGCGGTCGGGGGAAGCATCCTCAATGGGAACGATTCCGGGAATGTTGTGGCCCGGGCCGGTTATCTGGCCGAGTTCCGTGAATTCCTGCCCGGCGGTACAATCCGTCCGGTTACACATATTCCAACTTGTAATATTTCCTATAAGCGTTTCGTATTCAAAGAGATAGGGGAGTTCGATGCCTCCTATTATCCCCAGGAAGACCTGGTGTTTAATTATCGGTTATGCGCAGCCGGACACTCGATTTTATTCGATCCGGATATCAAAATCAGGCATATTCATCGGACTCTTTTGTCCGATTTTCTTCGTCATCAGTTTAAGATCGGTAAAATAACAGCCCGGGTATTACGGCACTATCCCTTAAGCGGTCATCGAATTGTCAATAATCGTCTTCTTCTGTTACTCGGCATCCTGTTAGTACCTTTCATTAAATGGGTGCGCACCGTCAATACTTTTATGAAACGAGACCCTTATATTTTAATACGGCAGCCTTTGGCATGGATTGTTTTTGCCATAGGATTGGTTCCCTGGACTGCCGGCTTCTTAAAGCAGGGCCTGACCGGGGAAAACCACAGGTAGTTTATGGCAGGCAGCTTTGAAAAAATTAAGCGGCAAGTTCCATTTTTGATCGTAAAGTGAAAATTCAAATGATCGACGAAACAAACGGACAATCCGCAACCGTCGTCCTGATTCCGACCTTCAATGAAGTAGACAATATTGCTATTTTATTGAGAAAAATACTACGTCTGTATCCTTCTCTCGCGATTCTCGTTGTAGACGGACACTCCTCAGACGGGACTGTCGGGGCCGTGCAAGAAGTAATAGAAGCCTTCCCGGATCGAAATATTCGTCTGGTTGAGCAGGATAAACGGACGGGGTATGGAACGGGTTTATGTCTGGGATTTGCCGAAGCCTTAAAAGAAAATTTTGAATATATCATCACCATGGACGGAGACCTTTCCCACGATCCGGAATATATTAAAGATTTTCTGGCTAACCGGCAGGACTTCCCCCTGATCATCGGCAGCCGCTATATGAACGGTGTGCGGGTAGAGGGCTGGCAATTCCGTAAGCTGCTTTTTAGTAAATTAGCCAATATGTATATATCCTATATCCTGGTGCGTCCGGTATGGGATTTTACCTCCGGTTACAGATTGTATCATAAGAATTTTTTGCAGCACATAGACCTGAATACTCTCGAAAATCAGGCCTATCTTATTCAGGTCCACTTAATTTATCTGGCCTTTAAACTTCATTTTCATGTTAAAGAAATCCCTATTATTTTTCGTGATCGCTATCCGGGATATTCCAAGATCGATCAAGGGGCCAGAATAAAGACGATGCTTTCCGTATTACGTTACCGCGCTCCCCTTAAAGAAATCCTACATCATCTGGTATTTTTAAAAGGCGATTATAAGCGTTTTGTGGATGAATATGAGGATCTGGTCAACCCGCCCAAATTAAAAAATCATGGTCAATATGAGATCAAAACGCATTATACGGTAAGTATCGGTGTTCTGGCTTACAATGAAGAAAAAATTATTACTTATTGCTTAGAGGCCTTGCAACAACAGGAATTAACCATGGGTACCATATCGGAAATATACGTGGTCTCTTCCGGATCAACCGACCAAACCGATGAGATTGTACGGCAATTCAGCGAACGGGATTCCCGTATTAAACTGGTTACCCAGGTGAGTCGCAGCGGCAAGGCGAATGCCATTAATGAATTTTTACAACGCGCTTCAGCCGATATTGCCGTCATCCAGAGTGCCGATACCATTGCCGATAAGAACACTCTTCAAAAATTGATAGAACCTTTTTCCGACGGAACCATTGGTATGGTGGGTGCCCATCCGGTGCCGGTAAATTCTTCCCATTCCTTTACCGATTATTGTGTCAATAAACTGTGGCAATTGCATCATCTGCTGGCGCTTCGTCATCCCAAATGCGGAGAGATGATCGCCTTTCGAAATATTATTGCCAAAATTCCCGACTACACCGCCGTGGATGAAGCGGTGATCGAAGCGATCATTTCCAGGACGAAGCTGAATCTGGCCTATGCGCCGCAGGCGATTGTTCATAATAAGGGACCGGAAAAGATTAAGGATTTTCTGTTGCAGCGTCGCCGTATTGCCACCGGTCATCGTCATTTAAAATTAACCATGCAGCACCGGGTGGCAACTTCCCAAATAGGCCAAATTTGGAAATATTTACTCAAAACACAAACATGGACTCCCCGGCAAATTGTATTTACCATTTTGTTGATTTTTATCGAAGGCTATTCCCGTTTTATGGGTTGTTTCGATTTTTATATAAAAAATAGTAATCCCTTTATCTGGGATATAGCCGACTCAACCAAAAAAATGTAACCAAATCACTGCCAATCCATGTGGTCATTCATTCAAAAATACTTCGGCTGGCGCAACTGGGCGGTTTTCTTTTATAATTCCATTTTTGAAAATATGTTCGTTATTTTTGCAATCATCGTTTTGCAACAAAAATACGGCAACATGGAATTATGTAAGATTCTTCTTTTTTTACTGATTAGTATTTTTGCCACCTCCTATGGCTATTTGATCAACGACCTGGCCGATCGAAAACTGGACCGCCTGCATGGCAAACCGAATACATTTGAAAAAGACACTGCGATTAAGTCGGCAAGTATTGTAATATCTTTTTTAATCGGTACACTTCTTCTTTCGTTTCCCTTCTTATCAAATATATTTTTCTTAGTCCTTATTCTTTTATGGATACTGCTTGCGACTATTTATAGTCTGCCGCCTTTACGTTTAAAAGAGAAGGGTATGTCTGGTTTAGTAGCAGCCGCGATCGCTCAGCGTTTACTTCCCATATGGCTGGCCTTCGCCGCTTTTCACTATACTGCACCCGCTGTTATAACAATTTTCAGTATCTATGTTTTGTTAAGAGGACTTACTTCGGATTTGAATCATCAATTGGAAGATTTTGCCAATGATGTCAGGACTTCCACCAATACGGCCGTCGTTACAACAAGTAAAAGTAAAATAAAATCCATATTTGCAGGCCTGCTTCGTCTGGAAAGAGTATTCTTGTTGCTGACGATAGTCATAACGCTTTATGAAGCCAGGG
The DNA here is from genome assembly GCA_026983775.1 of Calditrichia bacterium. Lineage (GTDB taxonomy): Bacteria > Calditrichota > Calditrichia > Calditrichales > Calditrichaceae > JALSTK01. The sequence goes on from JALSTK010000020.1 coordinate 18,239, forward strand.
AGACACAACGGATATTTTTTAACCTGTTAAGTTTGGCAGGAGCCCTTTATTGCCTGCTTTATATATTCAGTCTGTTTCTGGAAAAACGCGCGCATGAGGATACACTCGAGGCCATTAATCCTTATTCAGCAAAATCGATCTTCCAATTCCTGCATCTCGTCTTTCCCAATATGATTTTACCGGTTGTTATTCTGGGATATTTGGTATCGGTGAATTTCAACTACCTTATATTTCTTCTGTTTTATATATTTATCTATAAATTGTATGATCTGCACACAATTAAATCCTCTTATCTCGGAAAACTGTTTTTTAAGACGGAATAAAGGTCGACTACAGGGACGCATCGGATGCAGGACAGGATAGAAGAATACCAGGATCAAAAAATTGTAAAAATATTCCTGTATGGAATTTTTTTATGGGCCTTTATCATCCGATTTATTCGCTTTTCTCACGGCGGACCGGTATCCTTTGATGAAGCGTGGAGTTGGTGGCTCGGGTCACAAAATCTGATTAAACTACTGGCGATTGCGGCCACAGATAAACATCCTCCCCTGTTTTATCTGTTTATGCATTTCTGGAATCTGTTGTATTATTCGGAAATATGGATTCGCATCCCCTCTTTATTGGCCTCATTAGTAAATGTATGGCTGTTTTATAAATTAGCCTCTTTGATCATAAAAAATAGCTATTTTGTGTTATTAGCCCTATTGCTGTTTGCTCTCGATGGCGAGCAGCTATGGTATACCGTCATAGCCCGCTCCTATGCCGTTACCACCACCTTCTGCCTCATGTCCGGTTATACGTTTATCGCATATTTAAAAAGAAAAGAAGGGCGATGGGATAGGTTAAATTTTGTTGCTAATTTATTTTTGTTACTGCTCACTTATATGGGTGTTTTTGCCTATATTATAGAGGCTGGAATCGTATTCACGCTCTATCTTAAGCGCCGCATTTCGAAAGAAGCTTTCAAACCCTGGCTTAAATTAAATTTGATCGTGTTGGTTATCCTATTTTCCCTGGTACCCTATATGATTGTTCAGTATAGAGCCGGTGGATTCGCGCCTAAATGGATAGCAAAAATGGTGGGGACTCCTTATTTGGGGAATCTAATGGCCCAGATTACGGTTCTCAACTATAACCTATTCAGCCTGAAAGCTTCCGGCTTAAATTTGGTTGTGCAATTTGTACTCGTGGCTATCGCTATCATTCCCGTGCTGATTATCTTATATCGAAAAGAAACAGATCTATTATTTTCCGGCGGCTTTATTTATCTTACATTGATTTATTTGATTCCGGTCATCACCTTCTGGTTGATTTCGAAGATAGAGCCCATCTTCATTTCACGTTATTTTATGATGTTTTATTTCGCTTATTATATCGCAGTGGTATATTTAATAGAGAAAGCAGCGTATCCCCTTATTGTAAATATTTTACTTGCCGGTTTTCTGATCTATGCTTTCGCCAGCCCGACCCTTGATCATTTAAACCGGGACAATGAATGGGAAACCAACTGGCCGAAAGAAAGTATGGTTATTAAGAAGAACTGGCAAAAAGGGGATGTCCTTTTTGTGATCCCTCTGGCGGACCTTGTGCGAGCAAAATTCTATCTTAAAAATTTAAATAAGTATAAGATTAGTAAGCCGTTATACCATAAAGTTTTTAGATCAAGAACCAGAGCGGTTACCACTACAGGACTCGATTCGGCTTTTATGTATATGGATCGGTCTTTTCATCGAATGTGGTTTCATGAGGAAATCAAGACGGGGCTGGCTGCCGAATTTTTTTTGCAGCCCCGGGAGAAATTTATATATAATTATCTAAAGAAGCGATTTCCCACGGAAAAAAAGTTTCAATATAAGGATGAACATGGAATTCTGGAATTATTTCTGCTGAAGCCTCCGACCCGTTTCGGTGAGAGGATACAAAATGAGAGGAGCAAACAGAAATGATGGGCAGAAAATTAGTTCTTACGGCTGTCATTCTGGGTTTTATTTCATTTTCATTCGGCCAACTGGATGTGAAACGGGATGATTTTGTCGGTTCGGAGAATCGTAACTGGTGGGACTGGTACAATGACGGTCCGAGTACCCCCATGCCCGCCGTATCGGACGGGTATGTACTTTTTTCTCTGGTCGATCCCGATACATCTGTGGATCCGTTTTGCGATGCCGCTCTCTGGGACGGGTATCCGGCTTTTGGCGGGCCATATAAATATTGTAAAATAACGTTGAGAGCAAGGGCATTAAACCCCCATAAATTGGGTTCCAGAGGATGGGGGCTCTGGTATACGGAGCCGTATCCCTATTTGCAGAACCAGGCCTGGTTTATGCATATGCACGATAGCACCGGCACCGGCTATACGGGTTTGGATTGGTGGCGGGCCGAAACCGCCAACGGTCGAACCGAAGCAACTCATAATTATACCGATCTGGATGTGGAACCCCATCTGGTCGATGATCAGCAATGGCACGTTTACCAAATCATCCGCGATACTACATATATTGATATGATAGTCGATCGGGACACCGTTCTGCACGCCACGCAAAATTTACCGCAACAGGACATGGCCTTTCATATTTGGGTGGATAATTTGATCTATGAACATGTGGACCCCGATATTATTAATATTTACAAAAGGGGATGGACCGGTAAAAACGAAATCGTTCTGGATTATGTTCAAATTGTCACTCCCACGGGACATCTGGATAAAAGCGAGCCGCCCTCCGGCATTGTCCGCTTACGTTATGTACCCGATGAAGTTTACTCCGATACCACCTTGGTTCCATGGAAAAATCTGACTTTTGCCGCTCCCACCGGTGATATAGTTACTTTAGTTACGGCGCGGGTGGAGCGGTATTTAGACGCCGATAATCGGCCCATCAGTTTTGATGATGATATCCGCCTGGTTATTGACGGAAACGACTATGGCTGGAATACGTCCACCTCGTTTAACGCAGACGAAACGGGAAGCATAGCCAAGACCATCGTTTTTGAACAATCAAGCACTTCGGGAACCAAATCGCTTCAGGTCTATGGTGCCACCTCTCCCTTATTGTACGATGTGACTGTTCTGGGCTCCGAAACCGGCGGTATTATTTTTAATACGGAATATAACGAGACTAAGTCGGCCGGAACCGATAGCCTGTGGAAAGAGATCGGTTTTAATGTGAACAGCGGGGAAGTGACAATATATATTTCCGGTGAAGCGGATGAGGATCCGAATCCGACAAATTACGGTTACCAATATACTGATTTTAATAATGATAATGACGATGATTTGAGGATTGAACTGGATGGGCACAGCTTCGGTTATCAAAACGATACGTCTTTTTGGGGGAATCGCCAGTTTGGAGAACCACGTTCCGTTTTGATTTCACGGCAACTTGCCGGCGGTACGCATACCCTTAAATTATTTGCCCATGGTACGCCTGAATTGTACCGAGTTCTTATTTATAGCGAAGATGTTGTTTCCTCTCTGCCGGTAACCCTTCTCAGGTTTTCGGTAGAGCCGTTGGGAAATTATCCGCGTATTTCCTGGCAAACCGCTTCCGAAACAAATTTGCAGGGATTTAATTTGTACAAGTCTTTTAGTATGGATGCCACCAAACCGGAGATTGCTTCATCTATTCGTATTAATTCAAAACTGATTTATCCTAAAGGAGGAGGCGGTTTTGGCGCAAATTACACCTATATTGATAGCACACCGGAATTGCGCCAGGGTACTATTTGGTACTATTTGGAAGATGTAAATTTAGACGGTAGTACCATCAAACATGAGGAAAAGGCGGCTTCCATAACAATCCGTACCGTACCGAACGGTTTTTTATTAAGGCAGGCGTATCCGAATCCCTTCCGAATGAGTTCAGGGAGAACAACAAACAGATCGATGACGATTCCGTTTACATTGAAAAAAAATTCCGCTGTGGATTTAACCATATATAATATTAACGGTCAGCAGATTAAACGGATTACATATGCCCGGTTGCCTCGCGGAGAACACCATATATTTTGGAATGGTGAAAACAGCCGTCGGCAGGCGGTACCCCCGGGAATTTATTTCTACCGGCTTTCCACTGCACAGGCCAGTCAAACGAAAAAACTTTTAATTCTTAAATAAATGTTCCGGCGGATACATTTGAAAGAAGGAGCGGAACTATCCATT
>JALSTK010000021.1 GCA_026983775.1 Calditrichia bacterium
GAAGATGAAAATCAAAAATTGGTACACTTCGTATCCGAAGCCCGGATTTTAATCCATGACGCCCAATACACTCCCGACGAGTATCAGGCGCATCAAACCTGGGGCCACTCTCCTTATACCTATCCCGTCCGGCTCGCTCTGAAGGCGGAAGTGGAACGGTTAATCTTATTTCATCATGATCCGCTTCATAATGATGATCAGGTGGATCGCATTCAGGAAGAAGCCCGTAAGTTGGCAAAAGAGAGTAACTCGCATCTTAAGGTGGAAGCGGCCTTCGAAGGGATGGAAATTATTTTGTAATTTTTACTGATGAGCCTCCAGCCAGTTTTTGCCAATCCCGCAATCCACCCGGATCGGCACCCGCAGCGGCATGGCTTCTTCCATAATGGATTTCACCTTTCGGCTGAACCGTTCCGCCTGGTTACTTTTAACTTCAAAAACCAACTCATCATGCACCTGCAACATCATACGTGCCAGCCATTTACGGTTTACAATTTCATTTTGCATGTGAATCATAGCTTTCTTGATCAGATCGGCTGCCGAACCCTGAATGGGCGTATTGATAGCGGTGCGTTCGGCGAATTCCCGGATCTGGCGGTTGGCACTTCTGATTTCCGGCAGATAGCGCCGGCGATGCAGAATGGTTTCCACATAACCGTATTGCACGGCTTGTTGAATCGATTTTTGCATAAAATCATGGATTCCCGGGTAGGTTGCAATATAATCGGCGATAAATTCCTGGGCTTCATCCACAGAGATTCCCAGACGGCTGGCCAGTCCATAGCGGCTCATGCCGTACATGATACCGAAATTAATTTCCTTGGCTTTCCTACGGTGGTCGGAGGTCACCTCGTTTTCCGGAATATTGAAAATCCTGGCCGCCGTTGCCGTATGAATATCCTTATCCTGATAAAAACTTTCGATCATGGCCTGATCCCGGGACAGATGGGCCATAATACGCAATTCGATCTGTGAATAATCCGCACTGAGAATCAGATAATTCTCCTCCGAAGGGATAAAGGCCTTGCGGATTTCCCGGCCGATTTCGGAACGAATGGGAATGTTCTGCAGATTCGGATCGCTGCTGGACAAGCGGCCGGTAGCTGCCACGGTTTGATTAAAAGAGGTGTGCACTTTGCCTGTTTTAGGATGAATAAGCTGAGGAAGTGCATCCAGGTAAGTATTCTTCAGTTTGGTCATTTGCCGGTAATCCATAATTTTGGAAATGACCGGATGCTCCTTATAGCGTTCCAATATCTTTTCTGCCGTGGAATACTGACCGGTTTTTGTTCGGGGCGGTTTTTTGAGACCCAGATCTTTGTGGATTTCCAATTTTTCGAAAAGAATCGGTCCCAATTGCTGAGGTGAATTCAGATTAAAAGATTGCCCGGCAATTTCATAAATACGATCCTTCAATTCTTCAATCTGTTTAGCGAGTTTATCGGAAATACTTTTCAGAAGGGGTACATCAAGCCGCATGCCGTTCTTTTCCATTTCGATTAAGACCCGAACCAGAGGCATCTCCAGTTCATAAAAAAGATCATCCATGCCATGATCGCGAATCTGTGGTTTGAGCAAGCGGTAGAGCTGAAAGGTAATATCCGCATCTTCGGCGGCATAGGGACTGACGATCTCAGCAGAGATATCGGTCATAATCTTTTGCTTACGGCCCGTGCCGATCAATTGCTCGATGTGGATCATTTCGTAATTCAGATATTTCTCGGCAACCTTATCCAGCTTATGCTGTCCGGAAGGATTCAACAGGTAGGCAGCAATAATCGTATCGAAATACAAACCATTTACCGCTACGCCATGCTGTTCCAAAATCAAGGTATCGAATTTGATATTATGGGCAATCTTACGCACGGCAGGATCGGCGAATACGGCTTTCAATTGCTCGAGCACTTCCGCATCCAGAGCAATATCCGGATGGTGTAGAGGAATGTACCACCCTTCATTCTCTTGCCAGGAGATGGCTATTCCGGCGATATCGGCATCCAGAAAATTCAGTGAACTCGTTTCCAGATCAAAAACAAATTCCCGCTGTTTGGCAAGTTCACTGAGAAATTGCTCGAATTCCTCTTTATTTCGTACCAATTTATAAGGCGTTTTTCGCTCGTCATGTTTCTGAAAGGCGGGAGCGCCTCCCTCGGACTGGGCGATGGCCCGCATACGCTCGGCCAGACGTCTGAATTCCAACTCACGCAGAATCTCTTCCACCACATCCATAGACCATAGCTGAAATTTCAGATCATCTAATTTTACGTTAAGAGGAACATCGGTTTTAATGGTAGCCAGGTGTTTAGCCAAATCGGTTTGGTCCCGGTATTCCAGAAGATTGTGTTTAACCACTCCTTCTTTAAGTTCATCAATCTGCCGGTAGAGATTATCAAGCGAGCCGAATTGCTCTAATAATTGCGATGCTGTCTTTTTACCGACCTTGGGAATTCCGGGAATATTATCCGAACTGTCTCCCATTAACGTTAACCAATCGACAATCTGCTGCGGATTGATGCCCATTTTTTCCTTAACCTGCTCGGAACCCAGAATTTCGGCCGGCTGCGTATTCTTTCCCGTGTTGTATAAAAAGACATGATCGTTAACCAGCTGGGCCATATCTTTATCCCCGGAGACAATGAACACATCCAGATCATTGGAAGCAAATTTCCTGGCCAGGGTACCGATCAGATCATCCGCTTCATACCCGTCTTTTTCCAAGAGTGTAAAATTAAAGGCCTTGAGTGTATCCACCAGCCTGGGATACTGGGCAGCCATTTCTTCGGGCATTTTCTCCCGGGTGGCCTTGTATTCTTCATAAATCTTATGGCGAAAAGTGGGCTCTTTGGTGTCAAAAATAATAGCGAGGTAATCGGGATGTTCGTCTTCAATAATCCGTAACAGGGTCATTAAAAATCCATACGTGGCCGAGGTGTTTTCCCCTTTGGAATTAATGAGGGGATTGCGGATAAAGGCAAAATAGCTACGGTAGTATAGCGCTGAGCCGTCTATTAAAAACATCTTCTTCGGCATATTTCCTCTCCTGCCATAAAATTGTATTTTTTAGATCCTTCCGGTACCCTGTCAATCGGCTTCGGATCAAAAGGATTCACTCGCTTTCTAATTCGATTACGGTTACGCCGGTGTCACCCTCTCCCCATTTACCGAGATGAAATCGAATCGCTTTTTGATTACGTAAATATTGGTGTACTGCCTGTCGTAGAGCACCAGTCCCTTTGCCGTGGATAATACGCACCTCTTTCCAGGAACTCATCCTGGCCAGATCCAGATACCGTTCCAGTTCACCTATAGCTTCTTCTACCATTAAACCGCGCAAATCGAGTTCATTGGCTATATTTATACCGGAAACCGCCTTTGCAGGAAAATCGTTTTTCGTTTCCTGTTTCAGTGGCTGGCCGTGCTCGTCCAGAATGAGCACATCATCCAGGTCAATCGTAATCTTTAATCCTTCGCGTTCCATCTCCACCTGTTTTTTATTCGTAAAGATACGCGACACCTGCCCGTTTATTCCATAACTAAGGGAACGTATTCTTTGGCCGGGTTGGATATCCTCAATGGCCAGGACCGCCTTTCTTTTGGGCGTATCGCTTAGCTGTACCGAGGATTTCAACTCGTTTATACGCTGTTTTGATTTTTTTATCACCTGTTTATCCGCCTGGGATTCGCGGATTTCCCGCACCAACTGTTCTATTTGACGGTTTACATCTTTTAATAAGGCCTGAGCCTGCTCTTTGGCTTCTTTTTCATAGCTTTTGCGTTTTCGGGTCAATTCCAGGACTTTCTGCTCGTACAGGGCACTCAGGCTGCCCGCTTTTGATTCTTTAATCGAAACCTGATTGATCAGTTCCTGGTAATGCTGACTCTTTTGCGCCACTTCCCCCAATAGCTGATCCAGTTTAAAGCTCTCTTTACCGCTGATTTCAATAGCCCGGGTAATAAGTGATTCATCCAGACCGAGTCGGCGGCATATCTCGAAGGTATAGCTACTGCCCGGAATTCCGATTTCCAGAGTAAACAAAGGATTTAATGTTTCTGTATCGAACTGCATGGCCCCGTTCTGAACCCCTTCGGTTTCGGCCCCGTAAATTTTTAACTGATTCAAATGGGTACTGACAATAGTTACAATTCCGGGACGACGTAATGTATCCAACAAGGCGATAGCCAGAGCAGCACCACCGGACGGCTCGGTTCCGCTGCCGATTTCGTCGATTAAAATAAGACTTTCTTCTTTCGCTTCTTCGATAATCTCTTTTAAAGAACGGATATGAGATGAAAAGGTACTCAGATCGTTCTCAATGGATTGTTCATCTCCGATACTGGTAAAAATCTGTTTGCAGAGAGGCATGCGGGACCCTTCTGCCAGCGGGATATGAAATCCACTCTGAAACAAGAGCTGTAAAAGACCCACGGTTTTTAAAGCAACGGTTTTGCCACCGGCGTTCGGCCCGGAGATGATTAATTGAGTAAATTGTTTACCCACTTGCAAATTCAGCGGTACGGTTCCCTGCGGGTGTAGTTTGAGGAGTAAGGGATGACGGGCCTGCCGTAAATCCCATGAGAAGTCATCATTGATTTCCGGAGCCTGCCCCTTAAATTCATTAGCGTACCTGGCCTTGGCTTGCAGGACATCCAGGTCATTGAGAATATGCAAATTCTGCGTCAGTTCGTTCTGCAATTCCCGAACCTGATCCGATAATCGACGCAGTATCCGGCGCTCTTCCTTACGTTCCTCAGCCAACAGTTTTTGCATTTGATTATTTAATTCCACAACGGCCATGGGTTCCACGTAGTAGGTAGCCCCCGATCCCGATTGGCCGTGTACAATCCCCGGTACTTTGGAAACCGAAAATTCCCGTACGGGTACAACCAGCCGCCCGTCGCTTAAGGTGAGGAAATCTTCCTGGATGTACTCGGCATTTTTACGTACGATCCGATTCATACGCTGATGAATCTCATCGTTCACTTTGGCCAAAGCCTTGCGCAATCCCTTCAGATCATTGCTGGCATTATCAAAAATACGCCCGGAGGGTTCAATGGAAAACTGAATTTGATTCAGAAGGCGGGTTAGAGAATTCAGCTTTAAAATCATACTGTTCAGCAGAGGATATTTTTCATTGAATTTTTTAGCGAATTTTCGCACTTCTTCAATAATTTCCAGAAAATTCTGTACTTTTAAAAATTCATGGGCATCCAGATAGCTCTGAGAAGGTTCGATTTGGTTAAGCAAAATACGAATATCATAAAATTCCCATAGCGGAAATCCGCCTTCCACGAGGAATACCTGCCGCATTTCACCTACTAAATCCAACTGGCGCTTTAAATCATTTTTGTCAAATAGAGGATAACTGTTTTGCAGCCGCTGCTTCCCGGTTTCCGAAACACATTTTTCGGCAATGTATTGTACCATTTTATCGAATTCCAGGGCTTCTGCTACTTTTTGAAATGGATCCATGTAAACCGCCTTTAATGGTACGAACGTAAAATTTTTATTGCCGTGGAATCGGGAACGGATACCCTGGGAAGGATACGGGTCGGAACGCTCAATTTGGTGGGAAGCATCACTCCCAGCAAAGCAGCCAGCTTCGGGGCCAGGTTCAGCAGTGGTTTATATAAGATACTCTTATCAGCATTCAGCGCATGCAACACAACGGAAGAAAACGGAACAAGGCTGATTAAAAAAAAGAGGACACTTAAAATCAATGAAATCTTAAGCAAGGCAAAAGCACCGCCGGCCAGACGGTTGATATTTTGCAAATATACCAGACGGGCAAAGCGATTAAGAATTTTGCCGGCGATTCGTAAAATAATGTTGACAATCAAAAAGATAACAATAAAACTCATTATGCGGGAAGCGGAAGCCGGCAATAAAGGAAAATAGCTTTGCAGAATTATGGCCCCTGTTTCAAAATAATGAAATGCCAGCAACGTGCCGGCAATTAAAGATATAAGAATGATTAACTCGGTGATAAGCCCCCGGGATAAACCCCGGATGGTAAAGATAGCGATGATGATGATTAAAACGACATCAAAGGAATTCATTGAGAAAGTTGGGTAAGTCTGGCACGAACAATATTCTGAACCACTTTTCCGTCGGTTTTCCCTTTGAGACGTCCCATAGCCGCACCCATTACTTTACCCAGGTCCTTAATCGTCTCTGCGTTTGTCTGAGCAATGACTTCATTGACGATTTTGGTAACTTCTTCCTCCGAAAGCTGGGCAGGTAAATATTTCTGAATCATTTCTATTTCTTCCTGCTCTTTTTGTGCCAACTCGGGACGATTGCCTCTCTTGTATAAATCAATGGAGTCCCTGCGTTTCTTCACAGCACTCATGATGACCTGCAGAACATCTTCTTCGCTCAGTTCTCTTTTGGGACGCAATTTGATGCGTTCATCCTTTATTTGTGCCAATAAAGTACGAAGTGTTGCCAGTTCATGAGACCTTTTTTCTTTTAAAGCAGACCTCATATCTGCCTGAATTTGTTCTTCCAGGGTCATTCTTGATTTTCCTTAACGGAGATTTAACGGTTCATCTCTGCCATTAGTTTGCGCATTTTTCTACGAGCCTGATTTAGACGTCTTTTACGCTGCTCGCTGGGTTTCTCATAATGCTGATGTCTTTTGATATCCGCCATTAAACCGGATTTTTCACATGCTTTTGTAAAGCGTTTAAACGCCTTTTCAAATGGTTCATTCTCGCGAATTTTAACAGTAATCATACGGTATTTGTCATTCCTTTCCTATTTATGATTGATTTATCAATAAGCGTATTTGTCCGGATGTTTAATTATATCGATCTCATATTGCGCTGCCTTTTTCCAACGGTTGTTTCTGGAAGCACGCTCATAATATTTGATGGCTGCTTGCTTTCGTCCCGTTTTTTTATAGACTTCTCCGAGATAAAAATTTGCTCCGGCTTTAATAGTACTATTGGTACTTAATTTGACGGCATTCTTCAGAGCCGATTCGGCCTTTTTATATTTCCTGGCATTTACCATGGTTTCACCGAGACGATAATAATAAACACCTTTTTTATTATTACGGCGTTCAAACTTGATAGCCTCGTTGAATTCTTTTTCTGCATCCTTATAGCGTTTCAGATGTTTATAAGTAAGAGCCAGGACATTATGAGCCAGTACATATTTGGATTTGGCTTTCACCGCTTTTTCCAAATAATTGAGAGCCAGCTTATATTTTTTCTGATCATAATATACTTTGCCCAATCCGAAATTGGCTTTGGCATTCATATCATTAATGGTTAGCACGGCTTTGTACGTATTGATCGCTTCATTAATCCGATCCGATTCGGCATAAAGATTACCCAGAGCAACATAGGCCTTCTCAAATTTCGAATCTAACTTAATCGCTTCCTTAAATGCCTTTTCTGCGTCGTTATAATTATTTAATTTTTTTTGGCAATAGCCTAACATGTAATTAGCCTGCGGAAAATTATTGTCCGCCTTAATAGCGGCTTTAAATTTTTCTGCAGCCTGAGTATATTTTTGTCTTTTAACTAAATCAATACCCTGATTATAAGCTTGACCGGCTTCCGGCTTTCTGGCTTTCTGAGCGAAAATTGCAGTAGATAGAAAAAAGATCCCAACCATAGCAATCAGACTAAATCTCTTCACAGCTCAACCTCCTGAACAAATTAATATTTTATCCGAGACATTTAATATAATATTTTTCTTGCTGTCTATCAAGGGAATGGATGGTCCAGAGACTCTTTTTATTCCAATTCATCCATTTTTTTCTTAATACGTTCCTCTATAGCAAACATGGCATTAGGGATATTGGCATAATCCGTTGTTTGCAAATCCTCGGAATTAATCAGATTTTCTAGCTCTTTTAACACTAAAGTAATCTTTTGAGTTCCGGTGAGACTCACTTCCACCAGTTTATTGTACCGATTCAGGTTCCCGGAATCCTGTTTGCATAGCTGGGCATAACCGAAAATAGTAGTGGTAGCATTGTTGATATAGTGGGCCAAAGTGGTCAATACTTGTCTTAAAGTCTCGATTTTTATATGTAAAAGTTCTTTCTCTTTTTGTTCGCGAAGCAATTGTCTGGAAGTGCGGTATTCATCAACCGTCCGTTTAACAATTTTGGGAAGAACCGTAATGCTTTTGGGTGATTTCACTAAAAAATCAACCGCACCTTCCTTAAGGGTCTCAACAGCGGTTTGCAACTGATCATCACCGGTCACAATAATGATAGGTGCCTCGGAATGTTTACGAAGAACAGGGATTATATCCGTACCGGTGCTGTCCGGCAGATTGTAATCCAAAAGAAAGACATCCGCAAATTCAATAAGATCCGTAGAAAGTTCTTCTCCTGAAGCAATGGTCTTTATTTCCGACTCCAATTCGTCGGAAAGGATGTCCTCCTCCAAAAAGGCATAATCCTCATCGTCTTCAATAATTAAAACACGATATACTGACATTTTCATCTATCCGTTCTTAAAATTAATATGTATTTTTATCCCCTTCTGGAATTCCGATTCCAGGGAAATTTGACCGTCCAGGACACCGATCAGATTTTTACACACCAGTAGTTCATAAATAGACTGATCTTCCACCAAGCGTTGATTTACACTCGCTGACAATATAAACGTTAAATACACACTACCGTCTTTGATGAAAGAAATAATTTCAATATTGAGATCGGTTCGTTCTTCGCCAAGCAAAAGGATATAGCGCAACAAGTTTTTCATACAGAGATCAAAGACGTCTTCCTGTACCAGAATATCCGGCATCATGTCGGGGAGCCGGACTTGCACATATTCCGTTTCCGGTTCCGGTAAAAGGTCCAGCCAGTATTCCGTAAAATATTTTTTAAGTGAAATCTTGCTTTCCGGCCGTTCAAATATGGTTTTCCGGATCTCTTTTGTTAATCGGCCGGTCATGTCCAGTCCGGTCTCTGCATTCTTTTGAATACGTTCCAGCCGTGCCAGCACATCCTCCGTCAGATTCCGGCTGTGTTTACGTAAAATCGAATCGATCAATCCGGCAATATTTCGTAGAGGAGCATTAAAATCATGGCGCAACCAGCGACTCTGCTCTTTGGTATACTGCAATAGCGCCTGTAAAATTTTATTAATCAAAAGGGCATCGGTATGAGTCCCGCTCTCGGGTAAGACCCCATATTCCGAAGACGGGGCCATATCTTGATGTTCTAGGTGCCGATATACCAATTGCAATGCATTCAATTTAGTCAAAGAAAGGCTTGTTCGTCCATTCAGATTGCCGACTATGATTAATTGGCTATTGGTGGGTGCCAGACAGGCAAATTGAATAGTAAGCTGATATCCGCTGAATTGATCGAGAAAAGAGGGTTCTTTTAATATGCTTCCGCTTTGTCCCAAATAGGTCTGATATTCTTCTGAATTTTCCGGGATCACAAAACCCTGCATCCGTTCATTAAGATGTTGTTCGAGCATAGCCGGTCCGCGCATAAACAGGCGTTCAAATAAAAGTTGCTCATTTGTCAACTGAAACGATATAACCACATCATAGATGCCTTCCTCGACTAAGGCCTGAGCTACAAAGAGGGTTAGACCCTCTTTACTCTTCTTTGCATCGGACATAATTTTAAACAAACCGAAGAAGTAATCGGAATCCATGGCGGCAGAACGTATTTTTTCCTCTAATTGACGATCTAAGTTGGCAACCGTATTTTTTAAATTTTGATTGGAATGATTGAGCCTTAAGAACCGCCTCGAAATACGTTTCAAATAGAGAAAAATTAATTTAAACTCGACATCGCCTATCTCTTCACCGACAACGTGGGCATTTCCGCCCGCCATCATACGCACCATATTTTTAGTGCGCATTAGGGGCAGATAGATGTATCGGTTAAATAAGTACAGGAACAAAAAATAAAAGGTCAGGGCGATAAGAAAAAGGACGGCCAATTGCTGATAAAAAAACCATCGACTTGAGCGCAACAAGGGTAAATTGTACACTCCCTGAACCCGAACCCGGTCGGAAAGAGAAGGAAGGGTAATAATCGTATCATAAAAAAGAGCCGGCTGACCATTCGCTTCAACAAGTTGGGAAGCGGAGGTACGCTGATCGAATTCGAAATCTTTCAGCAGCGGTTCCGTTAGAATCGTATCCTTTTTACAAATAAGCCGGAATGCCAAAACGTCCGGATCGGCAAGAAGCAGTTTGGCAAAGCGATCTATATAATCCCGATCGCTTCCCTTTTGTATGGATACGATTCGGGAATAGAGCGCTAATTGTTTTTCCCGGCGTTGGCTATATTGCTGAAGATGATAAATACCCATCATTTTCGGAGCATACAAAAACAACAATCCCAGGAAGGCAATAAATAAAAAAAAGATTATTATTGTGATGCGCATGCGGGTCGGGAATTTTTTCCAGTTACGTAAATACATTTTATCGTGCTCCCCGCTTTACATTGAGTGGGAAATATATCGGGATACCGATTGTTTTATTGTGAATCTCCGTATCGACCCTGTTGTTTTTATTTGTTCGACTGATCATCTTAACTATTTTTTCAAAAAAAGCCAAATCGTTTTAAATCGGCAAATTTATTTTGCCCGTTCGAGATATTTCCCATCCCTGGTATCTACCCGAACCACTTCACCTTCCTCAATAAATTGGGGAATCTGAATTTTTAGACCTGTTTCCAAAACAGCCGGTTTATAGGAAGAAGTGACCGTAGCTGTTTTTAAATTGGGCTCTGTTTCAATAATTTTCAGTTCAACCGTTGTGGGTAATTCGACTCCAATCGGTTGATTTTCGTAGAAATCGACATCCACTGCCGTATTGGGCAACATATACAGGGGAGCGTCTCCTAAAAAATCTGCCCGAAGGGGAATTTGCTCGTAGGTTTCCATATCCATAAAATAATAGTCTTCTCCATCCTGATAAATGAATTCCATTTTACGGGTCATCAAATCCGCTTTTTCCACGGTTTCATCGGGTCGGAAACGTTTTTCGGCATTGGTACCGCTTTTAATACTTTTCAGTTTGGTTTGAATCACCGCCTGTCCCTTCCCCGGTGTGATATGCATAACATCGGTTAAAACATAAAGATCATTCTTAAAAATAATGATATTTCCTTTTCGTAGTTGAATCGCTTTTAGCTTCATCTAACCTCCTGGAATAATTCCTATTTTTCAATGAATTCAAATTTAAAACTTTTTGCCCGTTCACGCACAAATTTTCTGTAAATTCTTGAATTAAACAATGCTTTTAACTCGGTATTCAGGGGAACGATCTGCTTGGATGCCGGCCACTGTAAAATCTGACCACTGATCGCATCATGCACCTCTCCCCGCTCGATGGCCCAGGCCACTCTGGCCAGTTCCCAATGTCCCAGATCGCGTTTCATAGCCTTCAGGCGGGCCTGGTCTTCGGGATTGATATAAAAGAAAATACGGGAATATAGATAGGCATTATGATAGTTTTGGGGCGTATTGAGCAGTCCGGCCAGATTCAAACGCCAGGCCGTGACCATCAACAGTTCAATGGCCTTGGAGGCCATACCCAATCCCGGAAAATGCTGACCGGGTAGCCGGGGTCTCTCTTTTGTAAACGAACCGTTCGGATTTTGCATTTCCATCCACTCGATCGATAAAACCTCATATTTTCGCCCGTTCAGCGGGGTCTTAAAGGGCATTTGGATCTCAATCATTTGTCTGCGTAAGACAACTTCTACCAGAACCTTGTCCGGTTTCTTAAAGCGATCGTAAAGTGTTAATTTATGGATATAGGGATCACTGGTATCCACCTTCAGAATAACATTTGTAAACCCTTTTTCCGCCAATTCCCGCATGATGCCATACTTTTCAAAAACGAGTTTTAACCCCTCGTAAGAATAGTATCCAAGAAAAAAGCTGTTTCCACGCTGACCAATGTTAATATTAAACAGATCGCTCTCGGAAAAATCGGGTTGATCCGAACTCTCTTTCTGTAATTGAACCGTGCTGAGACGTTTGGCGATATTCCAATATCTTTTCTTGATGATCAACTGCAACCAGCTCCCCAATCTCAATTAAGATTTATGACGTAGTCCCCAGGCAATAAAATCATAGTATACTTCCCAACTATCCTGGCCATAGCCTCCACCGGCAAGGATAACCAGGGGAATTTTTCTTTCGCGAACCCGGTGAAACACATACTGATTTCGGCGGAGCACCCCTTCGCGGCTTAGTTTCATATCGCCGAGCGTATCTTTCTCATATACATCGGAACCGGCGATATAGAAGACAACATCCGGCCGAAAGCTCAGGCATGACTCGCCCAATTCCTTTTCCAGGGTAGCCAGATATTGCTCATCCGTGCAGCCCGACGACATCAATATATCCTTATTCTGTTGCCGATCAATCTCAACCCAGGTATCGGCATGTATGGAAAAAGTGTAGATATCAGGGTCGTCTTTAAAAAATAACAAATTGCCGTTACCCTGGTGGTAGTCGAGATCAATAATCATAAATTTTTTACCCCGCTGTAAATGGCGAAACTTCTGAATGGCGATCGCCACATCATTAACCAAACAAAAACCCTCCGCCCGATCGGGGTGCGCATGATGATAGCCTCCCCCCAGATTAAATACGGGTACATTCCATTTCAGGGCGTAGGCCGTAGCAAGCAATGTCCCTCCGGTCACTACCCGGAAGTATTCCAAAATGGAGTTATAGAGCAGATTAAACACATCCAGTTTTAGAATCTTACTGGCATATTGAGGATCTTTTATTCTTTTTATATAATCTTCTGTGTGTACTAACCGTAAATCATCGTAAGAACAGGGATCGGGCCTTAAAATATTGCGTCTGGTTAAAAGGCGCTCTTTAACCAGTTTGTCCCGGATTTTCTTAAAACGCATGATGTCAAACGACTGATGCCGCCCCATGGAAGGCAGTCCGTAAATATATTCGCTGGAGTAAACAACCCGGGCATACTCCCTTTTAAAAAATCGGCCGAACACTATATCTCGCCTGCCCAGTTCTGATTGAATCGTTCATAAATGCTTTGCTTCTCACTGGTTAAGGTCAATATTTTCTGCAATTTTACATACGCCGCTTCGATGGTCATTTTCCCGATACTTTGAGCACCTGCTCTTAATGCTTTATGGCCGCTTTCATAGAGGTCGGGTTTCACACCTCCGTAAAACGAATGGCTGGCAATAAAAACATTCTTTCCGGCAGCGACAAGCTGTTCCACAAAAGAGACCCAATCGTTTTCCATTCCGGGTAAGTTCCCGGCTCCGAAACCTTGCAGGATCAATACCTGTATATCGCTTTCGATCAACGGTTCAAAATACTGCGGCGTTAAAGAGGGGTGGATGCTAATCACCGCTACTTTAGAGATAAAGCCACCCAATAAAACAGGCGAACCGTGTGCCTGCAACAATAATTCATGATCAATATCGATATTCACCCCAATCGTTCCCAGATAGGGAAAATTAGGAGATTCAAAAGCGTTATAGCTGTATATATTCACTTTTTTAGCCCGATTACCGCGAATAATCCGTTGTCCGAATACAATCATTACTTCGGGAATAGCCATCGTAGACAGTTCCACGGCATCGATTAAATTAGTACGGGCGTCATTCCTCAGTTTGGAAAGAGGCCTTTGTGCTCCGGTAAGTACCACCGGTTTACGCAGATTTAACAGAGAAAAAGAAAGAGCCGAGGCCGTATAGGCCATGGTATCCGTACCATGGATCACAACAAAACCATCATACAGATCCATTTTGTCGTAAATAATCTGAGCTAAACGGTCCCACTCTGTCTGTCCGAGATTCGCACTATCTAAATTAAAGGGAATTTCCACCCGGATGCGAGCCAAATCACTCAGTTCGGGCACATGATTCAAAATTTCTTCCTGAAAATTCCCGGGAGCCAGTATATCATCCGGTTCCAACGGAGCCATACCAAAGGTACCGCCGGTGTGAATCAACAAAATTTTCTTCACTTTTTTTTCAGTATTCCTCTGTCTGGTGAGACCTATCACACATCCGTAAAAAGATATGATTATTTTTAAATAAAAAAAAGAGGAAATTTCCGAGCTCATTTAAAACCTTGCTAAATCAAACCTACATTCTCGGAAGCTTCCTCGCCGAAATAAAAGCCATCCCGTAATACGGGATGGCTTTTTTGTTCTTCGCCGTTTTATGGAAACGGATTATTTATTCTTCTCGCGAAGAACCTCCTGGGCTGCTGCCAAACGGGCAATGGGAACACGGAAAGGAGAACAGCTCACATAGTTCATTCCTACCCGGTGGCAGAATCCAACCGATTTCGGATCACCGCCATGTTCGCCGCAAATTCCCACCTTAAGTTTAGGACGGGTACTGCGTCCCTTTTGTATACCCATTTCAACCAACTGCCCCACTCCGTTCTGATCCAAGGTCTGAAAGGGATCTTCTTTTAAAATTCCCTTTTGTTCGTAATCTTTCAGGAACTTACCGGCATCATCGCGACTAAAGCCGAACGTCATTTGGGTCAGATCATTGGTTCCGAAAGAGAAAAATTCGGCTTCTTCGGCAATTTCATTTGCGGTGAGAGCGGCTCTGGGGATCTCGATCATGGTTCCTACCATATAGTCGACTTGAATACCCATCTCTTCCTGAACCTTCTCCGCTGTCTTTACCACAACCTGTTTTTGGTTAGCCAATTCAGCTTTGCTGCCCACGAGGGGAATCATAATTTCCGGAAAAACCTTAACCCCCTCCTTACTCAATGCACAGGCTGCTTCCATGATGGCTCGGGCCTGCATCTCCGTAATTTCCGGATAGGTTATACCGAGACGACAGCCCCGATGTCCTAACATGGGATTAAATTCGTGCAGGGCCTCCACTTTAGCCTTTACATCTTCAAGAGTAATGCCCATTTCCGTGGCCATCTCCTGCTGGTTTTCATCATCGTGGGGTAGAAATTCATGCAACGGCGGATCCAAGGTTCTAACCGTAACCGGCAGGTCGCGCATGGCTTTGAAGATGCCATAAAAATCGTCCCGCTGATAGGGTAATAATTTTTCCAGAGCCTTGCGTCTTCCCTCTTCATTATCGGATAGAATCATTTCGCGTACGGCTTTAATACGGTCCCCTTCAAAGAACATATGTTCCGTACGGCAGAGTCCGATCCCTTCGGCGCCGAATTTGCGGGCCACTTCCGCATCATGCGGTGTATCGGCATTGGTACGTACATTCAGTTTGCGGACTTCATCGGCCCATGCCATCAATTTACCAAAGTTACCGGATAATTCCGGATCGATGGTCGGTACTTTTCCGGAGATCACATCCCCTTTGGACCCGTCCAAAGAGATCCAGTCGCCCTCTTTAAAAGTAGCTTTCGGTGACTTCATCGTCTTTGACTTATAATTGATTTCAAGCTCTCCGCAACCCGCTACACAACAAATACCCATCCCCCGGGCGACTACGGCAGCATGGGAGGTCATACCGCCACGCTGGGTCAAAATACCCTGGGCCACAGCCATTCCACCGATATCTTCCGGTGAAGTTTCGATGCGCACTAAAATGACCTTCTCACCCTTTGCGGCCCATTCTTCGGCATCATCGGCATGGAAGACGATGCGTCCGGAAGCCGCTCCGGGAGAAGCAGGCAAGCCCCTCGCTACCACATCTTTTTTGGCTTCGGGATCGAACATAGGGTGCAGTAATTGATCGAGTTGCTCAGGTTCCACACGCATAATAGCCGTCTCCTGGTCGATCAGTCCTTCCCCTACCATTTCAACCGCTATTCGTACGGCCGCGGCAGCAGTCCTTTTTCCGGTCCTGGTTTGAAGCATCCACAGACGACCTTCCTGAATAGTAAACTCGATATCCTGCATATCCTTGTAATGAGCTTCCAACTTTTTATAAATATCTTCCAATTGGGCATAAGCCTGCGGCATCAATTCTTCCAAAGAGACCTGAGAACTATCCTGTTTGGTATTTTTATTGATAGGTTGAGGAGTACGAATACCGGCCACCACATCTTCCCCCTGAGCATTAACGAGGTATTCACCGTAAAACACTTTTTTACCCGTGGCAGGATCACGCGTAAAGGCAACGCCTGTGGCACAATCATCCCCCATGTTGCCAAAGACCATAGATTGGACATTAACGGCTGTACCCCAATCCGGTGGAATCTTGTTCAAATTACGATAGGTAATGGCCCGGGGGTTATTCCACGAGCCGAAGACGGCGCTAATGGCTCCCCAAAGCTGTTCCCATGGGTCCGTCGGGAAATCTTTTCCTGTGCGGCGTTTAATTTCCTTTTTGAATAACTCTACCAGTGTCTTAAGTTCATCGGCAGTCAGTTCCGTATCCAATTTGACACCGCGTTCCTTTTTAACACGGTCGATAATAATTTCAAAGGGGTCCTCTTCTTCCTTGCTTTCCGGCTTCATGCCCAAAACCACATCGCCGTACATCTGTACAAAACGGCGATAGGAATCCCAGCCAAACCGTTCGTTTCCGGATTGCTCAATTATACCGAGAACCGTCTGGTCATTTAATCCCAGATTCAGAACCGTATCCATCATTCCGGGCATGGAAGCCGGAGCTCCGGAACGCACAGAGACCAGCAGCGGGTTTGTCGCATCCCCGAACTTTTTCTTCATAATGGCCTCGATATGCGCCATTCCTTCATTCACCTGATCCTTTACCTCGTTTCTGTATTGACCATTATTGGCAAAAAAATCCGTACAGACTTCGGTCGAGATGGTGAATCCCGGAGGTACGGGAATACCCAGATTTGACATTTCCGCCAGATTGGCTCCCTTTCCGCCCAGCAATAATTTCATATCAGAGCTTCCGTCGGCATGACCGGCTCCGAACTTATATACATATTTTTTTGACATATCCAGCCTCCATAATAGTTTTCATTTCCAGCAATCTTGCAATTTGGACAAGACGAGAATATAGGTTCGAGGGCATTTTATGTCAAGCAAAATGGGAGGATTATGACAATCACCGGGCCAATTTATACGCAGGGGTAGGAATCACAATATGTAAACAGACGATCACGGAGATTCTCATCCATCAGTCCGGACAAAAACCGTGGGCAAAACAGACCCTGAAAGTCATGCCCGGCTTAGCTGCCCGTCCTCGACAACGGCTACGGGTATCCGATCAGCAGATGAAAGGCCATGGCGGAACGATACTCGCTAAAATATACTTTGTTTAAAGACGGATGAATATTTCCGAAGACTATCACCAAGCGCTTTGCTCCCGGCAGCATTTAACAGAGAAGGCTGCCAATATTTAATTTTAATCGGAATACATTCCGCCTTAATGGCCGGTTTGTGTGAACCTCTTAGGAACAGTCGGAGGATGATGCTCTCTTCATAGGTACGTGAATTCCCGCCGAAAATAAAATTCCCCAGAGAATAGGCAATAATGCGATTTTTGTATTTCTCGATACCCTGTAAAACATGAGGATGGTGCCCGATGATGGCATCGGCTCCGTAATCGATCGTTTTATGCGCCACATAAATCTGTTCCTTCTGGGGATAGTGCTCTTTTTCCAGGCCCCAGTGAAAAGTAACAAGAATATAATCAACCTTGTTGCGGATCTTCCCGATGTCTTGGCGGATGAAATTCAGATAACGCAGAGCCGTACCCGCACTGTCCTTTTGAGCCGGATGACAACCGCTATGGGGTCGAAGTCCGTAATAGGCTAAAAAAGCGATACGTATTCCTTTTTTTTGAATAATCACAGGCCGCCGGGCTTCCTTCATATTTTTACCGGCACCGACATGCTGGATGCCCACCGAATCCAGAATGGCGATCGTCTCCAACAAACCTTGCGCTCCGTAATCATAGATGTGATTATTGGCCAGATTTACAATATCGATCCCACCGTATTTAAGCACGCGCCAATAATCCGGCCTGGCGCGAAATACATATTGCTTGGCACGTCCATGCCTGGCCCGGGTCAAGGGGTTTTCCAGATTAACCATAGCTAAATCCGCTTCTCTTAAAATAGAGAGCCGGGCGAACGGATAGGTATAGCGTTTGCCTACATAGTGTTCAAAATGGTTGGCAAAAGTTACATCGCCCGTAAAGCAGATGGAGACTAGCGAATCCGCTTCCTGAGCATTTCCGGCCGAAGGAGTTATAAACCGACCGAGAAAAAAGACAAGAACGAAAATTTTTTTCACTGCATATCCCAAATAAAAAAACCGCCTGAAAAAGGCGGTTTATTAAAAATAGGACCGATCATCTGGATCTCAATTCCTTATCGACCACTTCCTTATTAAGTTCTATATCATCAAACCAGTATGAACGCGGATTGACAGGTTTGCCATGGAAACGAACTTCATAATGCAAATGTGGTCCGGTGGAGAGCCCCGTATCGCCCACTTCCCCGATTTTATCACCCCGTTTTACCTTTTGACCTTTACGTACTAATATTTTGCGCATATGTCCGTAACGGGTTTGGAAACCATATTTATGATCTACAATCACCATTTTCCCGTAGCCGCCGTTTATGCCGCAAAACGCAACGACACCATTAGCTGTGGCTAAAATAGGAGCGCCGGGATGAGCCGAGATATCAATTCCATCGTGATGTTTGTAAACCTTAAGAATGGGATGCAGGCGACGACCGAAACCACTTGATATATAGCCGCTCAATAAAGGTCGCAAGGCGGGAAGATAGGCAATGGAATCCTGTTTCTTTTTAAACGTGGTTAACAACTCGGAATAACTTTTCAATTCCAGTTTAACCTCACGTTGTAGTTTGGATAGTTCCACCAACTGATCGCTCAGTTTTATTTTGCCATCGAAACCGGAAACTTCATCCACCTCTTTAAAATCATATTTCGCGCCACCGATACCCACTTCACGAATATCTGAACTGATGGTTTTGAGTCCTAAAACGGTTCTGAGGTGGTCATCGTTTTTAGTGATCTTACTGATCGTTTTATTCAAACCGGTAATGGTGCTCTTCATCTCATTTAGCCGATTCTGCAAAACCAGGTTGGTTCGTTCCAGACGTTTTATTTTGGAATTATGGCTAAAATCGACCAGGTAGTCCATACCGAGTTTTCCGGAAACTGTAAAAACAATCAGAAAAATAGATATAAAGGAAAATAGTTTCACCCGGGAAATATGAAATTCCCGGATATTTTTTTGATCTTTAGAAATGAAAATTAAGCGAGAATCATCGTTCATTGAAGACAGCTCCTAACCCAAAAGATTAAATCCTTCTATCCCTACTTCCTATAATCGGTTGCCCAATTGTGATCTATAGCAAAATATATAAAAAAAAAACTCTGCGATCAAGCAGAGTTTTTAAAATAAATGCATTTAAGTCAACCTGTTAGCCCAGATAATAGCGCAAAACCTTACTTCGGGAGCTGTGACGCAATCTACGTAACGCTTTTTCCTTAATCTGTCTGACCCGTTCCCTGGTCAATTTGAACTTTACACCAATCTCTTCGAGCGTATGCGGTTTCTCTCCGTCAAGCCCGAAATAGAGCTTTAAAATACGTGCTTCACGGGCTGTTAAAGTGGAAAGAATATGATTCACTTCTTCTTTTAACGACTCCCCCATCACTTCCGCATCGGGCTCGGGATCCTGCTGATTCTGTATAATATCGATCAGGCGGCTATCACTGTTTTTCTGTAAAGGCGAGTCCATGGAAACGGATCGCGTTGCCATTTTAATGGTATCCGTAATATCGCCGCTATCGACTTCCAGCACATTCGCAATCTCTTCCGGGGTGGGTTCCCGTTCATATTCCTGCTCTAACATGCTATAGACTTTACCGATCTTAGTTAGTGTTCCTACACGATTTAACGGCAGACGCACCAGTCGGGATTGCTCGGCAATAGCCTGCAGGATCGATTGTTTAATCCACCAGACCGCATACGAAATAAATTTAAACCCGCGGGTTTCATCAAAACGGTAGGCGGCTTTCATTAACCCGAGATTGCCTTCATTGATCAGGTCTTCCAAAGACAAACCGTAGTTTTGATAAGATTTGGCCACGCTGACCACAAAACGCAGATTTGCGCTTACCAACCGTTTGAGAGCACGTTGATCATTTTGTTTGATTCTCTGGGCTAAATCAATTTCTTCTTCGGGGGTAAGTAATCTTACTTCGCCGATTTCCCTTAAATAATTTTCAAGCGACTGATTTTTGCTTATGAAAAAATCGCTCACTAATCTCACTCCATTCGTTTTTAAAGATCAAAATTTTTAGTTGTCCAATTTTTTTTATAAATGGTCAATAATTGACCACTTTCCTTCTGATTTTTAATATCCTCCGCTTTTTTAATACACAGCTATGCATTTTCTATTCTCTAAACAATGAACGGTAAAACGGTATCCAATATTTCTTCTATTTAATCTTTGTCCTGCTCTTCCTCTTTCTTAACCTCTTTCAGATTCCCTTCATAAGCGCTTAATTCATTTTCCAATTCTTTTAACTGTTCGATGATTTGCATCAGCATTTTATCTTTTTTGATATTGAATTGCTGTGTTTGGGTCGCATTATGATATACTCTACCGCCCAATTCGATGAATTTTTCTTCAATCTCCTTTTTAATTCCCAGCATATCGATTTTAATACGACCCATCCGGGTATATTCACTGGTCTTGTCACTGGCGCTTTGCCAACCTGTTCGAAAGCCCTTTTTAAGTTTTTCCAGAAGAGACATATTAAAAAACAACCTGTTCATTGTACTCATACAAAGAACGATTCGAACTTAATTCAGTTCAATTTTATCCACAATACCGACAATCGATGCATCGGCCAATGCCGGTTGAACCTCGAGGGGAATAACCGCTTCATAGGCCGTTACATAATAAACAATTTCTCCCACACCGGCTCCCACCGTATCCACCGCAACCAATGGATTCCCGCTGTCCTCAGCCTGAGGATTCATGGGTTGAATGAGTTGCATTTTCAACCCTTCCAGGTTCACGTCTTTCCGGGTGGCCCAAATTGTGCCGATCACTCGCGCTAAATTCATTGTTTCTCCACATCCAATGTATCGATGATAGCCGAGATCACGGCATCCACAGGCTTGCCTTCCGTCAACGCCGATTGCCGGGCCGAACTGCCCGTAGTAACGAGTACATATTCTCCGGAGCCGGCTCCCACACTATCCACTGCTACCACATAACTGTTTCTAAAGGAATAATCCAGATTTATATGACGAACCACAAGTAATTTCATACCCGTCAATTTTTCGTCTTTACGGGTAGCCCAAACCTGCCCGACTACTTTCCCGAGTAGCATATTATTGTCCCAGAATCAAATTAAGAAAACTTTCACCTTTTCCGGTCGTTGGTATCTCAAAATAATCCGCCAACGTTGCCTGCATATCAGCAAACGAAGTACGGACCCCAATGTTCCGATTTGGCCGAATATGCGGCCCCGTAATCAGGATCGGCACATATTCCCTGGAATGATCCGTACTGGGAGTGGTCGGGTCATTACCATGGTCCGCCGTAATCATCAGGATATCTTCATCTTTCAACTTCCGCAACAGCCCGGGCAGCCAGCGGTCAAATTCCCGAAGAGCGTTGTAGAAACCCTGACAATCATTGCGATGGCCGTACAGCATATCGAAATCCACCAGATTGGCCATAATCAATCCCGATCCGGTTTCATCCATTTCTTCCAGGATAGCCCGCATGCCTTCCGGATTGGTTTTGGTGTATCTGCTTTTCTGAATGCCGCTTAAGGCATACAAATCATTGATCTTACCGATGCCGACCGTGGGCCATCCCTTATCTTTAAGATTTAGATGCAAAGTTTTACCAAAAGGTGCAAGGGAGAAATCTTTACGGTATTTGGTTCGTTTGAAATCACCGGCATTTTTACCGATAAACGGTCTGGCGATCACCCGGGCTACGGCATGTTCCCCCTGTAACATATTTCGGGCGATTTGACAAATCTCATATAATTTATCCAAAGGGATTACATCTTCATGGGCCGCAATCTGAAAGACAGAATCGGCTGAGGTGTATACAATTGGTTTTCCCGTCCTTACATGCTCTTCACCCAACTCTTTAATAATTTCCGTGCCCGAAGCCGGTTTATTGCCAAGGACTTCCAGACCTGTGCGCCTGGTGAATTCATCGATCACCTCCCTGGGAAAACCTTTCGGATAGGTGGGGAAAGGACGATCCAACAATAAACCGGCCAGTTCCCAATGACCGGTGGTGGAATCTTTGCCCGGTGAGACCTCAGCCATTTTCCCGTAACTGGCCGAAGCCTCTATATCA
>JALSTK010000022.1 GCA_026983775.1 Calditrichia bacterium
AAAGGGCTATCCGATTCCTTTGGGCTTCTTTTAACTTTTCTTCCAAATCAATGTTTTTTAACGTATCCATTGCTCACCGCTAGTTTTAAGCAAAGTGAAAACCAACCGCTTTCCTCATCATTTCACCACCCGTTGTCCGGCGACAGTTTTGGGGTTTCGTTTCAAACTATTCTTCGTAGCCAAAACGCTCTCTGGCAATCTTCAGCACGTCCCTATAGTTTGTAAAGGCGGTTGTACCGCCGGCAGCAGTCGTATTGACCGCTCCGCATAGATTACCGAAGCGCTGGCATTCTTCCAACGGAGCACCGGAAACATATTTAAAGATAAAGCCGGCATTGAAACTATCTCCGGCACCGATGGCATCCACAACCTCATTGTTCAGAAAGGCCGGTAAAGAAAAATCCTGCCCATCTTTCCACAGCACAGAACCCTCGCTACCCATTTTAACCACAATCGTGTTTGTTTTTCCTAAGGCATGAAGCGCTTCCTTCATATTCACCCGGCCGGTCAATTCGATCAGTTCCTGTTTGTTGGGAAAAAATATATCTACTGAAGGTAAAATATTTCCATAGTCCATATCCCATTTTTCGGCCGGATCCCACTGCATATCGAAAGAGGTGGTCAGACCCTGTCTTTTCGCCAATGCGAATAAGGCACCCACATCCTTCCTGATTCCCGGTTGCAGAAAATAAGAAGAAAAATGCAGGTGACGAGCTAACGATAGTTTGCCGGCGGTGATATCATGAAGCGTTAAATGCTCCATAGCACCGGCATGGGTAATCATGGCCCGGTCTTCATCATAATTGAGCACAATGGTTGCACCGGTGTTCAATTTTTCATCCTGAATGATTAATTCCGTATGCACCCCTTTTCGGCGCAGACTTTCCATAACCAGTTCTCCGAACTGATCTTTACCGATTTTTCCTAAAAAAGCTACTTCGGCACCGAGCGCGCTTAAGTTACTGGCAAAAATGGCCGACGAGCTGCCCAGGGTCAGGGTCATTTCTGCGGCTAACTTTTCTTTACCGATTTCCGGAAATCCATCGATCTTATTCAGGATCAAATCAACGTTTAATTCCCCCACAACAATCACATCGTATTTTTTGTTCATCCGGCTGTATTCCTTTCCAACACCTGCGATTTAAAGTTTACTCTTCTTCGATGGCTAATAAAAAGGCCGATCCGATGGCTAAGGCCATTCCCGCAATAATCACCGGATTCGGGATCACCTGGTAAATGGACAGAGAGATAATAATGGTAATCACCGGTGCTAAAGCATTGGTCATAGGACTGACAATCATCGCTTTCCCATAGCGGAAAGCGAATACCAACATCAGGGCTCCGATGGCATTTAAAATCTGTATGATGGCCGTGAGCCAGGGACCGCTGAACCCCCAATTGATAGGCTGGCTAAAATCGGTCATCCAAATGGCAAAGGGAATGAGTAGTATACCGGTTACCATCATATAAAAAAAGATGCTCTCTGCTTTCATGGTTTCGTTGGCAAATTTCATGACATAGGCCTGAAATCCCCAGGCTAAAAAAACCAGCAAAGCAAGGATAATCCATAGATAGCTATCCGCTCCGTTGCCGCTGGCTGACTGATACGAAAGTAGGGGGATGGCAATCAGCGCCAGAATGATTCCAATCCAGCCTCTTCTGCTGGAGCGCTCTTTCAGGAATACGTATGAGAGCAAAATGGTTACTACCGGAGAGAGAGAAATAAAGGGAAAGACCAGATAGGCCGGCCCGGTTCGAAGAGCCTGAAACAAGATTAATTGACCTCCGGCTCCGGTAAAACCGATCACCGCCCCCAGAAAAATAGAACGACCGTCGTATTCCAATTTCCAATTCACCATTTTTAAAGCGATCACTGCCGGAATAATCATAGTCAGAGCCCAGACCGAATATCCCAGAGTGGCCGGAAAACCTCCCTTTTCCGGAATTTCGATTAAAGCACCCCACACTCCCCAAAATGTCGTTGTGATGATAGCGTAAAACAGCCATGGTTTTCCTTTTTTCATATCGACTCCATTACAATGTGATTCGGATTTTTCGCTTTCCGGTTCGTTTTTCTCATTGCCGTTGCTTGAGAATAGATAGCCAGCACTTCCCGTATCTTATGATGAAGCAGAGCGCGGGGCGTCTTTTCAATCTCACCGGCACGGATGGCCCGATACTGATTCGGTAAATACTGACTGACCAGTGAATCCGGGATGGAAAGAGTTTCCAGATTCTTTATCAGGTGTTGAACGGCCAGGGCAACATCTTCATGGGGCCAATAATAGCGGATGCGATCGCTGTAACTGAACTTCCGGGAAAAAGCTTGCTGTCCGGCGGTACCATGATAATGCTTAATCCAATGGGCCGGATTCTGAAGCATGACCCGCTCTATTGTTTCCATAAGATGGGAGGGCGTTACGCTCTTCCTTAAACGTGTCAATTCCTCCTCCATAAAAGATAAGGCAAAAATCGCTTCGCGTAAAGCAAATGTCAGCCAGGGTCCCACTTTTAAAATGGCCAGATGATCTTCTACCATTTGTTTCAGCGCCAAAGGGGTCTGGTAATCGGTAGAGTGGGCTTCGTAAACGAGATTCGGTTGATTATCAATAAAGGCGGACAGGGAATGCGATTTATGACGATCATATTCTATAACCGTATCGTCCCCGAATTCCACCCCGGGCTGTACTACGATAGCCACTACCCTTTCCCAGGCGGATTCGAGCCCTTCTTCCGCAAAAGTTTTTTGGGTCAGATCAAGAATTTCAGCGACTTCCGCAACAGGTGTAATACGTACTTCATGAATCGAATCCTTTGCCCCTCCCGGTACGGGTACATCGGTGCCGATAACATACACGGGTTTTTGCCGATCTGCAGGTAGTTTTTGCAAGGAATGCTCTGCCGCGAGACAAAGTTCAGCCGTCCGTTGCGCCACCAGACGCGGATTTAAAGGAAGACCCGCTTCATACTCGTCGCCCTTTAGGGGCATGCTGGCGTCCAAATGGATTTTAGTAAAACCCGCCTCTATATAGGAAGCTATCTGATCCCGGGCCCGGTTCATGGCTATTTCCGCCGGTTGATTTTGCCATACATTCGGGCCTAAATGGTCTCCGCCTAATACCAGAGAGGATACAGGAAAATCCATGGTTCCAGCCAATCTTCGTACATAGTTGTGAAAATCTTCAGGGGTCATACCCGTATATCCGCCGAACTGATCCACCTGATTGGAAGTGGCTTCAATCAGCAACAGGGAATGATCCGCTTTGGCCTGCAGCATGGCGGCTTCCAGGACAAACGGATTGGCCGAACAAACGGAATAAATTCCTTGCTCAGAATTTTTTTTATGTTCCTTAATAATCGACCGGATAGGATGTTTCATTCATTCACACTCTCTTTTGAAAAGGGATAGAGTTTCACTCCCTGGACCACCCGCGTAATCGTTCCGCTTCTGGAAGGATTGTCGGGCTCTAAACCTAAATGAATCGATTTCAAAAAAGCAATCATTTGGGCAGGTAAGACCATGGCCGGTGTCAAAAGACTTTCATCCAGACGAACCCCGTCATCCGAGAGAATAATGTGGCTATCCAGATGAACGCCGGAAATAGCATGTTCCATGATACCGATGCCCAGAATACCTTTCTGGCCATTGACAACCGCTTCTACCAGATCCCGCTCGTATTGCTGGACATAATCCCGGTTGGAAAAAAGATAAACCATCAAAGTATGGGGTGTAATCACTGCTTTGGGCCCGTGACGAAATCCCAGAAACGTATCAAATTTACAGATCACCTGTCCGTCGGTTAATTCCTGTAATTTGAGGTGAGATTCTCTGGCGATTCCCTGAAAGATGCCGGAGCCCAGGAAGACAGCCCGGTCAAAATCCAATTGAGCCGCCTCATGTAAAACAGGAAAATAGGATTGTAATATTTTTGTGCCGTAGTCCGCCAGCCGCCGTACCTCATCTTTTAGATCGGCCAACTCTTCCAGACGGGCGATAAGCAATCCGCTTAACAGCATGGAAGTAAAACTACCGGTCATGGCCAGACTCAGATCGTTGGATTCCGGCGGCAAAGTAAACACAAAGCTATTGGTTCCCTTTACTTCTTTGGCCAAAGCCCCATCCGCATTACAGGTAATAACCAGATGGAAGATACGGCTACAGACTTCATTAGCCAATTGTACGGCTTTTATGCTTTCCGGGCTATTTCCGGAGCGGGCAAAAGAAATGAGCAGGGTGGTTTGTTGCGGGTGAAAATAGTGCCCGGGATGGGTTACAATATCGGTTGTGGCCACAGAGCGGGCCTGAACCTTGCGATCTTTCAGGAAGACTCCCTGCAGGACATCACCCACATAGGCGGAAGTCCCGGCTCCGGTCAGGATAATTTGCAAATGATCTTTTTCATATAAAGGCAAAAGAAAATCTTTGAGTTCCCGACGAACATTATACAGATAGAGCCAGGTTTTTAACCATAATTGGGGTTGACCGGAAATTTCAGTAGCCGTATGATAGGCACCTAAAGCGTGTAGCTGCTCGTTAGAAAGTCCGGGAAAATAGCTTTTCACTTTTTTTTCCTTTGTATTTTTTACTTTCCCTTTGTTTTTTTAACATAATTTATTTTTTTTTACTTGTCAAATGTTTTTTAAAATTTTTCTATATATATTTAACTTCTTTAATCTCATATACTTGTATTATTTTTATTAGCCCCATTGATTTTTTGTTATTTTTCCTTATATTTTTAAAATCTAAACCGAGGTCTAAGCTTATGATAAAAAGAGACGAAAAAGACCTGACTATTGAGCGCAGAGCTAAAATTTTGAAGCAGATTGAAAATGAGGGTCAGGTACAAATCAATACCCTGAGTAAAAATTTTGGAGTGAGTACGGTAACCATCCGTAACGATCTTTCTCAACTGGAGCGTAAGAATCTCTTAATACGAACCCGCGGAGGAGCCATCCGTCCCCAGCGGGTTAGCATGGATTTTAAACTCAATGACAAGGCTAAAAAGCATTTTAAGGAAAAGCAGTTGATCGGCCGTAAAGCCGCCGGACGGATTCAGGATGGGGATACGATCATACTGGATTCGGGAACGACTACCCTGGAAATAGCTAAAAATCTGGGTCAATTCAAGGAATTAACGGTCATCACCAACGCCCTGAATATTGCCCGGGAGTTAGCCGACTATCCGAATTTCAAAATTATCATGCTGGGCGGCATTTTACGCAAGAATGCGCTTTCTATGGTGGGACCTGCGGCCGAAAGCGCGCTTCGTAACTATTATTGCGACAAGTTGTTTTTAGGAGTGGACGGGATTGCCGCCCGACACGGTATTTACACCCCCAATGTGGAAGAGGCTCATCTGAATCGAATTATGATCGAATTATCCAGGGAAGTATATGTGGTTACGGATTCCAGTAAATTCGGCCGGCGTCGCCTGGCCTTAATCGCTCCCATGAGTGATGTGCAAACCGTGATCACGGATACCGATATTCCCGAAGAGGAAGAGCAGAAATTGAAAAGTATGGGCATAGAGGTTATTCTTGTCTAATTTGATGAATATCAGGGTCCTGGAATAAGAGATTTGTCATTTTTAGCACCTTAATCTGCTGCCACCCCATATTCTTCACCGTAGAAATAAAACCGCTCTTTCTGCCCCGCCTGTTGAAGAAGTATTCGTTTATCGTCCCTTGATGAGCGCTATGTCAGCAGAAGAACGATTATCCTCCTACTATAGAATTAACCTTCCAGTTGGATATTGTAAGATCCCAGTAAGGCGAGTACGGAATGATATCAAGGATAAACCTTTGCGTCGATTTATCACCCTTATCTTTGTACCCGCGCCGATCCTCCCCGGGCGAAGGCTTCCACTTCCGGCAGGCGGGCCATGGTCGTATCGCCGGGGAAAGTAGTCAGCAAAGCGCCGTGCGCCCAGCCCAGCCGTAGCGCATCTTTCGGCTCTCTGCCGTCAATCAATCCGAAAATCAGACCGGTGGCAAAACCGTCGCCGCCGCCGATGCGGTCCAGCACATTCAATTCGGCTTTTGGTGTTTCGAATTTTTTTCCGTTATACCATAGTACCGCGCCCCAGTGATGTAAATTAGCCGATTTAACCTCGCGCAAAGTAGTGGCCACCATTTTTATATTGGGAAACTCTTCCACGGTGCGTTCAATCATTTCGAAAAAGTTGGAAGTGTCAAATTTGGAAGTCGCGGCCACTTCCGGCCCCTGGATGCCCAGACCGGTTTGCAAGTCTTCTTCATTGCCGAGCAACACGTCCACGTTTCCCACAATTTTACGTAATACTTCCCGCGCTTTTTCCAAACCGCCGAGGGGCGCCCATAACTTACCGCGGTAATTCAGATCAAAGGAAACGACCGCCCCGTGTTTTTTAGCCGCCTGCATACCTTCGAGGATGACGTCGGATGTAGTAGACGAAAGGGCCGCAAAAATCCCGCCGGAATGAAACCAGCGTACCCTTTTGTCAAAGATGGCTTCCCAGTCGATATCGCCTTTACCAAGCAATCCGGCCGCCTCGTTGGCACGATTGTAAAACACCACCGGCGGTCGTACGCCATAACCGCGGTCGCTATATACCGTGGCAAGATTCGGCCCATTGACACCGTTGTGCTTAAAATATTTAAAAAAGGTTTTTACGCCCATCTCGCGTACCCGTGTTTGCACCAGCTCGCCAATGGGATAATTGACCATGGCCGATACAATGCCCGTTTTTAGCCCGAAACAATCGGATAAGTTGGCGGCCACGTTATATTCTCCACCCGATACATGGATTTCCGCAGAACGGGCCTTGCGAAACGGTACTACGCCCGGATCCAGACGGTGCACCAATGCCCCCAAAGACAAAAAATCCAGTTCACAATCGTTTTTTATTATTGAAAGTCTATTCATTTTACTTCTCCCGTCTTTTTAATTGTATTCCATTCGTTTATTTCAACTCCTCTGAGTATTTCAGTTTGCTTATGATTCTGTTTGCGATTTCTTGCGGCTATGATAATGACACCGCCGGCAATGATAAATGATCCCGATAGCCATTGTAAAAGACTTAAACGTTCATTAAAAATCAGATAAGAAAGCAGAGCGGTAAAAAATGCCGAGAACAGACTTACACTGTAAGAAACCATCACACCAAGATGCTTAAGGGAAATGTAGAAGAGTACATGCGCCACATTGATCCCTACAAAAGCCGATACGGCAATAATAAGATTTATTTTTAAAGGAATACGCAGGAAGGCCTGGGGCTCGCCAAGAACAAACATCAAAGCTACCAGACCCAGAGCCGTATAGAAGGCAATAATGGAAAATGAAACCAGCGCACTCGTCTCATTAAAATAACGTTTTACCGCCAAACCGTAAGAGGCCATAAAAAGACTGCTGACAAGCACCAGCATAACACCGAAAAATGTACCGCCTAAGGATAGGCCTTCTCCAAAATAACTCAATCCGAAAAAACCGGTCAAGGAAAGCATCAACCCCATCCAGAAACGCTTGTCCTGCAACAAAAAACGCTCATCAACGAATATTAGAAATGAACCGGCAATCGACCAGACAACAGTGCTTTTGACCAGAAAACCAATCATTCCCGGTTCGATAAAATAAGGCGCCCAGGCCCAGGTAATCTGCTGAAGAAAATTAAACAGGGCCGGAATTAAGGCCACCTTCCACATACGTTGGGTATATTTTCCCGCTCTGGAAAATACGATAATAATAGGAAATATGATCAAAAAAACAACCACGTAGCGATATCCGTTTACCGTCCAGGCGTCTACATAAGGCGTAAAATATTCCAGGAAAAGGGGTACGGAAGAAGAGCACAGCACCGACAGCAGTAAAGCGATGATATATCTTTGCCTGCGCATAAGCTATTTACTTCCTTAAAACTTACGGAACCATTAAAAAATCCGAACCCATCCGAATCTGTCATTCCGCACTGGACGTTGACGGATTACCCGAAGTTACCCTGATGGGGAAATCCAATATTTACAACCTATTATAGATTGCACCCAAGTTTATCCCGATCGGCCGGGACGAAAAAACGACACTTGCTATGTTTTTTCAAAGATTTCTTTATTATTTCTTCTTGTACCGATCAGGCGTTTTGAAATCGCTGTCGATAAGCCCATAACCCCATAGCCGGATTTGAGATAAAGAATATTTCTTCCCCGTCGGGCAATGTATTAAAACCGTCTTTTAAAAGAGTTGGATTATAGCGCTTTATCATTTCATTCAAATCGGCATAATGAAAATGTACGCCTTCTATTTCCTCCCGGGTCAGATAACCGGGACAGTAAACTATTTTAAAACGATTTTCGGACGATCCGTGGATGAGGTGGGCCGCCGCGCTAAGATTATTTTGCAAATCTGTGTTTTCTCCGGTTCGTTTCAAAATTTCCGGTGTCGTCAAATAACCGTATTTGCGAATAAGCTGGTCGATTTGGGCATCCTCGCCGAATTCTTTCAGTCCCGGCGCCAGAATGATTAATTCGCCGCCGTCGGCAATGGCCATGCGTGTGCGGTAAATACTCTTGTTACCCAGCCAGGTACTCTTGAATTCCAGCGGATTCAGATAAACCACTATCTTTTCTAACGGTTTGTCCAGCATTTCAAAATTCACTTGCATCGAAAGCTGCGCCGCTTTTTCAAAGCATTCGGCATCGTCTCCTATATAGAGTCCTTTTACGACCAACTGTCCCTCTTTATTCTTACCAACAACCGTATGCACATAAACAATAGGCAGATGGGCGGCAAAATGTTCGGAGGCATAGTTCAACACGGCCCGTACGGGATTATTAGCCCGCCCCATAATCCGTTCCATACCGTAAACAGCGCCCAGAAAATGGCTTTTGTTGATACCTTCCGCGCCGCCCGTGCCCACTAATATATTTTTATTATAATTGGCCATGCCAATTACCTCGTGCGGTACTACTTGACCGATAGAAAGAATGAGATCATATCCCCCTTCTACCAGTAATTTATTCACCTGGGCCGGCCAGGGATAGTCCAACTTACCGTCGGTTACTTCTGACACATATTGCGCAGGCACCACGCCTAAAGTCAGCACATCTTTACGCCAGTTATGCTCGCGGAACAGGTTACGGGGAAGATCACCGAACATTTCTTCCATTTGGGTTTCCGTCATCGGTGAATGGGTTCCCAGGGCCGGCAAGATATCCGTAAGTCGTCGTCCAAAGTATCGGTAAGCAAAACGGGTTAACGGCCCGGCGAAAGAGTGAGAACGTGTAAAATCCGGCGGAATGACCAAAACTTTTTTCCGGGTTCCGATTTTATCTAAGGCGTCAAAGAGTCCTGCCTTTAATTCCGCTAGAGTGAATTCGAAATCTGTGCTACCTTTACTAAAAAACAAACTCATCACATTTCACTTTACGTTTAAATCCCAATAAGGTCCTTTCGATGGCCGATTTATCGGAAGGAAAAATCGGTTAACTAACAGGGATAAAGATCCCTCGTTGGTACATAGCCCGCAATGACGCTGCATTTTTCATTTATATCCATTGGGTATGAAAAAACTTGCCGCGGGCCGCATCCACCCGTTCATAGGTGTGCGCGCCAAAATAATCACGCTGGGCCTGTAACAGGTTGGCCGGAAGCTTTTCACTACGGTACCCGTCATAATAAGACAAAGCGCTGCTAAAAGCGGGGACGGAAACGCCCCAAAGAGCGGTCTGAGCAACCACCCGCCGCCATCCTTCCTGTATCGGATCCATCGCATTTTTGAAATAGTCATCAAGTAGCAGATTGGGTAAAGCGGGATGGTTATCGAAGGCCGCTTTAATGCGGTCGAGAAATTGAGCGCGGATGATGCAGCCCGCCCGCCACAAGAGGGCAATATTTCCGAAATTCAGCTTCCAACCGTATTCTTTATCCGCCGCCCGCATTAATTGAAAACCCTGTGCGTAGGAACATATTTTGGAAGCATACAAAGCCTGACGAATATCTTCCAAAAGGTCTTGTTTATTACCGGTAAACTTAATTTGGGGCCCGGATAAGATTTTGGAAGCGGCAATCCGCTCGTCCTTAATCGCACTTAAGGTGCGGGCAAATACAGCTTCGGCGATGGTTTGAGCCGGAATCCCCAAATCAAGGGCGGCGATG
This sequence comes from Calditrichia bacterium, assembly GCA_026983775.1. Taxonomy (GTDB): domain Bacteria; phylum Calditrichota; class Calditrichia; order Calditrichales; family Calditrichaceae; genus JALSTK01. The sequence goes on from JALSTK010000022.1 coordinate 10,127, forward strand.
CTGGTCCATTTACCTGTGCCTTTTTGTCCGGCCGTATCCAAGATGATGTCTACCATAGGTTTGCCGGTTTCTTCGTCGATTTTAGATAAGATATTCGCTGTTATTTCTATTAAATAACTGTTTAATTCACCCTTATTCCATTCCCGGAAAACTTCGCTCATTTCCAGCGGCTTCATTTCCAGCACTTTGTCCATGATAAGATAGGCTTCGCAGATTAGTTGCATATCACCGTATTCGATGCCGTTGTGCACCATTTTGACAAAATGCCCGGCGCCTCCTTCGCCCACCCATTCGCAGCTGGGTGTTCCATCATCGGTTTTGGCGGCAATGGCCTGCAAGATCGGCTTTACCAGCGGCCAGGCCTGGGGGTGGCCTCCCGGCATAATCGATGGTCCCCACAAAGCGCCTTCTTCGCCGCCGCTGATACCTGTACCCATATACAATATGCCCTCATCCCGCAAAGTTTTCCAGCGCCGTTCCGTATCCGGGAAATGGCTATTGCCGCCGTCGATCAATACATCTCCCGCTTTTAAGTACGGCTTCAAATCCTGAATAACCGCATCCACCGCTTGGCCGGCGGGTACCATCATCATGATTTTTTTGGGGGATTCAAGATATTTCGAAAGTTGCTCGATATCCGCCGCCACAACCATTTTTTTATTCTTAAATTTTTCCTGCGCCGCTTTTCGCTTATCTTTATCCAAGTCATAACCGCTCACGCTAAAACCGTTTCGTTCCATATTCAGGGCCAGGTTCTGTCCCATGACCCCCAAACCGATGATTCCAATGGTATATTTCATGCCTTGTCTTTTCCTTAGTTAAAAATTGTGAACAGGTAATCGGGAACTGTATGGATCGAATTCCCCATTCCTATTTGTTTTACACCTTTCCCTTACCGCCCGGGAGTACTATGATGCCCTCTTTAATACATTTCCGGATAAACGGTATTGCACTAACAATTTCCGGCATCAAAATGACCTGCAACACCATTTTCCGCACAATCTTAGTCAATTATTCAAATTCATTCCAATCTGACCAATAGCCCTGAACCGTATTATGTTTATCAGAACAACCGTCCGCTGGAGAAAGGGGATACCCACAACCTTACACCGGCGTTTTTTTACGATCCTTAGGGACCGGTTGCCATTCAAAACAATCCGTAGGACAAACATCGAAACAGGTGGAACAACCTGTGCAGTTGTATGGGTTTACCTCGGCGATCATACCTTTTTTATTTTTTCCTTCCCAACCTTTACCGTCCACCATTTTAATGGCATAACACTGACCGATCGAAATACATTTTTCACATCCTATGCATTTATCGCTCACTACATGAGCCACCGCTTGTTCAATTTCAATATCCCTGGCTGTTTTAACCCTGGGAAGGAGCATATCCCGCATATCGTTTAACGATCTATAATCATGACGCCTTAGATAGTCTTTTAACTTTACCAATTCTTTCCATAAAAAATCATATCCGCGGATGATCGTATCCGTACAGATACCGATTAAATCGGCACCGACCATTGTCATCTCGATATAGTCTTTCCAATGGGACATGCCGCCATATCCGCAAATCGAGAAGTCAGGGCCATTTACTTTTCGAATCTCATAAACGTCTAATAAGGCAAGAGGTTTCAGCCATTGTCCCGAAAGACAGGATATTCCAAAGTCTTTCTGCAAATGTTGGGGGTTTCCGAAAGGTCGTTCAATATCAGGCACAGATACAATACCCACCCGGTTACCAACGGAAGAAACGACATCCGCTCCGGCTTCATAGGCTGCCTTAGCTGCTTCGGCAATCCTTCCGCCTTCCGGGGTTAACTTTACAAAAAGGGGTATTTTTGTTTCTGCTTTTATGGCTTTAACAATTTCCGCAACCAATTTTGGGTGCTGGCCCATCGAAGCGCCGGTACTGTGTTCTATCGTTTCACCCGTTACTTCTACATTAAAGGACATATTGGGGCAGCACATATTCAGTTCATTGCCATCCGCTCCGGCATCCTCGAATGCTTTGGCCATACGTATCCAACCTTTTATACCATCCGGTCCATCATAACTAATATTGCTGAAAATTTTAGTAACCTTTACGTCTTTTTTCCCTTGTTCACAAATTCTGAGTGCCTCGTCTAATTTAATTCTTTTTTCCAAGGTAAAAGAATGTAATTTTTCCTTACTTTGCCAGCGATAGCGTGGTATACGGCTGATATAAGGTTCCGGATCTATGGTAAGCTTGATGAACGCGCCTCCCCAACCGGCTCGGTCAATCTGCCGAAGCATATCTATGGTCTTCACCGTGGGTCCGGAGCCCACGCAAAAAGGATTATGAAAATCGATGCCGGCCACGGTGACAGGCATATGAGTTGCTTCAAATCTATCTATTTTATCGGTCATATGGTGCTCTTTCAACTCTATAATTTTATAAGCATCCCTGTTTCTGATGACTTGTATAAGGCGAAGGTTGCTTCCAAGGCTTTTAGTCCATCTTCCCCGCGAACGCCTTTTTGCGGTTCTTTATCATTCATTACGCAGTCAACAAAATGATTGATCTCGTTCACATACCCCAAGGACATGAATTCATCCACAGCAGGCTGCGTCCAGCCATGTGTAAAATCGGCTTTTTCAATGGCATAGCCATATCCCGGACGACTATACACTGTTAGAGGTGAACCTTTCGTTAAATCTATATGTATATTACCTTCCGTTCCATAAATTTCAATTTTATCGTCCATTCCTCCGCAGGTAATATAATTACTCTCTACAAATCCGCGTACCCCGTTCTTAAGAGTTATCAAAGCGCCGGCCCAATCCTCACCTGTATAATTTTTATGAAGTAAATTACCTTGGCCGCCAGTGCTTTTCATCCCGACAATTTCCGAAATCTCACTTTGGGCAAAATAGGGTAGAAACGCAATAGGATGTATCCCAAGATGAATCATGACGCCACCGCCACAGTATTCTTTTTTTTGCGCATATAGGGAATGCGTGCCGCTATGACTCTCTTTAGCTTTTATATAAAGCAGTTGACCAATTCCCCCTTCATCTACAATTTCTTTTGCCCGAATTAGCGCCGGGGCAAAGATCCAATCTTCCGCATACATTAATTTTACCTTATTCTCTTTACACCGATCAACCATCTCTTTCCCATCGGCAACATTGGTGGCCAAGGGTTTCTCGCATACGATATTTTTTAAACCGGCCTCAACTGCCGCCAAAACAATTTCTTTATGTAAAAAATTTGGAACACATACGCTTACCAGGTCTAAATCTTCTTTTTCAAACATACGACGGTAATCATTATAACGATTTGGGATATCATATTTATCACCGAATTCATCCAGATTATCAATTGCTGCCACTGCTTGTATTTGCGCCCATAAGCAACGTTTATACGACTCGGCATGTAAAGTGGCCGCAAATTGCGAACCGACTATTCCTACTCTCACTTTTTTCATCGAATCAAACCTTTCCAAAATTCTATTTGTTTTAGGTTTTTGTTGACCGGCTTTAATCGTGATTTGGCATTCAAATTGTCATTGCCGTAAAACCGCCATCCACACGTACGATTGAACCGGTTACAAATGAGGAAGCCTTTTCAGAAGCCAGCCAAATTACAGCTCCTATTAATTCGGATGGGTCGCCGAAGCGGTTCATCGGAGTATGACGCATAATGGAGGCCACGCGCTCTTCCGTCAAGATTTTTCGGTTCTGCTCAGCCGGAAAAAACCCGGGAGCAATAGCGTTTACGCGAACCCCTTTTTGCGCCCATTCATTGGCTAAAAATTGCGTTATATTATTGACTCCCGCCTTAGTGGCGCTATAGGTAAACACCTTAGACAGCGGCGGCCCCGATGATACCGATGAAATATTAATGATGCTCCCGCCCTTTCCGTCTTCTATCATTTCTTTACCAAAAATCTGGCAAGCTAAAATAACGCTGCGAAGATTGACATTCATTATTTTTTCCCATTCCTCTATTGATATTTCGAAAAAAGGAGTGGCGGAATTTATCCCGGCAGCGTTAATTAAGATGTCTGTACGGCCTAATTGTATATCTACCTTTTCTTTTGCTTTTCTTATTTCCTCTTTGCTGCTTACATCCACCTGAACAGCTATAGCCTTTATGCCGGATCTATTTATCAGGCCGGCCTGCTTTTGAGCATTTTCCAGGTTTAAATCCAAAATAGCAATATTGGCTCCCGCTTTGGCCAAGCCCTCGGCCATAGCCCCGGCCAGAACACCACCACCACCGATGACAACGGCATTCTTCCCCTTTAATCCGAATAGATTTTCTAAGTAAGACATCCTTTCCCTTTCGTCAAAAAAATAAAATTCTCTATATTACAATTTCCCTTCAGCACTCGTTTAGATCACATTGAATCAAGATATATCCAGTTCAATTTCTTTAAAGATTATCCTGCATAAGGAATATATTTTTCTTTAAAGATACGTAAAGACTCGCGGATGACATCCCTATCACCCGGTTTTCCTTGTTTTTCCACAAAACCAAGAGGAGCCGACATTCCTAAAACGGGCATATATCCTGCTTTGGAAATAGATTCCTGGTATTTTGGGCCGGTTTCAAAATTAACGCCGCCGGTGGGCATGATAATGCGGCCATTGTGTCGTTCGCGCACATAGGGCGCCAACAATCCCCCTATGCCGGAAGGCCCGTGAACGCCGGCAGGAAAGACCTTTATGGCATCCGGTTCCAGGCCATCCGAACGCTCAATAAAATATTGCAGTTCAGTGGGAGAGAGCACAGCAGGAGCAGAAAATATATTTTCCTCACGGGTTATGCGCACAAATTCAATGCCGTCGCCATAACCACCCATCACATTGCCCGGCGCAACGATCATATCAAAACCCATTTCAATAGCATCTTCCAGTTCTTTCGGGTTAATAATACTTCCGCAGCCCAGGATAAACGGCTTATCTTTCGGCATTTCTTCACGAATTTTTACCAGCTCTTTCATACCTTCCCGCAAAATGCCGGCATCGATGCGAAACGTCGTTTCCGCTACCATCCCGGCTTCGTAGACCTCTCTCATTGTGGTAACGAGATGCTCGGGTTTTTGAATGTGTTTCTTATTCATTACCACTACTACGCCGCTTTTAAGCAACGCTTCTCTTACCTTATTTCGATCTTTTCTATAGGCCATTATAGAACCCTCATATATTGAGATTTATTTTTAAAACTTTCATCTTTAGTTACATTTATTACCTATCCGCTTTCACACCGCCGCCTGCCTGGGCACGCTTCACTTCTTTTTCGACATCTTTTAAAGTAACCATGGTAAAATCACCCGGAGTTTCCTGTACCAAAATACCATGCGCAGCACCCCATTCCACAGCCGTTTGCAAATCTTTGCCTAACAATAAAGCAGACAGTACACCGGAAGCAAAAGAATCACCGCCGCCTGTTCGGTCTTTAATGGGAGTATCACGACGAAGCGTAGCAACGTAAAACTTTTTATTTATTGCATCATAGAGCACAGCTCCCCAATGAATTAAATCCGCATTAACCGCGCCGCGCCATTGCGTCCCTATCAAACTCAAATTAGGGTAATCCCGGGAAACTTTTTGAACCGTTTCTTTATAAGCATCCAACCATTCTTCAAAAGAAGCGCCCTTGCTCACTCTTGTATCATAGCCTAAAGCGTCACTCAGGTCGGAATCATTTCCGACCAGAAAACCGAGATAAGGAGCAATCTTTTGATTTATACTGCGCGCTATCGTTTTATCAGGCTGTACCTTTGCCCGGTAGTTTAAATCTGCCGAAACAAACGTACCATATTTGTTTGCCTCTTTTACCGCCTCTAGCGCCAGTTTGGATGAGCTAGGTGAAATGAGTGTAAATATTCCCCCCGTATTAAAGACCCTTACCCCCTCTTCGCCGAACAGGTCATCCCAGTTAAAATCACCCGGTTTTAATTCTCTAACGGCAGAATGTGCACGGTAATAGGTGGTATCGGACGGTAGAATTCCTTTGCCTGTAAAAGTAAAATTTAAACCGTTCGCCAGCGAACCTTTTTGATCGGTTGAATGGACTGAGCCGTCATTTTTGGTATTAAACCAGACAATCTTACTCGTGTCCACTCCCGCTTCCCGTAGTTGGTTGCGAATATTTAGACCGATATTATCATCAACTAAAGCTGTTAATACGGCGGAACGTAATCCAAATGTATATGCTAAGCCACAGGCCACGTTAGTCTCTCCACCGCCCTGTGAAACACGAAACAAGCGAGCACGAGCCGTAGGTACATCGTAAGGATCCAACCTAAGCATGACTTCACCCAGCGACATCCCGTCATAGCGGCATTGCTCGGCCGATTTGATTTCTTTATAGGAAACGATTCTCCGGTTCATTGTATAGCTTCTCCTTATTTAAAACGTCTTTTCTGATTAGCTTTCAGCACGTCTCTATTCACCACATATTTAGGGACACGGCCCTGCATAAAATCCACTACCGCCTGGGTAGACATCAACTGCATGCCGATTTTACCCATATCCGTATCCGAACCGACATGCGGACTGACAATAATATTCAAACCCTCTAACGAAAGGTCTTTTTCCAACCATAGTTCATCCAGACCATATCCCCAAATGCGCCCGTCTTTTACGGCCTGCCAGGCAGCACGGTTATCCACAAGAATCCCGCGCGCACAGTTGATAAGGACTGTGGTCGGGTGCATTAAATTTAGTTCATTCTCTCCGATAATTTGTTCACTGGCGGATGCGTGCAAAGTAATGAAATCGGCTTCCGAGTATATTTCCTCCACCGAAACATATTGCACCTTGTTTTGCTTCGCCCAGTTTTCATCAGGATAGAGGTCGTAAGCCAAAACCTTCATATCGTATCCGCGCAGAAGTTTTATCACGTTTCTCCCTATAGTCCCCGTACCGATTACCCCCAGTGTTTTTCCGCTTACATCCAGTCGGGACGGGCCATCTTTAGGCATGCCAATACTGGCCGTCCGGTACTGAAGGATCCCTCGACCGGCAACGGCCATCAACATTGCCTGGGCCCACTCTGCGGTAGGCAGAGCGTTGCAGCCCGGGGCATTCGTTACCATAACACCGAAATCCGTGGCCGCCTGTAAATCGATCGAACTAAAACCAATGCCGTACCGGGAGATAAGGCCTAAGTCGCCCCCGTTTTTCAAACCTACTTTTTCCAATAAGGCTCGGTCGTAAACTTCCAAATCGGCAATCACGGCAGTAACATTTTTAAGCTCTTCTGCGAGTAGAGGGCGGGTTGGATTTCTATCTATTTTATATTCAATCTCTATCTCTCCGTTAGATGTATCAGCCAATTTATTCAAAATTCGTTTTGCCTGACCTTCCTCTTTGGGATGCGTTAACAGTTCATCCAAAAAGCTCGTAGCGAATACCAGTATTTTTTTGCTCATTGTATTTTCCTAATCTAAGATTTCATCACAGGTTTCTTCCAGTACCTGTAAACCTTCCCGTAGCGCTTCTTCCGTAATGTTAAGCGGTGGACTTATTTTAATGCACATCCCTCCGACACCCACGGGTGCAAACATTAATAGACCCTTGCGGAAACAACCCTCATTTATTTTATGAGCCGTTTCTTTGTCTCCTTCTTTACTAAAAGCTTTAACAATTTGCATACCGGCTACCAAACCTTTTCCGCTTACAAAACCAATTTGAGCCCGATGCTTTTCCTGGATTTTTTTTAATCCATCCATTAATACGGATTCAAGCTTTGCCGCATTTTCCACCAGTCTTTCTTCTTTAAGAGCCCGTATATTAGCTATTGCCGCCACTACCGGTAAGGGGCTGCCCGAATGGGTGGAGGTCATACTTCCCGGTGCATACATATCCATAACATCATTACGACCGATTACCGCGGCAATAGGCAATGATGATGAGATCCCTTTACCGCAGGCTATTAAATCGGGTTTGGCATCATAGTGTTCAAAGGTAAACCATTTTCCGCTGCGACCGAACCCGGCCTGTACCTCATCAAAAATGAGTAGAGCGTCGTTTTCGCGGCAGAAGGCTTCCAGCTTTTTTGCGTAGTTATTGGGAAGAAAAAATGGACCAACCCCCTGATAACTTTCGGTAATCACCCCCGCAATATTTTGGGGTTTTACTCCCTGCTTTTGCAAAGATTCCAAAAATATGTCAAAGCTTGTATCTTCTTGAAAAAATCCGTCCGGGAACGGTACATTTACAAACCCCTGATCTAGATACACAATCCATTCTTTAAGTGCCGGAAGTCCACCGGCGAGCTGCGCGCCGAGCGTACGGCCATGAAATGAATTGTTAAAACTTACGATAATATTTTTTTCCTCGCCGCCTTTGTGAATACCATAGGTACGGGCCAGTTTAATCGCATTTTCTGTTGCTTCAGAACCTGTAGTGAGTAAGAATACCTTATCCAAACCTTCCGGCGCATCTTCCGTTAATAACTTTACCAGTTCTGCTCGCTGCTCATGATAGAACACATACGTAGAGATAAGTTTTTGTTCCAGTTGCCGTCGAAGCGACTGCAAAATTTTCGGATGCGCATGACCGGAATTAGTAATTAATACACCGGAAGACCAATCCAGCCACATATTGCCCCATTTATCATACACCTGAAAACCCTCTGCCCGATCCCAGACGACAGGAGGCTGCCCCTGCATGGAACGCGGTTCGTATTTTTCGAGTTGCAGAATCACCGGCAAAGATTCAGGAACCGGAATAGCTGTTTTAATTCTTCTGTATTTTGTCTCAATTTTAGGTACATCAACGGGTTGCAATGTATAAGAACTCATTTTATTTTCCTTTTTTATATTCTTTAAAATGAACCGTCGGTTCGTCACCATATTCAATTTCCACTTCACGACCGTCATTCATAATGGATAACCTTCCGGCCTCTACAACCAGTTCATTAAATGAGCTGTTGGCCGGTGTAGCCAAAATGCCCTCCGCATCGATGGTTTTTATGGTTTCTTGCCTTTTTTTAATATCGTCATTCTCCACACGAAGCACGCCCTGAACCAAACCTTCAATACTCCGATACCCATAACCTACCGGTGTAAGCCGATTGCCGCCCCGTTCAATCAGTTTAAAATAATCAGGGCTCGGCTCATTATAATAAGAATCACCAGAGTGCTGGCCTTTTGTAATATAGGAGTGCTTAACGCCACGATACTGATCATCATGAAACATCAATCCGCCATCCTTTTCACCCTGAGTAAATAACCAGATGCCTTGCGAATTACCGCCAGGCCCCACATTAGGGTAACCCATACCGTTAATCACCGCCAGACTGGCACCGTTTTCCCAAATAACCCGGGCGTTTGTCCATAAAAAACCTTCCTTACGGTTGGGATATTTTTCCCGGGTACCGTATACGGAAACTCGGGTTGGCAGGAGACCGGTGATCATATGCACCTGGTCTACATAATGACAGCCGATATACGAAAACATATCGGAGTTTTCCACCGTACACCAATTTTGAAAATTGGAATGACGATAATACCAGGGTTCAATCAGAGTAGCATAACCGGCACGGAATTCACCGAAATCACCATTTCGATATTTAAGACGGGCCATTCCCACACGGTCGTCAAATCGTTTATGATATTCGGTGCCTACAAAAAGACCTTTTTCATACGCTATTTTTTCGATTTCCTGTGCCTCGTTAAAACGAAGCGTTAAGGGTTTTACACTAATTACATGTTGTTCATGCTGCAGAGCGAATTTAATCGTGCGATAGTGCATCTGATCCGGCAAAGCTACAAAAACTATCTGTCGCGGTTTCAAGGCGGCGATTACCTCATCTTTAAGATCAGGGAAATCTTTATCTGCCGAATTCTTATCAATATCCGGGTAAGCGGTAAAAGTCTGTCCGGGAAAAGCTTTTCTGAGAGCCGCATTTTCCTTTAACCGCTTTAACGGAGAGGTGTTTAGAGCGCAAACAGAGATTTCGTTTATCAAACCCAGATACTGCAAATGAAACAGCGACGGAAGAATTTGCATCTCCGTGATCATGCCACCGCCGACAACGAGCACATCCTTGGCTTCTAATTTGTACATAATCGTATACCTCAATATATTCATTATACTAATTTTATATCGATTCCGAGCTGTTTAATCTCATCCAGATACATGCGATCAATCCCTTTATCGGTAATAATCTTATCCACCTCTTGTATATGGCAAATGAAGCCCATAGCTCGCTTACCGAATTTTGTTGAATCGGCTATTAAGATAGTTTCTGAAGCGGCTTTGATCATGAGGCGGTTTAGCTTTGCTTCTTCATAATTATAGGCCGTTAGTCCTTTGTTACAATCCACACCGTCAACACCTAAAAACAACTTATCTGCCACTGAGTTGATTATAACATTTTCTGCAAATTCCCCGGAGAGGCCAAACGTTTTTTTATTAAAGACGCCTCCTACAAGAATTAATTCGTTATCACTGCCCACCAGTTCGTTGGCGACATTTAAACCATTGGTAATAATGGTAATTCCGCTTCTTATCTTCAAACGGCGGGCAATATGGATAGCCGTAAAACCGGAATCGAGAATGATTACATCTCCCTTATTGATAAGTCCTTCGGCATAATGCGCAATACGTTCTTTTTCTTTTAAATGAATATTTTCTTTTTCACTTATAGAGAGAGTGTCCATTACCGATTGTTTAAGGATACCTCCCCCATGCACTTTAGTCAGAACCCCCTTTTTTTCCAGATAATTCAAGTCTTTTCGTATTGTTACGGGCGAAGTAGCAAATTCGGTGCATAAATCGCGGATCAATACACGTTGTTCAACATTAATCTTCTGTTTAATGGCTTCTCTTCGTTCCGCACTTAACATTTTTCTGCTCAATTTTTATTTCTTTTTATTTCTTTTCATTTCATTTTATTTCTAATATAAAATCTGCAACAGATAATTGCAAATATTTAGTAATATAAAAGTGTATAAATTAGGAGCTATTTTTAGTAACCGGATTTCTATATAGTTCTCAATCAGCGGAATGATTTTTATCGTTTAATAATCTGCTCTCAACATGGAGTTCATTCTTCTTATTTTGATTTGTACTATTTATCGAACCTTGAATTCTTTAAAGGAAACAAGACCGGAAGTAAGGTCAGTCACTTTTACCCGCCAGATTCCGGTTGAATCATTTAGGGCGGGTATTATATTCAGCTTAAATTTCCCATTATTCGTTGCATAAAAATCGGTGTACGGCGTATTTGTATCGCCAACAGCCGTAACCCTTATATGCAAAGGCTGTGTTCCGTAGCTTTTCCCTTCACTATCCAAAACCGTTATATGAATAGAAGCCTTAGTCCCTCGTTCTACAATGGCCGGAACGTCAATCTTTATCTTCGAAATAGGCGCAGGATATACGCATAAAATAGTACCGTCGGCAGGTGCCAATTTCCTGGTAAATTTATAAACCCCGTCTTCTTTCATAGTGGAAACAATAGTATGCGTTCTTACATCGTAAATAACAGGGGCTTTTTCTCCTTCATAGTGAAGCGAAGCCTCCACCGTTTGTTCTACGCCTTTTGTGTGCATCGTTTTCCATTGCCCGAATCGACCGCCATAAGTACGCTTATCATTTATCATAAAAACATATCTTACCGGGCCGTTTTCCAATACATTAAAAACAACTTCTGTAGATGGTGAATCAATATAGCGTTTGATTTTATTACCCAACGCATGGCGAAGTTGCTTGCTGTACTTAGTCATCAAATTTCTATCTTCATCGGCGGTAACGCCTTTTCCTTCTAATACCAAATCAGCTAACTGCTTCTTGCGATGATTAAGATTGAATTTTATCCTATAGTCCACAGGAATATCGGCACCCAAATATTTATCGGCAATGACAATACCACCCCGTTTTTTAAATTCTAAAATCTTATTATAAACCGATTGGGTTAGAACTTCCGCCTGATGCAATATTAATACATCATAATTATCCAATCCGTATCTGGTAATCGTCTCATCAAATATCACATCCGTGGGAATATGGGCCATCATCAATAATGAATAGAAAGGAAATATCGACTTATTGGGCCAT
>JALSTK010000023.1 GCA_026983775.1 Calditrichia bacterium
CTGATTGCGTTTCCATTCTTTGAGCAAAACAACTTTTTTGCGATGTTCCGGAAATCGTTTTTGCAGATATTCCAGATGATCCCGGGCCATGGCAATGATTAGATCGGCTTGTTCCACTATTTGTTTCGTAATAAATCGGGAACGATGTGTGCGGATATCGACTCCCTGCTCGGCAGCAATTTTTATCGCCGTCTCATGAGCAGGAGAAGAGGGCAAAGCCAGGGTGCCCGCCGAGTTCACGGCAACAATCGATCTGAACTTAGTGCGCTTCATTAGCGCTTTCAGCAGGCCTTCGGCCATGGCCGAACGGCAGATATTCCCACTGCACACAAAGGTGATCGTATAGGTATCTTTACTCTTTTGCACGGAAGGATCATTCAACAGCTTACGCACTTCTGCGAGCGATATATCCCCTTCCCGCTTCACCAACAGCGGCGTTTTCGTCAGATCGATAATCGTTGATCCGGCTTTACTGGGCAGAGCACCGGCATCCAGGATCAAATCCAGTTTATCGCCGAAATGCGCCACAATATCGCGGACGGATTGTAAATTACCCTTGCCGGAAATATTGGCGCTGGTCGATGAGATCGGATTGCCGAGAACCGCCGATATCTGCTGACAGAGCGGTGAATCCGGAATTCGAAAACCGATTTTGGATGACGCCTCTTCAGGCAAAAATTCATCAAAAGCCGCCAGGTTCAACCCTTTTTTCCGATTCAATAGAACCGTGAATTTACCCGGTAACATTCGAGTCAAAATCGTCCGGGTGCGTTCATCCGGTTTCCCGCTGATTTTTTCCATATCTTCGATAGATGCGACCATTAATGAGATGGGCAGGCGTAAATCGCGTTGTTTTAGAAGATATAATTTATAAACGGCCTGTACATTATTTACATCGACTCCCAATCCGTACAATGTATCCGTGGGATAGACTATGATTCCGCCTTTTTTCAGTACCTTTACAGCCCGGTCAATGATCCCGGAATCCGGTTTTTGGGGGTTTATTTTAACATATTGCATTATTCGGATTCCCTTTTGGCCGAGAACTCTTCGGGCTGTGTTTTCCACCTGCGGTGGGTCCAGAACCATTGTTGCGGATATTGACGTATCCATTTTTCCAGCTTCGATGTATGCAGTTGAGTGATTTCTTGTATACGCCGGTCGGTGATTTTCTGCGCTTCGGGCAAAGCATCCAACACATCTTCAAAATAGACATCAAACCGACCGTAATCCCTGCGGATGACAATAATCATACAGATCGGTGCCGCACTGCGCAGATGAAAAACGGCCGGTCCGACCGCCGTGGAAGAGGGTTGTCCCATGAATTCCACGAATACTCCTCTGTGGCGCGCATCCTGATCAGCCACAAAACCCAATATCTCGTTTTTGTTTAAAACCCTGATCCCTTCTCTGGTGGCATCTTTCGTATAGATCACTTGGGTCCCGCTCCGGGTTCGAACCTTTTCAATAAAAGCATTCACATAGGGATTACTCTGACGTTTGGCTATGGCGTTCATCCGATAACCGAGAAAAGCAAAGAGATGGGCGATCCATTCAAAATTACCGAGGTGGGCGGAAATCAGGATGAGACCCTTTCCTTTCTCGAGGGCTTTATCAATCACTTCCCGGTTGTGGAGCCGGATCCTTTCCTCCAGGTTTTTTCTCGTTAAACGGGGCGATTGTAAAACTTCCATCCACAAATAAGCAAAATTTCTGTAAATAGCATGCAATAATTGTTTTTTCGGGCCGGGAAGTTTTTGACCGTAGACGAGATGTAAATTTTTTACAACCACTCTTCTGCGGTAGTGAAAAATCGTACCGATAAGAATTGCCAGAACCTGTCCCGCTCTCTTACCGCTTTGGAAAGAGAGCTTTTGAAATATCGAAAAAAGGGATTTTACAAGGATATATTCAATCTTGTGCATGGCGAAAATTAGTGAAATGGATAAAATAAGGCAAATTGGCTAAGATTTTTAGGCCTTTTATTGAAATTGTACTTTTAAAACTTTAAATTAATTAGCTTTGAAATAAAGTTGGAAAGAGCGTTTTTTCATTTTTTTGATTTTTTAGGAGATGTTTTCATTATGATGACCAAAATGCGTGAATTCAGTAAAGGATTTATCATCTTAGTAGCCCTGTCTTTCATCGGCTTAATGGTCGTTCAATGGGGTGCGGACTATACGGGAAGAAGTAAACGGAACGATATGGTTGGTAAAGTAAATGGTCACAAACTGACTTATGCCATGTTTTCCAAGCTCTATCAGCAAATGTATCAGGAAGAGCGGGCCCGCAAGGGTAACGGCGAATTTACCGACGAAGACCTCCAGCGCATGCGCGATCAGGTCTGGGAACGTTTTATTCAACAAACCCTACTCAAAGAAGAAATGGATCGTCTTGGAATTTCGGTAAGTGATTCCGAAATTGTTTATCAGATTTACAATTATCCGTTGGATGATTTCAAACGTCATCCGGCATTCCAGACCAACGGCGTTTTTGATATGGCCAAGTATCGGGCTTCCTTTTCTAATCCCAATATTCCCTGGCGTCAGGTGGAAGCGATCTATCGTCAGCAAATTCCTTATCTTAAATTGCAAAATATGATCACCAGTACGGTGCGCATTTCGGATATGGAATTACTGGACGCTTATAAAAAACAAAATCTGAAAGTTAAAGTAGACTATCTCGGTATTCTGGCCAACGATTTTTACAAATCGGATACACCGGTTACGGAAGAAGAGCTACAAAAGTATTATGATGACCATAAAGAAGACTTTAAACAGAAGGAAAAGCGACAGCTCTCGTTCGTCCTTTTCCCCATTCGCACCACAAAACAGGATACGGCACGGGTTCTGGAAGAGTTTCAAAACATCAAAAAACGGTTGGCCGCCGGTGAAAATTTTAATGATCTGGCCAAAGAATATTCCGATGATCCTTCCGTGAAGAAAAATAACGGGAAATTAGGTTATTTCGACCGTACTTCCATGGTAAGGCCTTTTGCCGATGCCGCCTTTTCAGCCAAAGTGGGCGAAATTGTCGGTCCCGTTCAAACTTCATTCGGTTTTCATTTAATTAAAGTTGAAGATCGCAAAATGGAAAAGGGCAAACTAAAGGTCAAGGCCAGCCATATTTTAATGAAGGTTACACCTGCCCCGTCACGGGTTGAAAACACGGAAAGTCAGGCCCGTCTTTTCAGCGAGGATGCCAAGGACAACGGATTTACGGTAATGGCTCAAAAAGACAGTTTAAAAATTCAGAAAACAGGCTGGTTCGAAGAACGCAGCGGTTTTATTCCCGGAATCGGACAGAACCTGGCCATCAATAATTGGGCATTCACCTCCAAAGTCAATGACGTTTCCGGTGTGTATCGTCTGGATAAGGGCTATGTAGTCGTCAGTTTAACCGAGATTCAACCCGAGGGATATAAATCTCTGGAAAGTCAGAAGCGCTTCATTGAAAACCGTATACGTTTTCTTAAATCCAAAGATGTAGCGCATGCTTTTGCCAAAGGTCTTGAACCGAAAGTTAAGAAAGCGGGTTCGTTAAAATCCGTTGCGGATCAGGATAAGAGCGGGAAGATCCGTTATGAAGTGACTCCCCAATTCCCAATTATGGGTTCCGTGCCGGGAGTCGGATATGATGTAGCTTTCAATGCCACGGCCTTTTCTCTGAAACCCAACGAAATTTCCGGTCTGGTTGAAGGCGATCGCGGTTTCTATTACGAACATCTTCTTGAAAAAACTCCCTTTGACAGCACGGCCTTTAATGCTCAGAAAGAGGTATTGCGGCGTCAGTTACTCACTCAAAAGCGGAACAAAATTTTTATGGATTGGTATAATCATCTTAAACAGAAGGCGGATATTGTGGATAACCGCAAGATGTTTAATTTATAACACACCTCCCGTCATAATGACAAGAAACCCCGGCTTATACCGGGGTTTTTTTATGCTTGTTTTCTATCTTTGGGACTCCTTTCGGAGACGATCCCTTTTACAGTCGAGCAGTAAAGGAAAATTCACTTCTATCACATATTCCCAATGGCTTTTACCAGATGTTTAAACTGGCGCTCGTCCAGAGCCTGATCCGCATCGCTTAAAGCGGTCGGCGGATTAAAATGTACTTCGACCATAATGCCGTCGGCACCCACCGCCACGGCCGCTTTGGAAACCGGTTCGATGAGTGAGACAATTCCGGTGGCGTGGCTGGGATCGGCTATAACCGGTAAATGAGTCATTTGTTTAAGAAGCGGTATGGCACTGATATCCAGCGTATTACGGGTCGCCGTCTCAAAAGTCCGGATGCCGCGTTCACACAGGATCACATTGGGATTGCCCTGAGCCAGAATATATTCGGCGGAAAGGAGTAATTCTTTTATGGTGGCCATCATACCCCGTTTCAATAAAACAGGTTTTTGGGTTTTACCCACTTCTTTAAGCAAAATAAAATTCTGCATATTCCGGGCACCGATTTGCATCACATCCGCATATTTTTCAACCAGAGCCACATCCTCCACGGCCAGCACCTCGGTGACCACCGGCATATGAAACATTTCACCCGCCTCTTTGAGTAAACGTAGACCTTCTTCCCCCAGGCCCTGAAAACTGTATGGACTGGTTCGCGGTTTGAAGGCTCCGCCGCGCAAGAGATGGGCACCGCCCTCGGCCACTATTTTCGCCGACTCGATCATTTGATGGCGGCCTTCCACACTGCACGGACCGGCTATGATGATAAATTCTCCCCCGCCAATTCGGTGTTCGCCCACCTGGACGACGGTCGGTTCCGATTTGTAATCCAGGCTGTAGAGGGGGCCGGACTTTTTAGCTTTGCCCTTACCGCTACGAACAGCAATCTCTTCTTTCCCTCCGAATTGAGGATAGGAGCCGAACAGATACAGATAACCGGTCAGTTTACGGATGTCTTCGAAAGCAGCCTGAACATTGGCATCTTCCTCATGTCCGCTGATATCCGCAAAGAAATGATATTTCCAGGGTTCGGTTTTATGGGGACGCGAAGATAATTGAGTGAGGTTGACCTTATATTTTTCAAAAACACCGAGACACTGGTACAGCATACCCGGTTGATCGAGCGTATCGAAGACCACGGATATTTTACAGGGCAAGTAAGATTCCCGCCGATGATGGGAGGCTTCTGCCGCAATCAACACAAAACGGGTCTGGTTATGGGGATAATCTTCGATATTTTCTTTAAGCACCTCCAGGCCATACATCCCGGCCGATTCTTTGCTGGCAATCGCCGCCGTATCTTTCAGATTTTTTTCGGCGATCATACGAGCACTACCGGCCGTATCGTATGTGGGTAAGATATCGGTGGTTTCGAATTTACGAAGAAACACTTCACACTGCCCGATGGCTGCCGGATGAGAATAGATGGTTCGGATCTGATTGAGTTTTACCCCCGGCAGGGCCAATAAAGCGTGGTGGATAGGAATAATGACTTCCTTGACAATACTCACTTTATTTTCCAGCATCAGGTCGTAGGTATGAGTGATACTTCCCACAATTGAATTTTCAATGGGCAGCAACCCGAAATCGATCTTCCCCTTTTTCAGGGCGTCCACTACCGCATAGGAGGTTTTGAAGGCAACCTTTTCACAGGGAAGTTCTTCGAACAGGGTATCGATAGCTTTATCACTATACGCACCCGTTTCTCCCTGAAAACCGACTTTAGTTATTTTGGATTTTACCACGGTTTCCCTTTCTGAATTTCTATAATTCGAGAAGATACTCTGTGAATGGATTCTTTTCAAACTTTTATGGCAGATAAGGAGAATAATTATAAGGAACAAGGATTGCATCTACACAAAAAAGAAACCATGCCCGCTAAAGGCAAAGGTACTTCAATGGATCAAAATATGGAAAAAAATAAACAGCAGAAACGAAAGGGACGACATTAAAACAAAGCGGAACCGCCCGGCTCCGCTTTGTTTGCAGGGTTAATTGCGATTCACACAGTTTAAATCTTCAAAAGCCTGTTTCAGACGGTTGATCATGGAAAGTTCCCCTGCACGCAGCCATTTACGGGGATCATAGTACTTTTTATTCGGTTTATCTTCACCCTCCGGATTGCCGATCTGCCCCTGAAGATAGGCTTCATACTTTTTATAGTAATCCATTACACCTTTCCAGGTGGCCCATTGCGTGTCCGTATCAATATTCATCTTAATCACTCCATAGGAAATGGCCTCCCGAATATCGTTTAAGGAAGACCCCGATCCTCCGTGAAAAACAAAATTAACCGGATTCTTTTCCGTATGATACTTTTCTTCGATATATTTCTGGCAATTATTTAAAATACCGGGCATCAGTTTCACGTTGCCGGGTTTGTACACACCGTGTACATTGCCGAAAGTCGCAGCTATGGTAAACCGGTCACTAATGGCTTTCAGTTTCTCATACGCATAAGCTACATCTTCCGGCTGAGTGTATAAACGCGTATTGTCAACCGCCGTGTTATCAACCCCATCCTCTTCCCCACCGGTAACTCCCAATTCTATTTCCAGAGTCATACCTATCTGAGACATACGTTTTAAAAATTTCGATGATATTTCAATATTCTCTTCTAAGGATTCCACGGAAAGATCCAGCATATGGGAGCTGAACAGGGGTTTACCGTGCGTATTAAAATACTCCTCACCGGCAGCGAGCAACCCCTCGACCCAGGGAATTAGTTTCTTCGCGGCATGATCCGTATGCAATATAACCGGGACACCATATTTTTCAGCCAGCAAATGAACATGCTGAGCGCCTGAAATCGCCCCCAATACAGCCGCCTGTTGATTTTCATTCGCTATACTTTTCCCAGCCACAAAACCGGCTCCGCCGTTCGAAAACTGAATAATAACCGGTGATTTCATCTCCTTCGCGGCTTCCATCACGGCGTTCATGGAATTGGTACCCACAACATTGACTGCAGGAATGGCAAAACCCTGCTTTTTAGCTAATGCAAAAACTTTCTGAACATCATCGCCCGTAAGTACGCCGGGTGAAACCATCTCAAGTACTTTGTCCGCCATAGTATATCCTTTCTTATTATGAATCCTGTTTCATGGGATTATTTCTTTTGAATTTAAATTGGCCTATATTTAAGCAATGTTGTTATTTTAATCAAATTTAAATCCATAATACAGGATGAGCCATAAAAAAAATTGTTTTTTTCTGTTTTGAAGGGGATATATTTTTATTTATTTTCGTAAGAAAACACAATGAATGGAAAGTCGAATTTAAAAAATTGGAGGAACCATGTCTTTAACCACCGATAAAATCGTTCAACTATTAGGGGATGAAGCGGATTCCATCCTCACGCATCAATGCAAAACCATTCCGAAGGAGCGCTTACATTTACCCGGTCCCGACTTTGTAGACCGCGTTCTGGCTCCCAGTGACCGTAATAATACGGTAATGCGTAATATGTCCTGGATGTTTCATACCGGCCGTTTATCCGGCAGCGGCTATTTATCCGTACTACCGGTTGATCAGGGCGTAGAGCATACGGCCGGCGCCTCGTTCGGCCCAAATCCCGATTATTTCGATCCGGAAAAGATAGTGGAATTGGCGATTGAGGGAGGCTGTAATGCGGTGGCTTCCACACTGGGAGTCCTCGGTGCCGTATCCCGTAAATATGCCCATAAGATTCCTTTTCTTGTAAAAATTAACCATAACGAGCTGCTCACGTACCCTAATAAATACGATCAGATTTTATTCGCCAATGTGGAACAGGCCTGGAACATGGGGGCCGTGGCCGTGGGTGCTACGATCTATTACGGTTCGGAACAGTCCAACCGCCAGATACAGGAAATCACCGACGCTTTTCGTTATGCCCACGAGCTGGGCATGGTGACCGTACTCTGGACTTATCTGCGTAATAATGAATTTAAGAAAGACGGTAAGGATTACCATGTTGCCACCGATTTAACCGGTCAGGCCAATTACCTCGGCGTTACCATTGAAGCCGATATTATCAAGCAAAAACAACCGGAGCTCAACGGAGGCTTTCTGGCCCTGAAATTCGGCAAAACCCATCCTACCATGTATGAAAAGCTGAGCAGCGATCATCCGATTGATTTGACCCGTTACCAGGTCGCCAATTGCTATATGGGTCGATCGGGTTTAATTAATTCCGGAGGGGCTTCATCCGGTTCGGGAGATTTCGCTCAGGCCATTCGCACGGCAGTGATCAACAAACGGGCCGGAGGTATGGGCTTGATTTCCGGACGCAAAGCGTTTCAGCGTCCCATGAAAGAAGGGATTGAACTGTTGAACGGTATTCAGGATGTCTTTTTAAATAAAGATATTACCATCGCCTAAGAATAAGAGCAAACGGCTTCACTCGGAATGAAGCCGTTTCTATTTTACTTGGCTCTACCGGGGTTCTTGTGAAGTCATATATTAAATAAATTCTGACAATATAGTTTTACTGCTTCATTCATTTTGCATTTAATAATAAAAGTATCCGAAGGATACTAATGTAAGTAGCCACAGGCGGAGCCTGTGGTAAAGCGGCAAAAGCGAGCGTGACGCTGAAGGCGTCAAATGTGTAACTAATAATAGCATTCTAACGGAATAGGAGACCATAAACTTTGAAGTGCTTGGCTTATTTTACCGCTTTGCGGTAACCCTATTCGGTTGCATCTTGCCCACAGGCTTTGTTCCTGCCCGGCGGCTGACGGGTGTGGCTACTCATATTACATCACTTCGTGATGATTTAAAGATAGGGTGTGAATTAAATCTAATTTTTTAGAAAAATGATTTAAGGATGGCATTTTTGCGGCGTTTAAACACAAAAAACCCGGTAGAGCCTTTTACTTAAGAAGGGTTTCTACTCTTTCCAGCTTACCGTCTATTTTTTGATTGCCGATGATGCCCAGTATTTTGCATACCAACGGATATACATCCACATTAAGCATGGTTCCAAAACGGTAATGTTGGCGGAAAGCCGGTCCTTCGGCGATAAAAAACCCGTGCATATCCAGGGCAAAATTATCATAGCCATGATCCCCTTTCGGTTTTCTGTCCATGTAAGATTGCATTTCCCGATCCGTTTTAACAAAGGTATTTCCCAAATCAGCCACAAGAATAATCTGCCCCAAAAAGGGATTGGCGCTGTAATGCCAACAGGTGGGAACCTCTTCACGCAAAAATACTCTGAAACCGTTGGCCTTCTCTTGCAGTAAATGATAGAGGCGAACCGTTTGGCGGCTGTTGCGGGTAAATATCTGAACCAGCGGGCCGTAGCCATCCATCTTTACTTGTTCTCCAGCCAGAATTTTTCCCAGGTTAATCACACCGTCCGGATTCAGATTGGTCATACCGTGATCGGAAAGGACAATGATATTGACGATCCGATCCATTCCTATATCCTTTAAGCGTTGGCGCAGGTAACCGATTTGTTTATCCAGCAAACGGATGGCGTCATTCACTTCTTGTGAATCCGGGCCATAGCGGTGGCCCTGCGTATCCGTATCGCTAAAATACAGAAAAATCAGGTGCGGACGCTGCTCCTCAGGTAATTGCAACCAGGAAATCACGCCGTCTACCCGTTCCTTATGGGAGACCGACCCGTCATAATGCTTAAAGTATGTCGGATGTTTATAAGGAAGACGGGTTTCGGAACCGGGCCAGAAGAAACTGGCACTTTTCATGCCGTTACGTCCGGCCGTTTCCCACAGAGTTTCACCATGATACCAATAATCGTTCCGGACTGCCGATGTGTCCCCCAGACGATAAACGGCGCCGCTGTAGGGATTGGCAAAGCGGTTATTGATTAGCCCGTGATTCTGAGGATACAAACCGGTTACAATCGTATAATGGTTGGGAAACGTTTTGGAGGGGAAAGCCGGTTGGAAACTGAGAGCACGCACTCCTTCATCAGCCAGGGCCTGCAT
Source organism: Calditrichia bacterium (assembly GCA_026983775.1). Classification (GTDB taxonomy): domain Bacteria; phylum Calditrichota; class Calditrichia; order Calditrichales; family Calditrichaceae; genus JALSTK01. The sequence goes on from JALSTK010000023.1 coordinate 9,899, forward strand.
ATGCGGGGCAATACCGCGATCCAGATAATCCCAGCGGAAGCCATCCAGAGAAACGATGATTACATACGGCCGGTTGTCCATATTACGGGCCGGCAGAGCATAAATCATTGCAAAAATACATACTAAGAGTAATTTTATAGCACGGTGCATGGCCAAACCATCCCTATTTATTTTAATGAGGCCGAAGCTATTTAATATACAGGATAAAAAGAACAATATCCCGTCCTTATTTCACAAAAAAACGGCTGCGACAAAAATTTTTCTTTATTCTTGAAACGATGCGCTCTCCCGCTGTTGATGAAGAGAATTATTTCCTGGCCCATCATTCTACTTTCCCTCATACTGTGCTTTGTAAAAGCGTTTAAACTCTTCCTGCTTTTCCTTAATTCGCCGCCACCAGCTTTCATTATGCACATACCAGTCAATGGTCTGTTCCAAACCCGTTTCCAGTTCATAATGCGGTTTCCAGCCCAGAGCTTCGATCTTTCCGGTATCTACCGAATAGCGCCGGTCATGGCCCGGACGATCTTGAACCGGTTGGATTAAACTATCGGGTTTACCGAGGTAAGATAATATTTTTTCAGTGATGAAGATATTTTCACGCTCATTACCGCCGCCTATATTATACACTTCTCCTACTTTGCCTTCATGCAATACCAGGTCGATTGCGGAGCAATTATCCAGCACATGCAGCCAGTCGCGGACATTTTTACCGTCTCCGTATAGGGGCAGCTTTTGATCATCAATGGCATTGGTGACAAAGAGCGGAATCAGCTTTTCCGGATACTGGTAAGGTCCGTAATTATTAGAGCTGCGCGTAATGAGTACCGGCAACCCATAAGTTTTATGATAGGAACGTACCAGCAGGTCTCCACCGGCTTTACTGGCCGAATAGGGACTGTTCGGCAAAAGGGGATCCGTCTCTTTAAATGAACCCCGTTCGATCGAGCCGTATACTTCGTCCGTGGAAATTTGCAGATAGCGTTCTACCTTGTATTTTTTAGCTGCTTCCAGCAAAACAAATGTGCCCAAAACATCGGTTTCGATAAAATCCCCGGCCTGATGAATGGAACGATCCACATGGGATTCGGCGGCAAAATTAACCACAGCATCCACCCGGGGCATAAGTTCATTGACCATCTTTTCGTCACAGATATTGCCGTGATAAAATTCATAGCGCGGATTGTCTTCCAGATCGCTTAAATTATCCCGATTGCCGGCATAAGTAAGAGCATCCAGCACCAGGATACGATACTCAGGATGATTCTTCATCATATAATGAACAAAATTAGATCCTATAAAACCGGCTCCACCGGTTACTAAAATTGATTTCATAAATACAACTCCCTGATTTTACTTAATTCTGGCCGGGATGTATTCCGGAACACCGGCCATTTTTGTCAATTCGGTTGTAATGTGTCCCACGGCTACGGCACTGGTCATCTGGACAGGAATTTTATACCGATCATCGGTCAGCCAGATTTTCAGACGCCCCTTCTGTTTAAAGATACCTTCCCCTTTTAAAAGCGGTTCGATGGCCAGACAGCGGAATTTTCCGGCATCCGTTGAAATGATTTCTTTCTTATACACTTTTATTTCCAAATCGTAAATTTTTTTCCGCTCGTGGCTGGTAATATAAAAGGATTTTCCCACCACCAAAGGCTGAGTCCGAATATAATAGAAAGCGGATAAAACATCGAACACATTAGCCGGAATTTTAATCGGATATTTTTCGTGCTTTCGAACCGACATATCTTTTTTATAGCGAATAAATTCTACCAGAGCCAAAGAATCCGACCGGTCATAGCGCACAAAAAGATCGGCCTTATAGGTACCCTCCCGAAGTTTCTTCTCAAAATACAGGGGCAGCAGATCGGTGGCGCGAACCATAACATTGACCACGTCGTGTACTTTATATATCCAGTTAAAAGCCCGGGCACTGGCGGCCACGGTCTGAATATGGATAGCCGGAATCCCTTTGTACGTTTCCCGGCCCAGAATGCGCATATGAGCCGTACCGGCTCGTATGAAACCGTAACGAATCTTAAAGGTCAGGTCTTCCCCGGCCCGGAAAGGCAGATTCGACCCATCGGCCTGCAGTGAATCCCTGTTCTGGGCTCGGATTCCGGGTATATTTACAACACAAAGAATCACAAACAGATAAATAATAGCGGACATCCGGCCGGTTTTCCCGTTTTTTGCAAGCATTGGACCCCCTCCGTGCTGCATTTGAGTGGTGAGAAGGGTTGAATGGGTCGGTTTAAGCATGATTCACCCCGTTCCCGTTGGTAACCAAAAGTTGATTCTCATATAAAGTTTTATACACAGGACTTTTTAACATTAGCTGCTCATGTCCGCCGATACCTTCAATCCGGCCTTGATTCAGAACCACGATTTTGGTTGCGTTCTTGATAGTCGATAAACGGTGCGCTATGATTAACACCGTACGGCTTTCCAGAAGGTGGTCGATCGCTTCCTGAACCAGCCTCTCGGATTCGGTGTCCAGTGAAGAGGTTGCTTCATCCAGGATAAGAATGGGAGGATTCTTCAGAATGGCCCTGGCAATAGAAATACGTTGTTTCTGCCCACCGGATAATCTTGTCCCCTTCTCGCCGATATGCGTATCCAGCCCCCTGTCCATGGTTCGGATAAATTCCCAGGCATTTGCCGCTTTTGCCGCCTTAATAATAGCCTCTTCGTCTACACCGCTCAAACCGTAGGCGATATTGTAGCGAACCGTATCATTAAAAAGAATGGTATCCTGAGTAACAATACTGATGTTTCTGCGCAACGAATGAAGCGTTAACTTACGAATATCCACCTTATCTATGGAAATGAATCCTTGATCGGGATCATAGAAACGCGGCAAAAGACTGGCCAGGGTGGTTTTACCGGAACCGCTGGCTCCGACCACGGCTACCATTTCACCCTTTTTAATGGTTAAATTAATATCCCGCAGAACCGACCTCTCGTCATTATTGTAACTGAAGAACACATGCTGATATTCAATTCGATCTCTGAAATCCGTTAATTCCCTGGCCCCGGGGTGATCATAGGTCTCTTCTTCCAAATCCAGGATTTCGAAGATACGTTCCGAGGCAGCCAAACCGGTCTGTATAACATTATTTACTCCGGACAAATCTTTCAGGGGCTGGAACATGGTAAACAGGAAGATCAGAAACCGTATAAAATCTTCGGCGGTAATACCGGTGTGACTGTATACCATATTGCCCCCGTACCAGAGGAGAAAAACCAGGATAGTTACATACATGGTCTCATTGATAGGGGAGGTCAGGTAGCGTAGTTTGCGTTCCCGGAAAGTTTTCTTAAAGTACTGATGATCGGATTCATTAAATTTTTTCTCTTCCAGCTCTTCATTGGCAAAGGCTTTAACCATCCGAATACCGGTAATCGATTCCTGAAAGATCGAAACCACATCGGCTATCTGGCGAAATACTCTGCGGCTTCTCCGTCGCATACTGTGACCGATCTTATTCATCACAAAAGCACTGAGCGGAATGATAATAAAAGTCACCAAGGAAAGTTTCCAGCTGATCAGGAACAGAATCACGATGTTGGCCAGAATCTGAATCGGTGAGAGAATCAATTTACCGAAGCTGGTATCCAGCACCATATTAATCGCATTCACATCATTAAAAACCACTGAATTCAGATCGCCGGTGTGACGTTTTTCGAAGTAACGCAGCGGCAGACGAAGCATTTTGGCATGTAATCGGTTTCGGATGTTAACGATTATTTTTAATTCAATGAAATTCAGTAATACTCTCCGTCCATAGAAGGTGATATTTTTAAACAAAAAGGAAAAAAAGATTAAGAGGCAAACGGTAATCAGGGTCTTCTGCCGGTTTTCCTGAATTAAAATTTGCTTGATTTTCGCTTTGACCCGTTCATAAATTTTGTTTTTACCGGCAATCGGTAAAGGGCTGAGACTCTTTTGATTTGGGGCTGTTGTCTGAGTAGTGGAATCGTCCACCACCCGTACATTATTCACCGTGGCCGGATCGAATAGTTCTTTGATAAAATCCACTGAAATCCACAATGAAAAATTATTAAACAGCACATAAAGCAGAGTCAACGCCAATACGCCGATCAGATGTTTCCAGAAAGGTTTAATAAAAGCCGCTATTTTACCATATAATGTCATCGGTTATGTCCGATCGTTTCTTCTATAATTTGTGCCGCCCTTTTCCCGGCCTGTCCGTCCAGTTTGTAATAAAATATCCGATTTGCTCTTCGGCGCTGTTCCTGCTTTTCATTAGGATTTTCTAAGCAGCGTTCAATGGCCTTCGGAATCTGGTTGAAATCTTCCACCTGAACACTGATTTCCGCAATCAGTTTCCGCACTTCCGGAATGGCCCGCGTACCGGCATTGGTTCGGAAAGTAATGATGGGTTTGTCCAACGCACAATATTCACCGATCAGGGAATTATAATCCCCGACAAACACATCACTCAGCATCAGATATTCGGTAATATCAAAAGCTTCTATAAAATAGGCCTTCGGCACATGACGCAATTTATGGATAAATTCGCTTTTTGTCCATGTATGAGCCGTTAAAAGTATATTATATTGACCGGTTAGTTCATGAACCCGATCCACCCAGCGACGAATGGCCGATAATCCGTCCACATCCCAGGTGGTTGAAAACAGAACGGTCTTTTTTGCCGGGTCCAAGCCGATCTGCCGGCCGAGATCAACCAGGTACTCGGAGGTGATACTGCCATCGAAGGCTTTATCCAGTTTGGGATAGCCGACGGCCTGCGTACTGTTTATCCCTTTTTGAAGGGCCGTTTTCATCTGCTGCGAACTGGATACGAAATAGACATCAAAGCGATTGTAATATTTGGCGGATGTCCAGCGCTTAAATTGATACAATCCGTGATCGAAACCGAGCTTGACTATTTTTTTTACCGGGAACTTATAGGCGGCATGACGGGCCATGATGACGGCCCGGGGAAAAACCGGCGGCCTACCGAACGGAAGACCCTTTTCCTTCAGATAACGGCGGGTTTTTCGATTGGCGGCTATTATTCTGACCGGAAAGGATAAATGCTTTGCAACGGGCAGAAACATTTCATAGTCGAGTGGATCGGCACAGTAAAATATGATATCCTCTCGTTTCTTAAACAGATTAAGTACATGCCATAATACTTTATACGGTACATAGAGCAGATAATCGATCAGATTCATGTTATCGGTTATTTTCGTTTTGGGCTATAAAATATTTTTCTGCGAAATGGTACGCCTGCGGTGTATCCACATCGATCCACAGGTCATTTGCTGCCATGGGAATGGCAAACATATCATCCCGGCGGATTAATTCCGTTATACCGGCCGAAATGGAATCCGCACCGCAGTTTATTTGATTTTGCATGGCTATGAAGAATCGCTCGGTTAGCTTAAATATGCCGCAATCCACCGCATTAAAATCCTTTATTTCTTTGCCTATATGCCTGATCCGATGGTTGTCTACCCGGACTTTTGTGGCGTCATCCAGGTCATAGACTTTGTCAAGGCGAAAATCAACCAGCAGACTATTTCGATTTGCATCGGCATTTTTAACGGTTCGCAGTGCCATAGAAGATACGAGATGGTCGGACATGGATAAGATGAAGGATTCTTTGCCCACAGCAGACCGAGCAGTCAGCGCAGAAATGCCGTTTCCTTTACGCCAGTCATTGTTATAGACAATTTCCACATCCGTTTCCGGCAAATTCCGTCTCACATATTGTTCGATGATTTCAGCCTGATAGCCAAGTACCAGAACGAATTGATCGAGGCCGATACTTTTGAAATTCGAGAGAATCGTTGAGAGCAGAGAACCCCGGCCAAAAGGTAAGAGAGTCTTGGGTTTGCCGTTGGTTTTACCCCACAACCTGTTTCCTTCTCCGGCAGCAATGATCACTGTTTTCATTTCTTTCCGTTTCGTTGAATGGCTTTATTCCGGGATATTTTCATGGCCACCCTCTTCATACAGTTCTTCCATCTTCTTCACGAAGCGCTGCGTAGCCTTTCCGTCCGGTTTATAAAAATATCGCCGGCGGTAAGCGTCAGCCCGATTTTTCATTTCCTCACTGGGAGCGATACATCGATCGAATGCCTGCCGAATCTGCTTCCCGGATTGGATATGAACAAAGGCCCCTTTTAAAAATTCGCGGTTATCGATTTCAAGCAAAGGTTGCCCGTCGGAATGACGTAGACGGTCACCGGGCAGATCATAGATAATCCCGTATTTTTTAAAGGCCAGAAAATCAAAAACCGTACTGGAAGCTTCACTCATTACGACATCGGCAACAGCGTAATAAGGAACGATGTTGTATTCTTCAAAAGGTAGAAGCACCGCATGGGAATAACGTTTGACCCGTTTTTCATAGATACGGTGCTGACGATGCGGAGCATACTTGCCCATCCAGCTATAGGGGTGGAGTTTCACAATCAGATTTAAATCCCGTGTCTGTTCGAAAATATCGTCTTTTACCTGATATAAACTGGTCGGTTTGTAGGTTGGAGCATAAAGCAGGGTTTTTCTCTTTGGGTCTAAACCCCATCTTTCCAGCAGGGTATCTCTTTCCGCATATCTACCCTGAAAATAAAAATCCAGTTTCGGAAGGCCAATCAGATGTACTTCACTTTTGCCGAGCCAGGGTGATTTCATCAACGATTCTACACGGTGTTGTCCTTCTACAAAAATCTGATAGCGATCGTTCTGGACTTTACGTAAATTTCGATATAGAATATTTTTGATCCCTGTACCATGATTCAAAAATATGAGCAAGGTTTTACCATAAGCAGGGGCATCCCGCAGGGTATCCCCGGTAATCACAATATCAAATCCCTGTTTTTGGTCGGTAAAGCGATAGCCTTCTTTTTTCCATGTCTCAATGATAGGACTTCGGTAAGGAAAATCCAAAAACAAAAAACGGCGCTTCTTTTCCATGTCGAGCGAAAAATATACATCGTAATTTTCGTCCTTCAATACATATTCTATAACAGGATCGAATGCCGCCTTATGATAAGCATAGCCTATTCTGAAAAGCAATTTTATTTTTTTTCTCACTATGGTCCTATGATCGATTTATCTTCCTGTTTTTCAATTTCAGACGAATGTTCGAGCACAAATAGAGCATAATATTTGAGAAAGACAGCCCAGGCCGCGATGGAGCAGAGAATCAATCCCCGGATACCGTCTAAAAAACCCAATTTAAAAAAATAGTGATTAAAAAATTTATAGAAGGGACGCAGGGTAAAATGGTACCAGTGCGCATGTTTTCCTTTTTCAAACAGATCATTGGCCGCCCAGTTCGCATAGCGGGCCATTTTATGCAGATGATTTTTAAAATCACGGATCGGTTCATGAATGATGAACGCTTCTTTATTCCTGATCCGGGAGCGGTTTTTTACATCAAGAGTCGAATGCACGCGGCGTAAGGTATACTGTTTATAGGCATTGCGATGGACGAGGCGCATCCCTTTGTATCCCAAATAACGATCGTGATTCTGCAATTTACCCAAAAATTTTGTTTTTATGGGTACCAGGAAACCGTCATGAACAATGTCATCGCGGGCAAGGATGTTATCGATTTCCGCGTGCAGTTCCGCGGTACATCGCTCATCGGAATCGATGATGAAAACCCAATCATGAGCTACCTGAGGCATGCCCCAGCTACGTTGCGCCCCGGAATTTTCATATTCGTGCTGGACAATTTTCACATTGGGAAATTCCCGGCAAATCTCCAGCGTACGGTCCGTGCTGAAAGCATCCACAATGAAAATTTCATCCACCCACTGCACCGATTCCAGACAGGGGCGTATAATGTCCTCCACATTTTGCACGGGAATAAAGGCCGATACTTTATGCTTGCGGGTCATCTATGGCCAACCTCTAACCTATCATTCCATTTAATTTTTAACGAATACTGCTTTACGGAGTTTTGCTTACCTTTATAAAACCCCGATCCTGTACAAAGATAAAATATCAAATCCTGGAATCAAATTCTTTCTTAGTCCCGGTATAAAACCCGATCAAGCGCTCGATCTGCGATTCCATGGAAAATTGCATCCGTTTCCGAATAATATGTTCGACCAGCCCGGAATACTCTTCCGGACTGATATCAATATAGTTCTGCCGCTCTTCAAGAACGAATCCGAAGTGATTCTTTAAGGTAAACTCCCTTACTTCGTCCAAACTCTCTTGAGCCAATATGGGAAGCCCTGCACACAGGTAATCATAGGATTTATTGCCCATGGCATATCTGATATGCGGTAATTTGGAAGCAACCTCGTCGTTAAACACAGTCAGGCCGAAATCATATTGAGAAATCTGTTGGATCAATCGGCGGTAAGGTAAATTCTCGTGTACAACCACATTAGGGATCCGGTTATACTGCATATATTTTTTATTTTTCGATGGATAAATATGAATCATGATCTTTTCGTCCGCAATCCGGCGCAATACACCGACAATATTGCGGTGATCATTGTTGTATTCCGTGATTCTTCCCAAATAAACCAGATGTTTTTTCCCATCTTTAGCGGATAACTTGGGTAAAAATTCATCCGCTTTTAAAACGTTATCTGCTGAAAAATAGTTAGCGAAACAGATGGAATTTTTAATAAGAGCATAATATTTTCCTACTTCTTTCTTATAGGACTCCGTGATATAAACCGTACCATCCGCCTCCTCGTTGCAGATTTGTTCCTGTTTTCTTTTTTTAGCAGAGAGCTTCTTCTTGAAAGACAGAAAATCATGTTGATCATAAATCACAGGTATCTTCAAATTTGCTTTGATTAACCGGGCCCCCAATTCATCCGGTTCATTGGAGAAATGTACCAGGTCGATGTTCCGCTCATCGATTAAACGGCGGATGATCCGGATATCTTTGAATTTATATTTCGGAAGTCTCGTTAACGATCGAAAGGCAGAATTCCCCAGGCCATACACTTCATCCGGAGTTTTGTCACGATGCGCAAGATAAATATTCAGACCTTTTGACTGTAAAGCAGCCGCCAGTTTAATCGTACGGATACAGGGTGAGGAATCTTGCACAAACAGGATGTTTTTTATCGATTTTTCTTTAACCATAAATTTGAATCCTTACAACGCGCCTGACAAGAAGTATGTATCCTCCTGTCTTCCCATGGATTCCATCGCTCTTTATTTCATATACTCTGATATATTTTATGTTCTTTAATAAATTGATATACCCCGGGATGCAGCAAGGACTGACAGGCCCGTTTATTTTGAATGCGTTGTCTGATTTCCGTGGAAGAAATTTCAATATGGGGCGTTTCGAGAAATACGATATTTTCTTTTTTGAATTTGGGGTCTACAGAGAATCCTTTTCGATTGTAAACCACCATCCGGGCTTCTGTTAAAATATTCTGCGGTTCTTTCCATTTCCAGAAGTCGTGCAGGTTATCTGTCCCGACTATTAAAAACAACTGCGTATCGGCATATTTTTGCTGGAAATGACGAATCGTATCAATTGTATAGGAAACTCCTTCCCGGTCTATTTCGATAGTACTGATCTCGAATTGCGGAAAATCGGATAGAGCCAGTTGCAGCATGCGCAAACGATAGCGGGCATCCGAAATACCCTGACGCTTATGAAACGGATGTATAAAGTTAGGGATAAAGATAACCCGGTCTAAGTGTAAAGCGTCCCAGATCCATTCGGCAACAATAGTATGACCGATATGAATGGGGTCGAATGTCCCCCCGAAAAGACCTATTTTCTTCCCGGATGAACCGGGAGTGGGCGAACCTTTTTCCTGCTGCCCGTTTTCTTTTTTCATCCGCGGATTACCCTTTTTTCGAAAGATCTTTATCCAGCTTATCTACCTGTTTTTTTAAATCACTAAAAGGAAATTGGGCTTTAAATTTATCGATTTCTTTGCGGGCATCATCGTAGCGTTCCATTTCCATATAAGTCTCTATTTTGCCCAGCATGGCATCATCGGCCCAGGAGGAATCATAGTATTTTTCCAGTACCTCATCATAATAGATTAACGCGGCCCGGTATTTGTGCATTTTACGATAGATATCCGCACTCAGCCATTTCTTCTTAGCCAGTTTATCCCGTAATTCGGCAATGCGTTTTTCGGCTTTCTCCTTTAAAGGATGAGTGGGATTATCCTCAATAAAGGTCTGATAAGCGCGAATGGCCTTGAGGGTATACGATTGATCCAGAGCGGCCCGGGGCGATAATTTATAATAACTTTCACCGAGCATGAATTCCGCGTCCGGAACTAGCGGGCTTCGGCCCATGGTATTGATAAGTTTTTCAAATTCGGAAGCGGCGATCAGGTATTCTTTCATTTTGAACTGGGATTTTCCCAGATAATATTGGGCGCTATCGGCCACAGGGCTGCCCATATAGCGTAAAACAACGACGGTAAATTCATTGGCTGCATCGTAATAGTTTTCATCGTCGTATAATTTTTTTGCGTAATGATAATATTGGGAAGCCGACCAATCCGGTTTAGGTTTATTCCCTGCGCAGCTCCAAAAGAAAATTAAGATCCCGAAAAGAATAAGCGTCTTGTACAAGTTTTCTTCTCCTCAAACATGTTTACATTCTGTAAAAGCAGTATCCCATAAGTTATAATTGAATTTAAAAAATAATCAAACGTCCCAATTTCCCAAAAGTTCAGTATTCCACTAACTACGAACCGTAAAAAACAGATAAACAACAGCCGTTAAAACACTACCGACCAGGACCGGTTGCAGAGCACGCATCCAAAGCGAAGGCTTCTGCCAGATGCCTTTAAAAAAGGGATAGGTACTCTCTTCCAACTCTGCGGACGAACCGTTCTGTATGTGATCCGTATAAGACTTATTTAATTCGAACGATGTAAGGACCCGACGTCGGCTTCCTGTTTCCAGCCAGCCTTCGATGCGGATGAAGACCCTTCGTTTAAACGTTTGCTTTAGCCCAAACCATCGCCATCCGTCGGCTTCATATCGCACCGTCACTTTAAAAGAAGTAATTGTCAATTTCCTCGGGCCATCGGACAGTAATAGATTGTATCCCTTTGATTTCAGGTTCCGGACAAAACATTTCCGCACATAGATTTGCTCTGCCGGCTCTAACGATTCGATTCCGATTCCAAGGGGCATCGAATCTTTGGGAACAAAAGTGGCTATGGAATCGAACAGCGCCTCACACAGCGAATCCCCTATGGCCTGATTACTCTTTTCGTTCCCGGCCAGAGCCGGCACAGACCAAATCGCAATGACTATGAGTATTTTTTTAAATAACACGGCGTGAAAGTTAGGAAGTGAGCATATAGTATGCAAATCTAAGCAAATATATTTGAAAATTTAACCCCCTCTACTCCTGATCTTTTGGCTTCCCCGGGGCAGAAATCAAGGAAATAACCGAATGCCCGGGGGAGACCCGTTTATAATCCGACCGGTTTGCCGCGTTTAGCCGATTCGTACAGGGCGTCAATGATTTGCATGATATAGGCTGCGTCTTCGGCCGATGATTGATTCTCTTCTTTCCCGCGAATCACATCCATAAAATGGCGGATTTCAGTCTCATAGGCCGCCTTAAAACGATCGGTCCGTTTATTTTGTTGCATAGGAGTAACGTTAACCAGATTCCCGTGGAGGTCTTTATGTATTCGTAACGGGTCCAAATAAGCGGAGCCCTTGGTACCGAAGATGTGGGTATAGACCTGATCATTTTCCAGGTGCATACGCCAACTGGTTTCCACGGTGATGGTCATACCGCTTTTTGTTTCCATCACGGCCAGAGCTGCATCTTCTACCTGATAAGACGGATTTAGCGTATAATCATAAAGACGAAGTGTTTTTATTTCCGGCAATTCGGTCAAATAGAGCGCCAGATCAATTAATTGGATACCGAGATCGATCAGTACACCGCCTCCGGAAAATTCCTTTTTTGTCTGCCAGCTCTGCAAAGGTAACTTCGCCCATCTTTTTAACCAGCCTGTTTTAATATAGAATATATCACCTAATTCATCATTTATAATAAA
>JALSTK010000024.1 GCA_026983775.1 Calditrichia bacterium
CCAAAAAAATCTGGGGCACATCGGATCATGATTTGTATATAGTAGGCAACAACGGTTTGATTGCCCATTACGACGGGCAACAGTGGCAGCGGATCGAGAGCGGGACGGAGGAAAATATACAGGATATTTGGGGTAGGATTGATAACAAAACAGGAAAGCCCTATATACTGTGTGCTGCATCACAGGTATTGGTACAAAGCGAAAAACTCATATTAAATATTCACCCCGATAACACCGCACAAAAAGATAACTGGCCGTTTAACAATCGAAAGCCGTATTCGATTTGGTTTAGAAACAGGAAGCGAATTTTTGCTTGTGGAGATGGAATATTTGAAAGAGATCTGAAAGGTAAATGGAACCTGTTCAACGATAATAATCCATATTTTATGAATAAAATTAGAGGAAATGATATAAACGATATTTTTGTTGTGGATGATTTCGGAAATGTATTTCATTTTAATGGATTATCCTGGAAATATATTTATAAAAATAGTTACGGAAGCTATGTATCTCTATCGGTTCAGGATGCCTTGATTGTGGTAGTCGGGTATATGATCAGTCCGGGTATCATAACCATACTAAAAAGAAGTAATTAAATTTAAGGAGGTGAGGCCTATGCTTGCAGTAAAATAAAAACCCGAAGTATGCTGAGGACATACTTCGGGCCACCCGATGAAAACACCTACGGAATCAAGGGGCAAAACAAAATACTGATTTTGCCCCTTAAATCAAAAAAATAAGGAGCAAATCATGAAAAAGATTTATCTGTTTTTATTACTTTTTTTATTCTTCATTTTCTTTAATTCATATGCAGAAGTAAGCAAAGACTTGCTTCAAAAAAGAAATAAAGCTGCCTCCGCGATCGATGAACTTAAAATGGCATTATCCCCAGAACAAAAAAAGATTAGTTCACTTCTGCGGGATAAAATAAATCAAATTAAAATACTTAAAAAATCCAAATCGTTAGGGGAAATAAGAAACCAGATTAATGATAAAACCATTAATCTTGATACACAAGAAAGATTAAGAATAGATATTATTTTTAAGAAAACAATATCTAAAGCCGAGTTGGAAAATGTCATACCCTATTTGGAAGATATGGGGTGCGTTAAAATCAATAAATATTGGCCGGAGAATATTGACTGGATGCCGGAAGTAATCTGTTCTGCGCCATATGATCATCTAGAAGAGATATCTTCTTTGAAGATAGTCTTTTCAATTCAACCTGTTATAGGGCCTGTAACTAATAGCGGCAGCATATTAACGGAAGGGGATTCGCAGTTAAAGGCCGATATGGCCAGATCGACAAATAATATATCCGGTGCAGGTATCCGCGTTGGTGTGGTTTCCGATGGAATAGATTCGCGTGGCCAGTCTATTGGCACCGGGGATTTGCCGACTGATATAATAAATGTGGCAAACGAAGGTGGAGTTGAAGGAACGGCCATGATGGAAATTATATATGATTTGGCGCCTCAATGTAGTTTTTCTTTTGCAAGTGCCGGCTCGTCTTCAAATGAGATGAGCAGTAGAATTTTTCAATTAATTGGACAGGATGGTGGTAATTGTCGAATTATTGTTGACGATATAGGTTGGCCTGGTGATCCCTATTTTAAGGATGGCAAACTTGCTCAAGATATTGCAAATTGGGTTCAATATTATGACCTTATTTATATCTCGGCAGCGGGTAATAATGCCGAAAGTATGTATACGGCCAAATACGATGAATACGGAGACGGCAATATAAAGTGGCATGACTTTTATTATGCTAATAACTCTTCAAATATTCAAAATATGTTTAGTTTGGCAAACAATCAAAAGGTAGAAATTATTTTACAATGGGCCGATAACTGGGAAGAGCCACAGGCAGATTTTGATATTTATTTATACGAATATCTTGAATCAACTTCTCTTGGCGATGGTGGGAAAGATGTTCAGGGGAGTTCTACGGAGAATCCACCAAGAGAAATCTTAACTTTTACCAATACAAACGGCGCGGCGCGTAATTATGTAATACAAATAAAGATGAATCATCTTAGTCCCAATACTTCTTTCCCTAAGCTTAAATTACTTGCATTAAACCGTACTGAAGGAATGGAATCTATAAAGCTGCAATACACTCACTCATATAATCAACCGGTGAAAAACCAGATTTTCGGACATCCGGCAGCGGAAGGCGTAATAAGCGTAGCGGCATACGATGCTTTGGATACAAATAATGTGGAATATTATAGCAGCAGAGGACCAACGTACATAGACAATACAACTGATCCGGTTGTAGAAAGAAAAACGCCCGTAATTACCGCCACTGATAATGTGTTAATAACCGGTGCCGGTGGTTTTGGCTATCAAGATGAAAATGGAGATTGGCGGTTTCCCGGAACCTCTGCCGCGGCTCCGCATATTGCCGGTATTGCCGCTTTGTATAAGGAAAAATATCCCGGGTCAAGTCATCAAGAGTTTTATAATGATTTGACAAGTAATGCTGTAGATATTATGGGAAAAAATGGTGGGACATGGAATGAAATATCCGGGTTTGGCAAAGCCGATGCTTATGAAGCGCTTGGCGGAGGTCCGTTAAAGGTAACCGTTGATCAGCAAAATTCAACCGGTTCTTCAATTGGGAATATTAAACATTGGGAGTCACAATGGATAACCTATCCTGTGCCTAAAGATTTTTATTGGGATGACGGCAGTACGCAAACGCTTGAGGCTGATACGATTATTATTGCCAATGGAAAATATCATGATTGGAAAAATAAAAATTTGTTTAAGATTAATGAAAATTTTAACATCGATAAAAACACAAATAAAATAATTTCTCAGTTTACCGGTATATCCTCTGGTGTAATTAAAAATGATTTATCAGGTAGCTCCGGCGGCAAAATATTTTTTACAGACCCCTGGTTACGCGACACAACGATTACGCTCTATGGAAAAAGAAATCGCGGATTAGATGCCATTCCGCATGAATATGATTCTCCCTTGAATTTAACTTTAGATTCACAACATCAGGGCGTGTTTTTGGATCAAAGCGGGCCTAATCAGAACTGGGAACCTCCTTACTACTCCGTCAAAGCCGACGCCCAACAAACCTTTACCGCCCACGGGCAAAACATCACCGGCTACTTCTTAAACTGGGAGGGCACGGAGGTGGATTTCCGGAGCCCCAATAGCACGGAAACGCCGCTGGTCTTCCATGATGATAACGCCGAAGCTAAGGCTGTATACAAAGGCCATCTGGCTAGCAACCTATCCCGGGCCACGGGCTTTAACAACGGACGGCGGGTAGTCGTGGATAGTCAAGGCAAGTATAAAATGGTTTATGAAGATGATGGGGAAATCTGGTATACCTATTCTACAAACGAAGGCGCCACCTGGCATAAAGAAGTCCGCCTGAGCAACGGCAGCGGTAACAATTCGGACCCCTCCATTGCCATCGGGTCCTTTAATCACTACCATGTGGTCTGGTATGAACATTCGGCTTCGGGCGGTCATATTAGATACAGACAGGAGGGTAACTCCTATATTGCAACCTTAGGAACATCTTCACTTCAGTCGGTACATCCGGTAATTACGACCAACATGAACCTGAATTTTGTAATGGCCGTGTGGAATGACGGTACGAAATTGAAATTTAAAGTGTATACCGATGAAGGAGAATGGTCTTCTTTAGAATCGGTTCCCAACACCGGCGCCGGGTGTTTGTACCCGACCCTGGCCAACGACGGCGGCAGCGGTTATGCTACACATCTGGCCTGGCAAAAAAACAATCAGATTTATTATGTAAATATGCTCTATTATGTTGATGAAGATTATTCATTCCGCTGGCGCTATTACCGCCGGGTTTCCGATATCGGCAGTTTAAGTGAGAACGGATATCCCTCCATCGCCGTGAGAAAAAACGACAATAAACCGGTTCTGGTCTGGCAGGCCCGGGACAATGGCCAGGAAGCGGATAAACTGATTGTCTACCGTAAAAAAACATCCACCTCCAATTCCAACTGGGGTGCGATTTCCGAGTTTTATCCGGGCGATTATGAGGTGAATGAACAACCGGCCGTTACCACCTTTTTAAACACCGATTATAATGACGCCACCATTGTCTGGTACGGCAACGGCTATTCCGTCTTAAAAGTAAACAAAGTAAACGGCAGTTGGAGCCCTGTGACTACCCTATCCGATTACAGCCGCTATCCCAATATCTCCGTGTATGCCAATTATATTTCCAATCCCCCTTCTTATGATAATTTGATTGTCTATCGTAAATACAATTCAGCGCCCTACCTGATTAAAAACGCTGCTTGCGGAACCGGCGGTCTGAACAAGAGTTCCACCAATTCCTTGGCGGAACAGCGTGGTGAAGAATTTCCGTTGCGTTTGTTTTCCGAGAAAAAAGGAGACAGCACTGCTTACGGTTCTTTCCTTTTCACGCTTAAAGGGCCGGCACTCACTTTTCCACAAATAAACGATACTCTGCTTACCAGGCCCTTTTTCAGAAGCAATCTTATGGATCCGACGGGGAAAATGAAATTTTCCTATACCTTAAGAGCGGAAGAAATGAATATAAAAGCTCTGGAAAAGGATTCGAAAAGTTTTGCATCCGACCTTCTTACCATCGTTTTAAAAGAGGCCGGTACGGATAAAACTCTTGACCGGCTTCAAAGTATTAGTCTGCAGAATTTACTGAATATGGCAAAGAGTAAAGAAGATTCTTTACAAGAAACGCTTTCCGTGGATCTGTCTTCCTACAAAGTTTCCGGTGTTTATCTGGATGTGCTGGCCCATATTATGCAGCAAGAAACATACCTTCCCAAACGAATTGTTTGTTACAGGGGCCAAACGGACTTATCTATAGCCAAAGAAGGGCAC